>DAOUML010000365.1:0-12471 GCA_034411635.1 Anaerolineales bacterium
ACCTGGCCTATCAACTGGCGCGCAAATACCTGCCCCGCAAAGTGGTACAGCGCCCCAAGCATGGCTTTAATTTTCCGTTTGACCGTTGGGCCAGCGCCCCGGCCACGCTCGATTACTTGCGTGGTTTGCTCTTCTCACGCGAAACCCGCTGGACAAATTTGCTCAATTCTGCTTTTCTTGATAACCCCTGGCAGGTTTTTACCGGTCAAAAACAACATCCATACCTGAGCCGTGAGGGCGCTTATGCCCGCATCTACAACCTGACTGCCCTTGAAATCTGGTTGCGCGATTGGGATCTAACCTGAAAATCTGAGAGAGAGACATGCCTGAGCCAAAATCACCCATCCACTGGAAGCCCCTATCGAAAATTTTTGAAGAACAGGCCCGGCAACATCCGCAAGCCATTGCTGTTCGTTTTTATGATCAGTCTATTACCTATCAGGCCCTTAACCAGCGCGCCAATCAATTGGCGCGCTGGTTGCTATCCAAAGGGGTCAACCCCGAATCACGGATTGGTTTGTGCCTGGAGCGCTCCATCGATATGATTGTTGCTATTTGGGGTATTTTAAAAGCCGGGGCCGCCTATGTGCCGCTCGACCCGGCCTACCCTGTCAGCCGCCTGGCATTTATGTTGCAAGATGCAGAGTGTTCGCTTTTGATAACCTGCCAGAAATTTACCGAGAAATTCCCTGATTACCCCGGTCAACAGATTTGTCAGGATGCGCTGGATACCGAACTTAAAGCCTTGCCTGAAGAGGATCTTGATATTGAGATTTCAGCCAACAGCCTGGCCTATGTGATGTACACATCTGGTTCTACCGGCCAACCCAAAGGTGTGATGGTGGCGCAACAAGGCTGGCACAACTACATCCTTTCTGCGCGCGAGGCTTACGGGCTTCAGCCGGGCGAATGTGTTTTACAGTTTGCCTCGCTTAGTTGGGATACGAGCGGCGAGGAAATTTTTCCGTGTTTGGGCAGTGGGGCTACCCTGGCACTGCGCACCCCGGAAATGATGAATTCTTTTCCGGCTTTCTGGCGTCAGTGTGCCGATTATCAAATCAGCGTCATGATGCCCTCGACCGCTTTCTGGCATGAACTGGTCAATCACCTCGAAAAAGACCCTGCCCATTTGCCGGATTGCCTGCGGGTAATGGTGACAGGCGGCGAACGGGTTGAAGCCTCGTTTGTTAATGCCTGGCATCGGCTGGTTCCGGCCCACATGCAACTCTTTAATACCTATGGGCAGACCGAATGCACGGCTGTAACCACCCGATACTTGTTTGACTCTTCAAAAACTTATGAAATTGTGCCAATTGGTCGCCCAATTGAAAATGTTAGCACGCTGATTGTAGATGAAAACGGTAATTGTTGCGAATTTGGGCACGCAGGCGAGTTGTATGTGGGCGGTGTGGGTGTTAGCCTCGGCTATCTGAACCAGCCCGAACTGACGGCTACAAAATTCATCGAGCGCGATGGACAGCGCTACTATCGCAGCGGCGATTTGGTGTCTGAAATTGAGCCTGGTTTATTGACCCATTTGGGGCGGGTGGATGCGCAGATAAAAATTCGCTCAGTTCGTATTGAGCCGGGCGAAATCGAGACGATTTTGCGCAAGCACCCTGAAATAAAGCAGGCCCTGGTGGTGGGCTATCCCCAGAATGCGCCACGCAAGTTGGCCGCTTATTTGCAAGTTGAGCGCCAACCCCCGCAATTGCCCGAAAACTTCAGGGCCTGGGTGAAAGCCGAACTGCCTGAAGCCATGTGTCCGGCGTTTTTGATTCCGATTCAAGCATTTACCCTGACCCCCAACGGAAAAATAGACCGGAACGCCCTGCCAACTCCTGAAGAATCCCTGTCTACATTTCAGGAGTCGGGAGGCGCGCCGCGTAATGAAATGGAAGATTCCCTGCTTCAACTATGGCGGCAGTATCTCAATGCGCCGCAAATGGGAATTTGCGATAATTTTTTTGATTTTGGCGGCGATTCGTTGCTGATTGTGCAAATCATTACCGAACTTGAAAGCCGTTTTGGCAAAACCCTGCCGCTCTCTCTCATCTTTCATTATCCCAGTGTAGAAAAATTAGCAGCAGTGTTGCAGGATGAAGGCTGGCAGCCCCGTAACTCCGTGCTTGTGCCGGTGAAACCGGATGGTACACTGGCACCTTTGTTTTGTGTCCATGCGGATGGCGGGGCCTTTTTCTATCTCGATTTTGCCAAATATCTGCGCAAAGACCAGCCTTTTTATGGATTGCAGGCCAAAGGGTTGGATTTGAACGACGAGCCAGCCACGAGCATTCAGGAAGCGGCTTCGAATTACATTCAAGCCATTCGTTCGGTTCAGCCGCAAGGCCCGTATTTTCTGGGCGGTTTTTCGGTGGGTGGTATTTTTGCTTATGAAATGGCCCAGCAACTAAATCAGGCTGGGGAGCAGGTTCGTTTTCTGGCTTTTCTTGATGCCCCTTCGCCAGAATATCCGGTTTACCTGGCCGGGGATAAGAGCTTGAAGGGCAAATTAAAACGTATTCATCCGGGTAATTTTTTGAGAAAAGTGCTTCAGTTTGCAAAAAAAACTATCACCGAGGCCATGATTGCTTTTTATCGCGCCCTGAAATGGCCTTTGCCGGCTGAACTACGGGCTGAATATGTGCGCCGTTTGAATCAGCGCATGGGGGATTTATATCGGCCTGCGCCTTATGCGGGGCCGGCCCAGGTTTTCTTTGCCCAGGTGCAGGATGAAGGCGTTGTGCGCGATGATACCCTGGGCTGGTCTGCGCATGTAGACGGCAAAATCGATTTGTTTGAAATCCCCGGTGATCACGAAACGATTTTCAAAGAGCCAAATGTCAAAACCCTGGCAGAAACGGTGCAGGCGGCTATGGATGCGGCGCGTTCTGTCGTTTAAGAACTTCGTCGTACATCGCGCGGATTTTTTGTACCACCACCGGCAGGGCATAATGTTCAACGATGCCCTGCCGGGCGTTTACGCCGAGAGTTTTTCGCAATTCGGGGGCAGCGAACAGAGTCAGGATGGCCTGGCATAATTCTTTGGGTTGGTCGGGCGCAATCAGCCAGCCGTTTTGCCCGTGTTGGATGACATCTTCTGCACCGCCAACGCTGGTGGCAATGACCGGCAAGCCGCACGAGAGTGCTTCGAGCATGGCATTGGAAAGTCCTTCGGTGGATGAGGGCAGGATGAACAGGTCGGCAGCCTGAAGGTAGGGGATTACATTATCGACCTGGCCGATGAAATCGACGCCTTCCCCGGCCAGTTGGCGCAGGGCTTGTTCTTGTGAGCCACTGCCCAGCACAAGCAACCGCGCTTGAGGGTGGTTTTGGCGTATTTGCGGCCAGCATTCGATGATTTGATCGACTCGTTTTTCGGTTTCGAGCCGCCCGGCGTACAAGGCAAGCAGGTCTTGCGGGTTCAGGCCCAGGCTTTGGCGCAAGGCTGAAATAGCGGCGGCAGGCGCGGGTTTGAAGCGTTCTATGTCTACCCCGTTGGGGATGCGAAACCGCCGCGAAACGGGAACGTTGGCAGCGTGCAATTCAGTATCAATCTCCCCGCTGATGACAGCAAATCCATCGATGTTGTTGCAGATGAGTGGTACGCGCCATTTTCCAAATTTGCCGCGGCTGATTTTTGCCATATCGCCCAGATGTCCGCCGCGCAATACCTTTGCGACGATGGGGATACCCGTGAGCCAGCGGGCCAGGACGGCGGCGCTGGCGGGAGAGAGCAGTTCTTGGGCATGAATCAGGTTGGGGCGCAGGCGGATGATTTTCCAAACCGCGCTGAGGATAAAGGTGATGGCGGCCAGGGCCTTGGGGCCAGGGACAGGCAGGCGATAGACGGGGACGCCGTTAATGCGCTCAAAGGCTTTCAAGCCGGGGTAGCGGCGGGTGAGTACGCTGATTTCGACGCCCAGGTCTTTGAGCAGGGGGGCTTGTTCGGCGATTTGGCGTTGCGCGCCGCCCAGCCGCGGGTAGTAATCTTGAATGAGCATGACCACATGCAGGGGTTCAGATTTCATTGCTGGTTTTGGGAACGGGCGGTTTGGGCGTAAATTTGGTTGAGTTGCTTGAGCCAGGCTTCTGGGCTGTGATGTTGTTGAACATATTGGCGGGCGGCTTGCCCCATCTGTTTGGCCTGGGGGAGATTACCCAGCATTTGACGTATTGCCGCGGCCAGTTGTTGAGGTTCTTGGGGGGCTACGAGCAGGCCGGTTTGGGCATTCAGAACGTTGGGAATATCACCTGCGCGGGTGGCGATAATGGGTCGCCCCGCCGACATGGCTTCGAGTAGAGCGATGGGCAGGCCCTCCCAGTGGGAGGCGATGACGAAGGCGTCGCAGGCGGCCAGCAGGGCCGGGATGTCGCTGCGCGGGCCGAGCAGCGCGACGGTTTGCTCCAGGCTGAGTTTGGAGATTTGGGCTTGCAGTTGGGGATATTGACTACCGCTTCCGGCAATGGCAAAAAAGGCGTTAGGGATGTGTTGACGCACCAGGTTGGCGGCTTGCAGCAGGTCGTGCAGACCTTTTTGCGGCTCCAGGCGTCCGACGCTGAGGAGCAGGGGCCGGGAAGGGTCGCCGCTCATCAGGGTGGCGCGCAGGCGGGTTTGTTCTTCTACAGGCAGGCTGGGCAGCGCTGCGACTGGATTGGGCAGGGTGGTGATAGTCTTTTTGCCAAGAATGGGCTGGTAGGTTGCAGCAACGGCTGTGCCGACGGCAATGACATGGTCGGTGAAGTGGCGCAGGAAGAAGTTTTCAGCCCGGCCAAGACGGTCGGAGGTAGTGTTGTGGATGCTGGCAACGATGGGAATACCGGTCAGACGCGAGGCCAGGCCGCCGAGTAAGATGGCATACGTCAGATGGGCGTGAATGACTTCGATTTTTTCGCGGCGTAAAGCGCGCAGCAATTGCAGGAAGCGGTTCGGGTCAACAAGACGGGGGGCGTCCAGTTCGATTAGTTTTGCGCCAGTTTGTTGTATTTGAGCGGGCAGGGGGCTTTCAGGGCGTTTACGCAGGCTTATCACAGTTGCGGGCAGATTTTGGCGGGCGGCGGCCTGGGCAAAGGTGAGTTGCAGTGTTTCGGCGCCACCAATATTGAGTGAGTCGATCAATTGGGCAATGCGCACGTTTTAGTCCCTTCTGAAGGCTCCGCGCAGGACGTCGATGGCGGTTTGGCTGATGTCGCGGTAGAAGATGTAGAGCGTACCGAGATAGGCCAGGCCGCCAGTCAGGGTTCCAAAAATCAAAACCAGCCAGGGTGACCATGTCGTGGAAATTGAAAGGAAAGCGAGTACGGCCAGGCTTAAGCCGGCGCCGGCGGCGAGCGAAGGCTGGAAGGCTTTGAATAGTTCGAGGGGTGGAGATTTGAGCAGCCAGATGGCAACTCCCAGGTTGAGCAATGTGCCAACAACGGCCACACCAACTTGTACCCAGGCAACTGCAATCAGGCTGGCGGGTACGGTGACGGCCCAATATAGGGCCGGAACCAGAATAATCGCTTTAACAAAGGAGATACGGGTTAGTACGCCGGGTTGGCCGAGGGCTTTATAAACATCACCTGCGTTGAATCCCAGTGAGAGCAGCAGGGCATAGGCTGATATGGCGCGCATAACCGGAATGGCATCGAGCCATTTATCGGTGAACAGGGCTAGCACGAAGGCTTCTGAAAGCAGGAGCATACCCAAACCAAGCGGGACGGTTATGATGGCAACGTAACGGGTGGTTTCAAGAAAACCCCGGTAAAGAATCTGCCGGTCATCTTTGATTTTTGTAAAAACCGGAAAAATTACCTGGGCGATCAGGGCGCAAAATTGTAAGATGACCAGTTCCGGAATACGAAAAGCCAGGGTATAGACGCCCAAAGCTTCAGGACTCATATATCGTCCGATCAAGAGATAATCTACATTCAGGACGAGGACGCCAATTGCATTAACGCCCACCATCGGCAGGCCAAATTTCAGCAAGAGACGCGATTTTTGGCGTGAAAATTCAAGCGCAGGCCGCCAGGGGACAATTTTCCAGATAACCAGAATGGAAGCCAGGGTTCCGAGCAGGTGGCCGACCACCAGGCTCCAGGGGCCAAATCCAATCAGGGCCAGCGTAATCGAAAAAATGCCTTTGCTGGTTGCTTTGGCAAAATCAGGTAGAAATTTACGATTGAAGGCCAGGTCTTTAATGAGCAGAGCTTCCTGAGTAGCACTCAGGGCGCTAAGCGGAAAGTTGAAAGCCAGTATGCGCGAAACCCAAATGGCACGGGGATCGTTGAAAAAGGCCCCGATAAACGGCGCAGTAACCCAAATAACGATAAAAAGAATAAGATTAACCAGCAACCCCAGCCAGAAGGCCGTATTAATGGCGCGGTTATCTTTGCGATAGTAGATGACGGCATACCCGATACCCAGATCTTTGATAACATCCAGAATACTGAGCAGGGTAACGACGTAGCCAACAACGCCAAAATCATCACGACTGAGCAGGCGCGCAAGGACGGCGGTTGCAATAAATACAATTAACTTTCCGCTGTAGAAAGCGGCATAAGTCCAGGCGGTGCCACGCACGGTTGCGTGGGATAGATTTTCTTCTGGCGTGGGTGGTTTGGTTGGAGGCAGGGATAGGTTCAATGCGCGCCGCGTTGTTTGAGTACAGAGAAAACAGTCATAAAGAGCAGGCAAATATCCAACCACAGGCTGCGCCGCTCGATATAGGCAATATCGAGGCGCAGGCGGTCATCAAATTCCAGGGAGGCGCGCCCGAAAACCTGCCATAATCCGGTGATGCCAGGCATGACATCAAGACGGGTGGTATGCCATAGTTTGTAGGTATCGGCGCCAAAGGAGGTGGGACGAGGCCCAACCAGGCTGATCTCACCTTTGAGGACGTTAATAAGTTGGGGCAATTCGTCCAGACTGGTTTTACGCAAAAACTTTCCTAAGGGGGTAATACGCGGGTCATTGCTAATTTTGAAATCGGGCCATTGTAATTCGTTCAGGTGGGCGTATTTTTGCTTCAATTCCTCTGCGTTAGGAACCATGCTGCGGAATTTATACATTTTGAAACGCCTGCCTGCTTTGCCAGTGCGATCCTGAGTGAAGATGGCAGGCGCGCCAGGAGATGTGATTTTTATCAGCAGGGTAATTGCCAACATGAGCGGCCCCCAAAGTGGCAGGGCCAGGATCGTTAGACTCAGGTCCATAATGCGTTTGACAACCTGATAGGAGCGACCTGTGAACAGCCGTTTTTCGGGAGAAAATTTTTTCACCCATTCATAGCCGGATTGCGCGCGTTGTTGTTTGGTGTTCATCGTGAGATTTCTTTGATGTATCATATTATTTTTTCTTTTGCTTTTTGCACCAGATCTTCAAAAATCAGTGCTTCTTTGGGGAATTCAGAAATCGCCCAGCGTAGCGATGCGCTTAGTTGATTCTCGGCTTGCTTCTGGATTCGGTTTGCAAGCGTAGATGAACTTTCGCTATCCGTTTCGGCGCAGACGATGACAAATTTGCCATCCTGGTCGCGCATAATCAGGTCTGTCTGGCGCGCTTGCTCTGCGATTAATTGTCCGATACGGGCATCGACAAAACGTTGCAATAAATCCTGGCGCAGGCTTTGATAGGCGGCCTGGTCTGTTTTTGCGCTTACTTTTTCTGGCTCAATCACTAACACGGAAACCGGCCGGTGGTGACGGCGGCTGCGTGAAAATTCGAGGTTGATATCTTTTAGCGAGGCATAGATATTATTGGTGCGGTTAGGGTAGAGAAAATCTGCCAGCGAGTTCATCAAACTTTCAACGGTGTTTATTTGACGGTTTAACTGGTAGGCAATAAAAATAGACATTTCAAACAACATGAAGGCCAGTGTCATGATTTGTAGTTGTTCGTACCCGTTGAAATGAAAATAAAGCAGAGACACTGCCACAAAAGCCAACCCCCAAAACAGGAAAAGGTTATATAAAGATAGCCAGCGCAATTGTGGAACGAGAAGGGTGGATAGGGTGGCTAATACCAGGAAAAAATAAAAATGGGTAGGAAAGTTGATTAATCTTTCCTCCCCGTATCCGATGTGTTCAAGGGTAAAAACGAGCAAGATAAATAAGATCAACAATACGAAGCGTTTTTTGAGTTCGTTCATGATGATTTATTGTTGTGTCTGACGAAAGAAGGAGAACTAATATTTGCCGTGATACCCACTATTTATACAGATAAATAGTACAAAGGCAATAAAAATTGAAGTACAACAAATTGGTTGTTCGTACAATTCAGTGATTTAGTATACTCGTTTTTTAGTAAGCACAGTTTTCAGATTTGTCAGTTATCGGCACAACACATGGTCAAGCAACCTGAGAAGTGCGTAGAGACATGGGTGTAACTCCCAAAACGCAACCCAGCCTATATCCCTGGCACTTGCGCTACACTTGCGCCGCACTGCGTTTGTTGCAGTGCGGCGCAAGTGTTCGAGCGCAGTGGTCAAGTCGTTGGGCCGAGTCGTTGGGCCGAGTCGTTGGGCCGAGTCGTTGGGTCGAGTTTATCGAGACCTCATCGAGACCTAGCGAGGAGAAATGACAAATTAACCAGCACGCAACGTTTTCAGAGTTGCGCCCATATTGCTTGACATATCCAAACCCAGGGACGAGTCGCCTGCTTTATGGACGGAAATCCTTCGGACTGGCTGCCCCAGTTGATTTATCCGACTTCCATGCACTGAGGCAGGACTTTAGTCCACCCAGAACCCCTACCCCCCGCCCATCTCCAGCACAAACTTCTCGAACCACTGACGCTTCAAGGTGTCATTGACCTTCGGGTCGGTCAGTTTTTTGTACAGGTCGAGTTTGGTGTGGACGAATTCGAGCAGAAGGCGGTCGAGGACCTGGTTGAATTTGTAGATTTTGGCGTCGCGCGGGTTGTTGGCTTGTAAAACGGTCAGCAGGTCTTCGTCGGCTTCGAGTCTGGTGCGAATCATCTGCATATCGACGCGGTCTTCGTCGCTCAGGTTGAGGCCGTAGGTCTCGTTCAGGGCGGTGACGATGTGCGAGAGCAGGTCGGTTTCGTCTTCGCCAGCGCCGCCCAGGTCGCCGACAAAGCCCTTGACCAGGCCATCTTCCTTTTCCAGTTCGAGCGAGCCGGCGTAGGTTTCCTGGATGCGGAAGGAGTCGAGGTCAACCGCGTCGCGGATTTCGTAGGGCAGGCTGTTTTCGCGGCGCGGCAGTTTGCGGTTGAGGGCGCGGGCGAAAACGTACAGTTCTTCGAGCTCGACATCTTCAAAGGTGACCAGTTGCGAGAGAAAACCGTACAGGCGGATGTATTTCTGGAGCGTGCCCCGGAAGGCTTCACGCTGTTCGGCCTGTTTGTAACCCCAGAGCGTCACCACCCGATCCAGAACCGGCTGGAGTTTTTCGAGCGGGGTTTGGGGCGTGAAGAAGATTTCGGCAAAATCGCGCACGTCTTTAGCGGTGAAAACTTCAAAGGCTTCGAGTTCGGCTTGCAGGCTGTAGAGCAGGTTCGGGTCGGTTTCTTCTTCTAATAGGGTGGTCTGGTAATAGGGCTGGAACGCGGCCTGGATGTCCTCGGCTTCGTTGACAAAATCGAGCACCAGGGTGCCGTTCTTGGCCGAGCGGTTGCGGTTCAGGCGGCTGAGAGTCTGGACGGCCTGCACCCCGGCCAGGCGTTTATCGACATACATGGTGTGCAGCAGGGGTTCGTCGAAGCCGGTCTGGAATTTGTTGGCGACCACCAGGATGCGGTAATCGGGGGTCTTGAAGGCGTCCACAATCGAGACTTTGGGCGGCAGGCGGTTGAGGCTGTTTTCGGTGAATTTCAGCCCGGTTTCGGGGTCTTTGACTTCGCCCGAAAAAGCCACCAGCGCTTTGAATCCCAGGCCGCGTTCGGCCATGATTTTCTGGAAGGCCTGGTAAAACTTGACGGCATGCAGGCGTGAGCGGGTGACGACCATCGCCCGCGCCCGGCCCCGGATTTCGTGGACGGTCTTCTCGAGGAAATGTTCGAGCATGAGGCGGGTCTTGGTCTCGATGGCGTGCGGCAGCAGGTCAACGTGCGAGGTGAGCAGGCGGATGGCCTTTTTCTTTTCGTATTCGTTATCAGCGGGGATTTTCTTGATCAGTTTGAAGTAGCGGCTGAAGGTGGTGTAGTTCTGGAGCACATCCAGGATGAAGCCCTCCTCGATGGCCTGGCGCATGGAGTAGATGTGGTGGGCCACGAATCCATCCGCTGTTTTGCGCCCGAACAGTTCGAGGGTCTTGTTCTTGGGCGTGGCGGTAAAGGCAAAATAGGAGATGTGCGTTTGCGGCCCGCGCGCGCGGATTTCGCGCAGGAGGCTATCTTCCAGGTCGTCGCCGGTGGCGTCTTCGGCTTCGGCCTGTTCGAGATTGGCCGAGAGCGTCTTTTTGAGATGACTGGCGGCCTCGCCCGATTGGCTGGAGTGGGCTTCGTCGATGATGACGGCGAAGCGGCGGCCTTTCAGGTCGCTCATGGTTTCGGAAATCAGCGGGAATTTTTGCAGGGTGGTGATGATGATGTCTTTGCCGCGCTGGAGGGCCGCGCGCAGTTGGGCCGAATCTTTTTCGATGGGCATGACCACGCCCTCGGTCTGCTCGAACTGCTTGATGGTATCCTGCAACTGTTTATCGAGCACGCGCCGGTCGGTGACGACGACAATCGAATCGAACAGGCGCTCGGTGTCGCTCGGATTTTGGTAAAAACTTGCCAACTGGTGCGCCAGCCAGGCTATCGAGTTGGACTTGCCCGACCCGGCCGAGTGCTGGACGAGGTAGTTGTGTCCGACCCCCTCCTGGCGGACGAGGCCGAGCAGGGCGCGGACGGCGTCCAACTGGTGGAAGCGCGGGAAAATCAGACGTTCGGAGGTCTTTTCTTCGACCTGGCCGCTCTTTTCGTTGTAAACCTTTTCGCCGACAGTTTGCAGGCACAGGTAGTTGTGCAAGAGTTCGAGCAGGGTATCGGGCTGCCAGGTGTCTTCCCACAGGTAGTGGGTTTTGTGGCCTTCGGGGTTGGCCGGGTTGACGGTTTCGCGGTTGAAGGGCAGGAAGTAGAGCCGCTCGCCCAGGCCGGTGGTCATGAAGGCCGCTTCGTTGCCGACCGCGAAATGAACCAGGCAGCGTTTGAAGGCCAGGAAGGGTTCACCAGCCGGGTTGCGGTCTTTGCGATACTGGATTTTGGCGTTCTCGACGGTTTGGCCGCTGAGCGAGTTCTTGAGTTCGATGGTCAGCAGGGGCAGGCCGTTCAGGAACAGGACCATATCGATGGAATTCTCGTTCTTTTGGCTGTACTTCAACTGGCGCACCAGGCTGAAACGATTGCCGCGATAGAGGGCTTCGTGTTCGGGATTGAGGCCGCTGGCCGGTTTGAAGTAAGCCAACTGGAATTTTGCGCCCCGGTCTTTGACCCCCTTGCGGAGCACATCCAGCGTGCCGCGCCGCGATACTTCACCCGCCAGCCGTTCGAGCAGTTTGGCGGCAGTGTTGGCCCCGTATTGCTTTTCGAGTTTTTCCCATTCCCTGGGCTGGGTTTGCTGGAGGAAGGCCAGGCTTTCAGCGGGAATCAGGCACAGGTCTTTATCGTACTCAGCCGGCAGGCGTTTGACGTAGCCCGATGCCAGCAGTTGGCTTTCGATGTGGGCCTCGAAGTCGATTTCGCGGTAAACGGAGGTCATAAAACTCAGCCTTTGCAATTTTTCAGGATGTCAGTCAGGATGGCGGTCAAGTTGAGATCAAAGCCAAAAAAGTTCGGTTTGTAATTGAAGTAGCGCGGTATCCAGCCCCATTTTTCAATCATTTTCTCGCGGCCCAGGGCGCTGACCTCTTCAAAAGCCTGGGAATCTTGCAGCGTCAGGCAAAGTTGTCGCAAGAAGTTTGAGAGCATGCCTTCCTTGAGCGCCGTTTCTTCGAGCGGAAAGAGCATGATGCGGGCATTGCTGCTTCCAGAATATACCTGGACGTTGGCCGGGGCGGTATCTGTAACCAGCAAAGACGGCAGGGGGATGGTATGCCTGTCGTAGCCGTATAACTCCATTCGGTAGGTACGCATAACGTCACGGTGAAAATGGTCAAAATCTTCCCCGACCACGACCAGGGATTGCGTGCCCACTTCATTGGAGAGTTTGAAAAAGTTATCAAGCAATTCCTGGCGAAATTGATTGGTAAACGGGCCGGGCAGCAAAAAAACGAACCAGGTGAACGCTTCCCCGGCCCCGTTGACGGCCGGCACTTTCGCAATATTGGATGAGACCCATCCCATTAGATTCCTCCTTCGTGAGCAATCATCTCACATCAATCTTCCCGGTCACGGCCTCCGCAATCAGCGCCGCGCGATATGGATTCATTTTCTTACTCATCATCCAGTCTTATGACTGTGGGTTTTGGCCCCCTTCCCCCGCCTTCCCCCATTTTCCAAAATGCGGAAAATGGGGGAAGGGGCTGGCGACTTGCGCAATGGGC
>DAOUML010000366.1:0-2370 GCA_034411635.1 Anaerolineales bacterium
GTAGACGCAATAACAGTTGCCGGGCATGTATCATCGCCGGTTGCATTGAGCGAAGAGATTCCTTTTCGGCGCAAATTTAGCTCTATTTACGATGTTCTCTGTGAATCGGAATGGGAAGAAAGAGAATTACAATCAATCCTGGCTGAGTCACAACCTGGTGATTGCGAAACAATCGCGGGATACGAAATTTACGCAACAGACACGACGCCAGACGAACGAGAAGAAGCAGAAACCTGGAAGATCGTGTCAACCTGAAAGCGCAGTAATACAAACTTGTGTGAAGAACCCAAGCCCAAGCCACTCGGTAGTCGTGGATCGCCGCGCAAGAACGGCACAACCTTCAAGATGAAATCGCCATCCCGCGTCAGACCGAATGGAAACGTTTTTTCTCGGTCTACAAAAAACCCGTTTGAGCGTCTGGCACAAACTACATTTTCGAAAATTACCCAAATTGGTTGGGCTGGCTTTGCGGGTTGAGTTTCTCAAAGCCGATGACAGTTTGCGTTATCAACGTCCAATCATCGGCCAGGCGAATTAGATAGGCCATCAAGATACCGGCCTTGTTAGAGTTGCGTTTTCTGGATTACCTTTTACTGCTGGCAATTCGGGCAAAAATAACAGGCTCCGCCAAGGTATTGCATTTTCTGGATCGTCGCGCCACAGTCGGGGCAGGGTTTCCCGGCGGCGGCGCTGTCCATGATGCGGGTGTACTTTCCCGTCTGGCCGAACAGGTCGGTTTCGTCGTTGCGCCCGCCGCCGTCGATGATTTCCTGAACGGTATCGACTACTGCCGCGTACAGGTCGCGACGTTGTCCGGGGGTGAACTCAGTCAGCGCGCGGCGCGGCCCGATTCTGGCGCGGAACAAAATATCCTGGGCAACTGAATTTCCCAGCCCGGGGATGGTCTGCTCCTGAGTCAGCAGGCTTTTTGCGCTGCGTTTGGGGCCTTTGAGCAACTCATCGATCAGATTGTCGAAATAGTCGAAGGTAAATTCCGGGTCGAGCGGGGTTGGGCGCATCCCTTTGATGTACTGCCGCTCCTGTTCCTGACCGGCTTCGTAGAGTTCCATCGCTCCCCACATTTGGGTGGTGGCTGAGAGCGCCGAGCCATCGTCGAAATGCAGCAGCAGGTGATATTTGACCGGCAAGGGACTGCCCGCCGAGTGGAACAGGATTTTTCCGCCGCACTCGCCAAAGAGTAGAAGATAACCAGGCTCCAGCGGGATGGACATCCAGCGGCCTTGCACGCGCGCCGTCGCAACGACTTTCCCCGCTGTCAATTGCGCAAATTCCTCGTGGGTGCGGTTATACCAGACGAATTTATGTGGCGAGTTGCCCAATTCGCCGGCCCGGATGGTTTTTCCCGCCAGGGTTGCGTTGATTTGGCGGGCCAGGACGGTATATTCAGAGATTTCAAACATGGCTTTTCTCCTGATTAGAAAGATTCGAGACGCTGGAAGATTCTCCAGGCCAGCAGGGTTAACCAACGCGAGGGGACTTTTTTCTGCCCGAATTCCCATTCCTTCCAGGCCATCCAGACTGATTCGAGCGTGAAACGGCCCTCGGCGTCGGCTTTGGATTTGAGCACGGTCAGCATGTCGGCCAGGCGCGGGTCATTTTTCAGCCAGGGGAAGCGGCTCAGCACGTCCAGCACATGAATCAGGTCGTACCAGACGAATGGGACTTTCAGTTTGCGGAAATCATCGCCCATGTAAAAAATGTACGGGTGCTGCTCGCGGCTTTTTTCCCACAGGTCCAGAAGAGTCTCTGCTCCAATGCGGGCAGGCTGACTGTCGCGTTGCGCGGGGATTTCGGCCAGCAATTTGAGCATGACCAAATTGGCATACGGACAGGGGTCATCTTTGCGCCCTGGGCCGCGAAACTTGCCCAACTCTGGGGAGACAGCGCACGGCCAGCCGTTTTGACGGATCAGCCCCGTCAGCGTGGCGATGGCTTTTTGCGTTCGCGGATCGTCTCCCAGCCCGAATTTGACCAGCGAATACGTCAATACCGGGGTATCGCACAAGGCCCAGCCCCAGGTATCCTGTCCGCTGCCGCCAAAATGGGTGGGGATGTTGACCGGAACCTGGAACGGCCCTTCGTCAGATTGACGCGCGAGAATGTGTTCGCAGACCGCATCAATTTCCGGTTCGCGGATGGTCAAGCCCAGGTCGGCGGCAAAAGCCAGGCGGTGATAGAGCAAGCCTGCGCTTTTGTGGCTGTTCACGACCTTTCCCGGCCATTCTGAGAAAGCGCCCAGCAGGTTTTTTACATTGGGGTCAGTTAACATCTGCTCGCGCGCCGCTGCGGTTTCTGCTTCGCCTAACAAATCGAGCCGGGCGCGATAGGCAACCCAGGGTTCGCCTTGGA
>DAOUML010000367.1:0-2506 GCA_034411635.1 Anaerolineales bacterium
CGCTGACAGTCTCTCCCGGTTTGTAAACGGACTGTTCGGGCGTAATGATAATGTCCAGGGCTTTGGCGCTGGCATCCACCTCGACATAAGCCCGGGCAATGCGCAGGTAACTGTCGGACGCAGTCCCGTAGTCATACGAGAAACCATAACGCCCCACCGATTCGGAAGCCGGCTGCCAGGCGTTGACCGTGATGAAAACATTCGGAGCGTGTTCGGGAATGATATCGACATCCAGAATCGTCAGCGGGGCGGTCAACGCGATTTGCTTGCTGTTGATGACGCTGCCGCGTTCAAAGGTCAGCCAGGCCGGGCCGCTGAAGGTGGATTCAATCACCAGGCGGGCTTTTTGATAGGGTTTGTAACTTTCTTTTTCGGTTGAAATCGTCAGGTGGTTGTCTTTCAGCCGTTGGCCCCAATCGTTTTTATCCTTGAACACATACAGCCAGCGACTTATCTCGATGGGATTGCCCAGGGAATCTTCCCCGGAAAGCGTGAGTTCATGATAACCGGCTTCCAACCTGATTTCTGCGCTGGCCTTGCCGTCCACGTCTGTCTGGAGCGGAATATTCTGTAAAATGTCGCTATAGCCAAATTCGGTCCAATCCCAACGTTTCACAGCGAGGGTTAAATCGCGCCCGGCAACCGGTTGGCCGAAAATGTCCACGTTGCTGATATTAACAGCAAGCGGCGCATTCGGTTGGGCGTAGTAGCCGCCCGTATCCATCCTGACCCGGTCGGTGGACGGGTAGACATCGAAGTAAAACAGGCCGACAACTTTCTGGTGGCTGCCGTCATCCGCGCTGACTTGCAAACGCAACCGTTGTTTTCCGCTATCCCACCAGTAATAATAACCATCGCTATAAAGCGCCTTAAAACTCAAAACAGTCTTGCCCTGTTCATCTGTCGTGAGATTACCGGTGATACTGGTTTTTATCGGATAGTCGTAAAAAATCTCGGCTTCCAGTTTCGCGCCGGCCACCGGCTCCCCAAAATAATAGGCGGTATTCACCTGCACCCTGACCTCCTCGCCATGCACAAAGCGATCCTGTTTTTCGGGTTGCAGTGAAGTAATCGTCACCTGGTAATCGGGCTTGCGGTAATCCTCTACGCGGAACTGCCCATAGCCGCTGAAGCCATCACCATCCATCTCAAGCATGTAATCGCCCAACATGGCCCCTTCGGGAATGATGAATTCGCCATGCGCTGAGCCAAAGTCGTTGGTTGCCAGCCTCAGGGTTTGCAGGGTGTTCTCGCGGGTGTCCTTGACCTGCACAGTGACAGGCGTACCGGGGCCGGGCAACTCGTATTTAACATCGTTATCCTGACGCAGGATGGCTTTAAAGTAAACCGTCTGGCCGGGGCGATAGATGGGCCGCTCGGTGTAGAGATAAACCAGGAAAGGCTCGCCCCCTGGCAAGTGGGACATTGACGACCCACCATAGCCCTCGTAAGTTCGCCAGACGCCGGAAAAACCGGCCAGGGTAACATCATCCGGCGACCTCAGCCGCGCCGAAACCAGCACGGGCTGGTCACTCTCTTGCAGCGGCACGCGATACAGGCCGTTTTCATCGCTTTTGCCCTCACGAATCTTCTCGCTTTTGGCGTTGTAAACCCGAATTTCGGCGTTTGGCACCGGCCTGCCTCGGTTATCCGTAACCCAGGCCTGCATCTCTCGCCCGCTCTGTTTGACCACCAGCGTATTGCGCGAGACGACCAAAAACAACTGGTCGAGCAGTCGTCCATCTTCGCTCATGTTGAGAATATACAGGCCGGGTTCCATCTTCGTCGGTAACGTGGTTTCAACTGCCGCGTAGGAATCGTCTTCAGATTTTCGCTTTTCCACCCCGTTCCAAACCGCAACAGGTTTATCCTGGGCCGGGATGGGAATATCCCGAACGTTCTGAGAGCGTCGCGGCGAATAGTATTTGGCATACAAATTCGCAAAATCGATTAACTCAAAACGATAGGCCGAAAAGACGGTTTTTTCATCAGCCGCCACCTGGATGCGGCGTAAACCACTTGCATCCACCACCTGAATATTGCTGCCCTCCTGACCAAACGTGGTGCTCATATAAGCCCATTCGCTGACGGAAAAATTTTCCTGGAAGGGAGTCAAAGTGACCGGTTCTCCCTGGGCATCCTTCACGCTGGCATCCACCTGAACGGTGTATTGTTGCCCCGAACTCAACAAAGCATCCAGCGCGTACACCAGAATATCCCGCCCCTGCGGGTTGGTTTCCCAGCGGAAGACGCCCGGCACGGCGGGTGAAATGGAAAAAGCCTTCTCTGCCGTTGGGCGCGTTACGGTTCCATCGAATTGGATTTGAATCTCGGGCAAATCTATACCGGCATAGTAATACCCTTCTTGATAGGTTGATTTTTGCATCCCGTCTTCCTGCTCCAGCAGGCGCATGGGCGGCAAACCGGAAAATTGCAACGCTGGCGGCGCGAGTTCAAATCCATTCAAATCCACCACTGCCCCTGGGTATTCGATGCGGTAAATCTG
>DAOUML010000368.1:0-8170 GCA_034411635.1 Anaerolineales bacterium
CTAAAGGTTTCAGAAACCCCCAGGGTTTTTCTAAAAGGAACACCCATGAGCCTGCACTCAGAAATTCACGAACAACCTGCCGTCATCCAGAACCTGCTCGGCAAACAAACCGAAATCGCCAAAATCGCCGCCGAGATTCGCAAAATCGACCCGGCCTATGTCTTCCTGGCCGCCCGCGGCACATCCGACAACGCCGGGCGCTACGCCAACTACCTGTGGGGAGCCTACAATCGCCTGCCGGTTGCCCTGGCAACCCCCTCGCTCTTCACTTTCTACGGACAAAGTCCGCAACTCAAGGGCGCGCTCGTCACCACCGTCTCGCAATCCGGGAAATCGCCAGATATCGTCGCCGTCGTCGAAGAAGGCAAACGCCAGGGCTGCGCATCGCTCGCCATCACCAACGCCCCCGATTCACCCCTGGCCGACGCCTCCGATTTTGTCATCGACATCGCCGCCGGGCCGGAGAAAGCCGTTGCCGCCACCAAAACCTACACCGCCGAACTACTGGCAATGGCCCTGCTCTCCGTCGAACTGGCCGACGACCCCGCCCGCCGCGCCGACCTGCAAAAACTACCCATCTGGGCCCAACAAGTGTTGGCGCTGGATGAAGAAATCGCCCGGCAGGCCGAGCGATTCCGTTATATGCAACACTGCGTCGTCATCGGGCGCGGATTCAACTACGCCACCGCCTTCGAGTGGTCGCTGAAAATGAAGGAACTGACCTACGCTGTGGCCGAACCCTACTCCTCGGCCGATTTCCAACACGGGCCGATAGCCATGGTCGAGCGCGGATTCCCCGTCTTCGTTGCAGCCCCATCGGGCGTCATCCTGCCCGATATGCTCGGCCTGCTGAAGAACCTGCGCGAAACTCATCACGCCGAACTGACCGTCATCTCAGACAACGCCGAGGCCCTGGCGCTGGCCCAATCGCCCATCCCGCTTCCGGCCGGCATTCCTGAATGGCTCTCACCCCTGATCGCCATCATCCCGGCCCAATTATTCTGCTACCACCTGACCCGCGCGCGTGGATTTGACACCGAAGCACCACGCACCATCCGCAAAGTGACAGAGACACACTAACGCTCCAGCCAAATCGTCACTGGGCCATCGTTGTGGATTTCGACCAGCATGTGCGCCCCAAAAACACCCACGCCAGCAGGCACACCCTGCTGGCGTATCATTTCTGCAAACTTCTCCACCAGCGGCTCGGCCACTTCCGGCAAGGCGGCATTGACAAACGAGGGGCGGCGTCCCTTTTGCGAATCGGCATACAGCGTGAACTGACTGACCACCAGCGCCGAACCGCCCACATCGCGAACAGAGAGATTCATCTTGCCATCGGCATCCTCAAAAATCCGCAGGTTGGCAATTTTCTCAGCCAGCCAGTCCGCCTGGGATTCGCCATCTCCATGCCCCACGCCGAGCAAAATCACCAGTCCGCGTGAAATTTCTGAAACAGTCTGCCCTTCGACCGAAACCTTACCAGAACTTACCCGTTGCACTAATGCGCGCATAGCGTCTCCTTAAGCAAAGTGCGTAATCCATAAACCGAATTACGCACCCGAAAAAAATAGAACGCGGATTTCGCTGGCGAAGCGGATTAGCACAGATTTTTTCAGAAAAATCCGCGCAAATTCGTTGAATCCGCCTGCACTGGCATCAGGCCAGGGTAAAATCCGTGTTCTATTACAGCCTGACTGTCTGATGCAACAAATTACGGCAACTGAATCGCCTCGCGCACATCTTCCATCGTCTTTTCAGCAATTGCGCGGGCGCGCTTGGCCCCATCGCGCAAAATGTCCCAGACATCGTTCGGATTTTTGCCAAGTTCTTCTCGCTTGGCGCGGAAAGGCTCCAGCGATTTGTTCAGGTTCTCGGCAAAGCGCTTCTTGCAATCGACGCAGCCGATACCAGCCACGCGGCACTCGCGGTCAATCATGGCAACATCTTCGGCGGGCGTGAAAATTTTGTGCATCGAGAAGACATTACACACATCCGGGTTGCCGGGGTCGTTGCGGCGCATGCGCTGTGGGTCGGTCACCATCTGCATCACGCGCTGGCGGGTTTCATCGGGGGTGGCGGCGATTTCGATGTGATTGTTCAGGCTCTTGCCCATTTTGTCTTTGCCATCGATACCAAGCACCTTGAGAATTTTGGTGTTCTTCATCTGCGGCTCGATGAGGGCATTGGTCTTATAACGGTAGTTAAACGAGCGCACAATTTCACGCGCAAATTCGATGTGCGGGGCCTGGTCGATACCCACCGGAACAACATCAGATTTATACAGGACAATATCTGCCGTCATCAGCACCGGATAGCCAACCAACCCATAATTGACATTGCTCTCGTTTTGGCGAACCTTTTCTTTAAAAGTTGGCAGGTCGGTCAGTTTGCCAAGCGGCGTCACCATCGAAAGCAGGGTGTGCAACTCTGTCACCTGAGGCACATGCGACTGGACGAATAAAATGGTCTCATCAGGACGCACGCCGGCCGCCAGCCAGTCGAGGGCCATTTCATAGGTGTTCGATTTCAGGTTGGCGGTGGTCTCTTCTGTGGTCAGCGCGTGCAAATCCACAATGCAATAGACACAGTCATACTCTTCCTGCAAATCGACATAATTACTGATGGCGCCCAAATAATTGCCCAGGTGTTGTCGCCCGGTTGGGCGCGCGCCCGAAAAAACACGTCCTTTTTTTGCCATAATGCCTCTTGAAAATTAAGAAAAGATAGGCTTTGTTGCGCTCAACAAAGCAAAAAAATTATAACATAAGAGCGCTGGCGGCCTGAAATTTAACCAAGACAGGTATAATCACAGCAAATATTCGATTTGGAGAAAACAATGTCCCTGAAAATTGTTGTAGGCGCGCAGTGGGGAGACGAAGGCAAAGGTCGAATTGTCGATTGGTTTGCGGCTCAGGCTGAAGTGGTAGCCCGCTATAATGGCGGCGATAATGCCGGGCACTCCGTCACCGTTGGTTCACAATTATTCAAACTGCACCTGATTCCCTCCGGCATTGTCCACCCGCAGCCGGTGGCAGTGTTGGGAAACGGCATGGTCATCAACCCGGAGTCGCTTTTTGCCGAGATTGAATATCTCGAAAAAGTGGGCGTTAAAGTCAACCCGGAGCGATTGCGCATCTCCCACGCCGCGCACCTGATCACCCCGGCCCACAAGGCCCTCGATGCGGCCCAGGAAAAAGCGCGCGGAAAAGATTCAATCGGCACCACCGGACGCGGCATCGGCCCGGCCTATACCGACAAGGCCGCCCGCACCAACCTGCGCGTGGCAGATCTGATTGGCCCCGATTTTGCCGAAAAACTTGGCGCGCATATTGAAAACGCCAATCGAAACCTGAAAACCCTGGGCGCGCCCGCCCTCGAACTTGAACCCATTCTGACCGCTTTTTCAGCCTATGCCGCGCGGATGCGCCCCTTTGTGGCCGATACCTCCGCCGAGGTCAATTCCGCGCTTCGGGCGGGCAAAACCGTGCTGGCCGAAGGCGCGCAAGGGACTTTGCTCGATATCGAACACGGCACCTACCCCTTTGTCACCAGTTCGTCGCCGCTTGCGCCAGCCGCCCTGCTCGGCCTGGGCCTGGGGTTGAATGTTGCCCGCGATGCGACAGTCTACGGCGTGTGCAAGGCCTTCCAAACCCGCGTTGGCAGCGGCCCCTTCCCAACCGAAATCCATGAAAATGACCTGGCTGCCCGCCTGCGCGGAAGCGGAGCCAACCCCTGGGACGAGTATGGCACAACCACCGGGCGTCCACGCCGGGTTGGGTGGCTGGATGGCGTTTTGCTGCGTTACGCCGTCCGCCTGAATGGGTTCACGGAGTTGGTCATCACCAAGTTGGACATCCTGAGCGGTATGCCGCACATAAAAATTTGCACCGCCTACCGCCGAAATGAACAAGTTTATAATGACCTGCCCTTTGGCCCAACCGATCTGGACGGTTACGAAGCCATCTATGAACAACTGCCCGGCTGGGAGGAGGACGTAAGCCAGGTTCGCCACTGGCAAGACCTGCCCCCCGCGGCCCGCGATTTTCTGCGCGCGATTGGCGAAATTGCTGAAGTGCCAGTTCGCCTGGTGAGCGTTGGCCCGGAGCGAGAGCAAATTGTGGCAGACGTTGTATAATACTCAACAGATATTATTTCACACCAACTTTGATGGAGGCTCACGATGGTTAAGAAAAAACAAGGTGTCATTGGCATTCTTACTGGCGGCGGCGATGTTCCCGGCCTCAATCCGGCAATTCGAGCGGTCACAATTCGCGCCCTGCGCGAAGGCTATCAGGTCATCGGCATTCGGCGCGGCTGGGCCGGTCTGGTAGACCTGATTCGCCAAAAAGATGCGAATAACAGCAATAACATCCAATACCTGACCGAAGAAGTCGTCAATCGCGCCGGACGCACAGGCGGCACATTCCTGCACACTTCGCGCACCAAACCGACCAACATCAAAAAAGCCGATGTGCCAGAAATGTACAAAGACAAGTACACCGAAGAAATCAACGACCTGACTCCTGAAGTCATTAAAAACCTTGATTTTCTGGGCATCGACTACCTGATTCCAATTGGCGGCGACGACACGCTCAGTTACGGCGTTCACCTGTATAAACAGGGCATTAAAGTGGTTGCCCTGCCAAAAACAATGGACAATGATGTGCCAGGCACAGATTACTGCATCGGTTTTAGCACCTGCGTCACCCGCACCATCTCGCTGGTGAACAGCCTGCGCACCATTGCCGGTTCGCATGAACGCGTGCTGATTGTTGAGGTCTTTGGCCGCTATGCCGGGTTTACGGCCATGCTGCCCACCATGGCGGGCGCGGCCAACCGCTGCGTAATTCCTGAATACAAATTCAACATCGAACACCTGACCGATTTGATGATCTATGACCGCAATCGCAACCCAAGCAATTACTCGGTAACGCTCGTCTCTGAAGGCGCAATGTTTGAAGGCGGCGAAATGATTTTTGCCAATATGGAAACCGACGCCTACGGCCATGCCAAACTGGGCGGCATTGGCGAACTGGTTGCGGCAGCCGTTAAGGACATTTCCCCGCGTTTTAATAACGGTCAAAAAGTAAATATCGTCGAACAAAAACTCGGTTACATGGTACGCGGCGGCGACCCCGATGCGATTGACTCCATCGTGCCGATGGCCTTTGGCAACCTGGCCCTCGACCTGATTCTTAAGGGGGTGCATGGCCGCCTGGTGGTGTTAAAAAACGGACGCTACGACAATTTACCGCTCGATGTGGTTACCGCCACAAAAAAACTGGTCAAGGTAGACCAGTTCTACGACACCAACCGCTACCGCCCCAAATACGAAAACTTCGAGATGAAACCGCAGTTCATTATGACCAGCGAACTGTAGCCTTTCTTATTTTATAAAAACTCCCCGACAAGCGCGCTTGTCGGGGAGTTTTTGTGAACAGGATGTGTTTATTCAGCAGGCGGCAGCAATACCGCGTTGATAACGTGGATTACACCATTGGATGCTTCGATATCCGTGATAATCACCTCAACGGTCTCATTCAGGAAGACCTTGCCATCTCGAACAGTGATGGTGATGTCCTGGCCGAGGACGGTGGTGGCGCTTTGCAGTCCAACCACATCAGCGGCCATCACCTTGCCAGAAACCACATGATAGAGCAGGATATCGGTCAGGGCCTGGCGGTTTTCAGGCTGAAGCAAACTGTCCAGAGTGCCTGCCGGAAGAGCGGCGAACGCGTCATTGGTAGGGGCAAAGACAGTGAACGGGCCTTCGCCACTCAAGGTCTCAACCAGTTCGGCGGTTACAACAGCGGTGACGAGTGTGCTGAAGCGCTCATCCGCGATGGCAATATCTACAATCGTGCCGGGGCCTTCGGCTTCTGCTTCTTCGCTGGGCGGCAAAATAACCGAGTCGATCACATGGATCACGCCATTGCTGGCCTCAATATCAGTGATGATCACCTGAGCATCATTGATATAAACATTGCCCATATCGACTTTGATAGCAACATCCTCACCCAGAGCAGTCGTGGCGCTTTCGAGGCCAGCCACATCGGCAGCCATGACCTTGCCAGCGACAACATGGTAAAGCAGAATGTCGGTCAGCAATTGCTTGTTCTCAGGCAAGAGCAGTTCTTCTAGCGTACCTTCGGGAAGTGCAGCAAAAGCATCGTTGGTGGGAGCAAAGACGGTGAAGGGGCCTTCGCCGCTCAGGGTCTCAGCCAGTTCGGCGGTCACAACAGCGGTCACGAGGGTGGTGAAGCGATCATCAGCGACAGCGATATCTACAATCGTCCCCGGTGTTTCAGGGGCCGGCTCTGCGGTTGGCTCTGGGGCGGTAGTAGGCTCAGGCATTGCCGTTGGCTCAGGGGCAGGGGTGGCTGCGGGAGCGCAAGCGGCCAGGACAAATACAGCAACAATCAGTAACGATAAAGCGGTGGTCATGCGTTTCATTTTTTCTCTCCTTATTTTGTACAGGTTTTGTTTAACTTTCTTTGTCAAACTTGTGCAAATTATATACAGAAAAGCGGCGCGGTCAATTCAAATCCCCGTAACTCTTACAGAGTTCATACAAAAATCGGACAAATCTTATCCGATTTTAATCTTGCGGGTAGCACCGCCTTTGCACAGCACTTCGTAGGCGACGAATCGCAGGCTAAGACCCGCATTACAGGAGCCATCTTGATAAGAATTGCTATCAAAGACCGTTACACCTGCCATCTCAAATCAGATATAATCTATCCTATATACCCCGCCAAGGAGAAACCCATGAACTTCACGATGTGGAAAAAAGCCCTGCAAGTCATCCCCGCTGTCTCAAAAGAAGAATGGAACACGCTCGATTTTGTTTCAAAATGGCTCATCTCAACCCGCGCCGCCGTACTGGTGATGACCTTCATCTCCTCGGCCCTGGCGGGTCTGTTTGCCGCCCGCGACGGCAATTTTAGCCTGCTGCCCTGGCTGGCGCTTACCCTCGGCCTGATTTTGGCCCACGCCACCAATAACCTGCTCAATGATTACACCGACTTTATCAAAGGAGTCGACAAAGACAACTACTTCCGCACCCTGTACGGGCCACAACCGCTCGCCAACGGTCTGATGAACGCCCGCCAACTACTCACCTATGCCGCCGGAACCGGCCTGCTGGCCCTGATCTGCGGACTGTATCTCATCCTGACCAATGGCAACGACCCGCTCATCTGGCTGCTGCTGGGCCTGGGCGCGTTTTTTGTGCTGTTTTACACCTGGCCGCTCAAGTATATTGCCCTGGGCGAAATTGCCGTGCTGCTGGTTTGGGGGCCGCTCATGATTGGCGGTGGCTACTACGTTCTGGCTGGCGCGTGGGACTGGAACGTCACCTGGGCCAGCGTCCCCTACTACTTCGGCGTCACCACCGTCATTTTTGGCAAACACATCGACAAGATTCAGGTCGATTTGGCAAAAAAAATCTACACCCTGCCTGTCATTTTGGGAGAGAAACTCTCACGCTATACCGTCATCGGGATGATGACCCTGCCCTATCTCATTGTTCTGGGAATGGTTGCCGCGCGCTATTTCACCCCAACCTTGCTACTCGTTCTCCTGGCCTTGCCCACCCTGCGGCGGGTATTGCCCAACTTCCTAAAACCCCGGCCCGATTCTCGCCCCGAAGGTTTCCCTGATGGACAAGGCGGCTGGCCGCTCTTTTTTGCGCCGCTGGCTTTTGCCAATAATCGTTCCTTTGGCGGCCTGTTCATGCTCGGATTACTGTTCGATGTGGCCCTGCGCATTTTCCTGCCAGAGTTCTGGCGATGAGAATCTCAAGAGAGCCCGTCCAATTTGTCTATCTTGCGGCGGCGCGCGCTCGTTCGAGCGTGCTTTGAGCGGCTTTGAGCAAGGGCAGGTCGATCATTTTGCCGTCCAACTCATAGGCCCCCGCGCCCTTGGATTGATTCTCTGCAAATGTGGCAACTACTTTTTGGGCATAGGCAATGGCGGCATCATCGGGGGTAAAAGCAGATTGGGCCGGCTCAACCTGGGCCGGGTGAATAATCTGCTTGCCCGTGTAACCCAATTGCGCCCCAAAAAGCGCATCGCGCCGGGTTTGCTCCACGTCGCGAAAATCGACTGTCACCAAATCAATGGCTTGTAACCCGAAGGCGGCTGCCGCTGTAACCAGCGCGGAACG
>DAOUML010000369.1:0-17974 GCA_034411635.1 Anaerolineales bacterium
CGACTCACTAATTCCGACCAGTTTTGCAATGGTAGAAATGTTTATCTCTTTATCTAAAATTGTATAAAGGATGCGAACCCGGCTGGTGTCGCTGAATGCTCGAAATAATTCTGCCACATGCGCGGCGGTGTGTTCATCAAATTGGGGTGTGTTTTTTATTTTATCTTCAACATCTGAGTATATATTCATATATTGATTATAACCTGAGTATATTGGTTTTACTATCCTACTTTATGGGTTCTCTCAGGACTTTCTCAAAGTTGCCAAATGGCCCCTCACCCTGCCCCTCTACCATTTCAATGACATACGCTTATCGCCCTGAAACCTATTGGCGGGTATTGGAATCTCGCGCAAAATCAAAGCGATAATCTCTGGTCTATCGCGCCATGCCGACTCCCGGCGCGTTCGCAGATGGCAGAAATCCTGAAAACCACATGCCCTTCAAGATGGGCATGTGGTTTTCAGGCACAGCCGCTGGATGGGCGGCGTTGAAGACGTGCTGGCCGGCTGTCTGCTGGTGGAGCGCGGCCTGCGCGCACAGCAAGCCCTCAACCAGGCGCTGACCGGCAAGGGCGGCGGCCCCAACCTGTATGAAAAATATCCGCCAGACTTTTTCGACTTCATTATCGTCGATGAGTGTCATCGCGGCTCGGCCAATGAGGAGGGCAACTGGCGCAAGATTCTGGATTACTTCACCGGCGCGACCCAATTGGGCATGACCGCCACCCCCAAACGCAACGACAATGCCGACACCTACGAGTATTTCGGCGACCCGCTCTACACTTACAGCCTGAAACAGGGCATTGATGACGGATTCCTGGCTCCGTACCGGGTCTATCGCGTCGTGCCGGATGTGGACGCTGGCGGGGTGCAGATCGACCCCGGCGTGCTGGACAGGTTTGGGCGCGAAATCCCGCCCGATTTGTACGGGACAAAGGACTTCGAGCGCGTCCTGTCGTTGCTGACACGCACCGAAACCGTTGCAAAGCACCTGACCGAATACCTGAAACGCACCAACCGCATGGACAAAACCATCGTCTTTTGCGTCGATCAGGAACACGCCGCCGATATGCGCCGGGCGCTGAACAACCTGAACGTCGATTTGAAAGTGACGCACTACGTCGAGCGCGTGGTTTCGGACGAGGGGGCGGTCGGACGCGGACACCTGGACGACTTTCAGGACCCGGAGAAAGCCGACCCGGTGATTCTGACCACTTCGCAGATGCTGACCACCGGCGTGGACGCGCCGACCTGCCGCAACATCGTCTTGTTCAAGCCAATCAACTCGATGACTGATTTCAAGCAAATCATCGGGCGTGGGACGCGGGTTTCGGAAGAGCATGGCAAATTCTGGTTCACGATTCTGGATTATGTTGGCGCAACCCAGTTGTTTTACGATCCCGCTTTTGATGGCGATCCGGTGCGGGTGACGCGTACCGAAATTGACGAGCAGGGCAACGAAACCGCAGTCGAGGACAGCGAAGAAGGGACGTTGAATTCAATAGACCCTAAAGGTCTGGAAAGACCTTTAGGGTCTGAATACCAGGTAACCGAACTGCCGCGCAAGTATTATCTGGACGGCGTCAACGTCTATATTGCCGGCGAGCAGGCGTTTGAACTCGACCCGGACGGCAATGTGCTGCGCACGATGGAGTTTACCGATTATGTGAACCAAAACTTGCGCCGCCTGAACCTGACAGCCGAACACCTGCGCACGGCCTGGGGCAAACACGAACAGCGCGCCGAAATTATGGAGCAGTTGCGTCGCTATGGCATCGACCCGGCCCATTTGGCGGCTGTCACCCACCACGAGGAAGCCGACGCGCTCGATCTGCTCTTGCATGTGGCCTATAACGCGCCGCTGGTTTCGCGCCGCGAACGGGCCGAGAAATTGCGTCAGAAGAAAGCCAACTTCCTGAACACTTTCACCCCGGCGGCGCGCCAGATTTTGGACGCCCTGCTGGAAAAATATGCCGATTACGGCATCAGCCAGTTCGATGACCTGACCAGCCTGCTGAAAATCCAGCCTTTCGCGCAACATGGCACGACCAGCGAAATTTACGCCCTGTTTGGCGGAGCGGGGAAACTGGTGCAGGCGGTGGATGAAATTCAGCAGGGATTGTACGAGTAATGAACTTCCAAAGGTCTCCAAGACCTTTGGAAGTTTTGTTATAATCGTAATACGATTTTGTATTCGATAGGAGAATAGTATGAATTCTGTCACCGTTTCCCCAAAGTTTCAGGTGGTCATTCCGTTAAAGGTGCGCGAAAGCCTGGGTTTGAAGGCCGGGCAGAAGATGATTGTGCTGGCCTATGACAACCGGATTGTGCTTGTTCCCGACCGCCCCATCCAGGCGGCGCGTGGTTCGTTAAAAGGCATGGACACATCGAATTACCGCGAAGAAGAGGACGAGGAGCGATGATGAACGTTGTCGATACCTCGGGCTGGTTGGAATATTTTGCGGGCAGCGCCAACGCTTCTTTTTTTGCGCTTGCGATTGAAGATAGTGAGCACTTGCTTGTGCCGGTGATTTGCGTTTACGAAGTGTTCAAAAAAGTATTGCAAAGCCAGGGGCAGGCCACTGCCGAGGTGCAAGTGGCTGACCTGGTAAAAGGCAATGTGGTCGATTTGGATGCATCGCTGGCGATGAGCGCGGCCATGCTGTCGGCGGAACTGAAACTGCCGATGGCTGATAGCATCATTCTAGCCGTTGCACGCGAACACAACGCCACCCTTTGGACCCAGGATGAGCATTTCAAGGGCCTGCCAGGGGTGCGGTATATAGCAAAAAGCCAGTAGTCAGTGTCATTGCGAGCGAGCGGTTTGTGCGAGCGTGGCAATCTCCCGTTTAATGGGATGAACTGACCTTGAGGAGATTGCTTCGTCGGGCTACGCCCTTCTCGCAATGACATGGAAAAGGAAAATATGACCCAAAACACCCGTACCCAACTCTCCTCCCTGATCAAATCGGCGCGGGACATTATGCGCAAGGATGCCGGGCTGAATGGCGACCTCGACCGGTTGCCGTAACTCTCGTGGATTTTGTTCCTGAAATGTTATGACGACCTGGAAATGCGCCGCGAGGAAGATGCGATTGTGGCGCGCAAGGCTTACAAACCGGTCATCTCGGAGCCGCTGCGCTGGCGCGATTGGGCTTCGGATGAGAATAAAGGCACAACCGGCGAGGAGTTGCTCAAGTTCATCAATAATGAGTTGCTGCCCGGGTTGCGCGAACTGACCGGGAGCGATGAGCGGCTCAAAATCGCGGAGATTTTCCAGGAGACGTATAACCGCATGTTGAGCGGCTACCTGCTGCGGGATGTGGCCAACCTGGTAAACGGGATTCACTTCCAGAGCCGGGATGAGATTTTCACGCTCTCGCATTTGTACGAGTCGATGTTGAAGGAGATGCGCGACGCGGCCGGCGACAGCGGCGAGTTCTATACGCCCAGGCCGGTGGTCAATCTGATTGTGGATCGCGTCAAGCCAAAACTTGGCGAGCGGGTGCTCAACCCGGCGGCGGGGACGGGTGGGTTCCTGGTGGAGGCCTACGATTATCTGAAAGCCCAGGCCCAGACCGCCGAAGACGAGCGAACGCTGCAAAACGGGAGCCTGTTCGGGGTCGAGAAGAAGCCGCTGCCCTTTCTACTGGGGACGATGAACCTGCTGTTGCACGGGCTGGAGAATCCAAATATCCGCCGCGATAACGCCCTGCGCAAGCCGCTCAACGAAATCGGGGAGAAAGACCGGTTCGATGTCATCGTCACCAATCCGTCGTTTGGGGGCGAGGAGGAGGCCGGTATCCAGTTAAATTTCCCCGAATCCACCCGCGCCAGCGAGACGGCGCTGTTGTTCATGCAGTTCATCATGCGTTCGCTCAAGGCGGGCGGACGCTGCGGCGTGGTGGTGCCGAACGGGACGCTGTTTGGCGATGGGGTTTCGGCGCGCATCAAGGAGCAGTTGCTGCGCAATTTCAACCTGCATACGATTGTGCGGATGCCGAACGGGGTCTTTGCGCCGTATACGAGCATTCCGACCAATTTGTTGTTTTTTTGACCGTCCTTCGACTGCGCTGCGCTCCGCTCAGGACTTAGCGACCAGCGACATCTGGTTTTATGAACACACCCTGCCCGAAGGGATGAAGAATTACACCAAGACGCGCCCGATGCAGTTCGAGGAGTTTGCCTTGTTGCTGGAATGGTGGGACAGGCGCGACGACCCAGACTTTGACGCGCAGGGCCGGGCCTGGAAGGTGCCCGTCGCTGACCTGTTGAAATATGACGAGGCCGGGAGCCTGATAAGCGTCAACCTGGATGTGAAAAACCCCAGCCGCGCCGCCGACCTGGAGCACCTGCCGTCCGCCGAACTGTTCGAGAGCATTGCCGCCAAAGAGAAGCAGATTTTGGGGCTGATGGAGGAGATTAGGTCGTTGTTAATTGAAAATCCCCCAAAAAATCCCAAAGGTCTTTAAGACCTTTGGGATTTAGGATTTGGATTTGGAAGAATTGGAAGATAAAACATGGCTAACCCGCCCGCCCTGCTCTACGATACCTACTATCACATCTACAATCGCGGCAATAACCGCGAGAATATTTTTATTGAAGAGCGCAACTATGCCTATTTCATGCGGCTGTATGCCAAATATATCGAGCCGGTGGCTGAAACGTTTGCCTATTGCCTGTTGAAAAACCACTTTCACATCCTGAATCGAACAAAATCGGAGTTGGAGATTGTTGAAACGATAAGAACCTCCCCCAACGGGGCCAAGACCCTAAAGGCTTTGCTGGCAGGCAAAGAACCTGATTTGCAAGCCATCCTGTCGGGCGATTTTAGCAGTTTGCTGGGTAAGCCTTTGGGGTCTGTTTTGGGGGAGCGATATATCAGCAAACAGTTTTCCGATTTTTTCAACGCCTATGCCAAGTCTATCAACAAGGCCTACAACCGCACGGGGAGTTTGTTCCAGCACCCTTTTGGGCGCGTGATGGTGACGAGTGACGCGCAGTTCTTCAACGCGGTGCGTTATATCCACCAGAACCCACAGAAGCACAAGTTTGTGGATGATTTTCGGGATTGGAAATGGTCGTCTTACGGGGCGCTGCTCTCGGAGAAGCCAACCCGCCTGAGCCGGGCTGCCGTTATCAGTTGGTTTGGCAACCCCGATGAGTTTTCAACCTTGCACGCCGAGTGGGTGGAAGATGCAAAAGTACGCTGGTTTGCGGAGGCAGATGATGATGAATCCTTGTAAAGACCCTAAAGGTCTCTTGGGTGTTCGGGTATCGTGTCAGGCAGAGAAACCTGGCGAGATGTTGCGCGAGTCGGGCGGTGAGACCTTTAGGGTCTGGCTAGGACAGGTTGGCATCAGTCCAGGGTGCAAGGATTCAACTTTAAAGTTCTTAAATGGAGTGACTCTGAATTTGCAAAGTGGAATTTCCCTAGGCTTGATGAAATGAATGACCCGAAACGGAGAAATTGGGCTGAGGTACTTTTTATCATAATGCGGGCCAGGCCGCGTATAATATTGCCATCATCCCATCCCGGAGCAATTCCCCATGAAAATCACCTTCCTCTGCGGCGCGCCCGGCACATGGGCATTACCCCGCCCATCCAGGCGCGCCGCCTGCGCGACGGCTACCTGCTGACCGACGGCCTGTACCGCCTGCGCGCCGCCGAAGCCCTGGGGCTGGAGAAAATCCCGGCGCTGGTGGAGTAAGGGCCGTTTATGCGTTATCTAGCGCCGTCTTGGGGCGTGGCGTGAAATTGAGAATTGCTGGCACAGCGCCGTCATGTTGAAAAAACAGTCAGAGAACTCTGTCTGATTCTGTCATTCCCAGGAGAGACCCATGCCAAACACCCTCACCATCCTCGACCGAACCAGCGCCAGCCTGCGCGGCGCGCCGGAGCAAACCCTGACTCTGGTTTGTCCGCAACCTTACCTGACGGTGCGTGAACTGTTGCGTTTGCGCGTCTGGCAGGAAGTCGAAGACAACAACCAGAAACAGGGCGAAACCTTTACCGGGCTTGTCCAGCCGGGCGAAGCCGAGCGTACCCTTAACGGCTACAAAATGCGCCGTCCGCGCCCGATTGATGCCCAGGCACAGTACGAATTGGTTCAGCAAGCCTTCGAGCAGAATGGCTTTATCGTCCTGGTCGGCGAAAAGCAAGCCGAAAGCCTGGATGAAACCATCGAACTTGAACAAACCAACGAAGTGACCTTCATTAAACTGGTTCCGCTTGTCGGAGGCTGAAATGTTGCTCGAACTCGTCCAAAAGGCCCTGAGAGATCCGCGCCAGGCCGCCATCCAGCAGGCCCTCAAAAAATTGGACTATCCCCAAACCTTCAAAGAAATCGAACTGGGCCAAACCATTCTGGCGGCCAGCCTGCCCGAACAACGCGATTGGCTGTTGGCCTTGATGGTTGCCCTGAAAAAACTCGAACTGGACACCTTCGATCAGCGCAATACTTGGCGTTCGCGTTGGGAATTGCGCGATTTTTGTTTTACCTTGCTCAAGCGCAAACTGCCCTTCACCGCCGAAGATATGATTCTACTGGCAGAGTGGAGCGAAACATTTCACTCCTATAAAGTTGGCGCGCCCATCGCCAAGGCCTGCGAAACCTACTTTAAGCACAATCCGGCCCCGCGCGACCCCGCCGCCCTGGTTGCAATCGAGGAAATGGCGGACAGACTCAACAATCGGGACGATGCCGACTCCCAACGGTATGGACGCAAGTTGCTGGCCCTGCTGTACGAAGCCGGTCTCAACCCTGGCCCGCGCCAAATTGCCTGCCCATTGGATGCTGAAGACGCCTGGGCCGCTGCTGCCCTGTCCGAAATTGCCGCTCTGCCGCTGGAGTTAGCCAACGCCTGGAACACCCTGCTGGCAACCTGCGCCCAGGCCAAAACCGGCGCGCCGGCAGACAAATGGCTGTCCCAGGCCCGGGCCGAACGCGAAGCCGTCGGTCTGTCCGTCTTGCGCGCGGCCCTGCTGCGCTGGTTTGCGCTGGTCGATACGCCCCGCCCGGTCAGCGACGACGGGGTGGAAGGGGTCAATGTCGCCTATCGCGCCCAATATCGTGAGAACCTGCGCTGGGCAACTTCTGACCTGAACAACGATATTCTCAGGGGGCTAGTTTGGCTGACCGCCGATCAGGACGATGCCGAACTGGCCCGCGCTGTCAGCCGCCTGGCGCGGGACGCTTTTCGCAAAATTCCCGGCGAGGGCGCGCGCCTGGCGCGGGTTGGCAATGCCGGTTTTTGGGCGCTCGGCCAAATGCCCGGTATGCACGGCGTGGCCCAACTCGCCATTCTCAAGACCCGCCTGAAACTGCCCAGCATTCAAAAGCAAATCGCATCTGCGTTCGATAAAACTGCCCAACGCCTGAATTTATCGCCAGATGAAATTGAAGAACTGGTCGTGCCGACGTACGGATTCGGCGAGAATGGTCAGTCCGTAGGAGTGCGGGTGGATACCTTCGACGCGTACCAGGCTGAAATTTGCATCCTGGATAACGAGCCGGTGCTGCGCTGGTACGAAAACGGAAAACCGCTCAAGGCCGCGCCCAAAACCGTCAAAACGGCCTATCCCGACGAAGTCAAAGACCTGACCCAAACCGTCAAAGACCTGCGCGGGATGCTCACCGCCCAAAAAGAACGCCTGGATGGACTCTTCCTGGCCCAAAAGCGCTGGCCCTATCCGCTCTGGCGCGAGCGCTACCTCGACCACCCGCTGATGGGTCTGCTCTCGCGCCGCCTGGTTTGGCAATTCACGCGCGAAGAGCAAACCACCTCCGCCATCTGGCTGGACGGCCATCTGGTGACAAGTGACGACCAGCCCATCGACTGGCTCAACGAGTCGACGAGCGTCGAACTCTGGCATCCGCTCCATGCTTCGGTTGAGCAGGTTCTGGCCTGGCGCGCCTGGCTGCAAGTCCATCAGGTGCAACAACCCTTCAAGCAAGCCCACCGCGAAATCTACCTGCTGACCGATGCCGAACGCGCGACCGGCAATTATTCCAATCGTTACGCCGCGCATATCATCAAACAGCACCAGTTCAGCGCTCTGTGCGCCGCCCGCCAGTGGAAGAATCAACTGCGCCTGATGGTTGACGCCGATTATCCCGCTCCGCACCGCATCCTCGAAAACTGGGGCTTGCGGGCTGAATACTGGGTTGAATCGGTGGGCGATCATTACGGCGAAGATACAAACGATAGCGGCACCTACCTGTACCTGGCAACCGACCAGGTACGATTCTATGCCCTCGATGCCCGTCAGATGCGTGTCCATGCCAGCGGCGGTGGATATGGTGATGGCTGGGAAAACCCAGGCGAGCCTATCCCGCTTGATCAGATTCCGGCGCTGGTCTTTTCTGAAATCATGCGCGATGTCGATTTATTTGTTGGGGTTGCCAGCATGGGCAATGACCCCACCTGGTACGATGGCGGCCCGCGCGGACGCCATGCCGATTACTGGCAGCGCTACTCCTTCGGCAACCTTTCCGAAAGCGCGAAAACCCGCCGCCAGGTGCTGGAACTGCTTTTGCCGCGTCTGAAGATTGCCCCCCGCTGCCGCCTCGATGAGCGTTTCCTGGTGGTGCGCGGCGACTTGCGAACCTACAAAATCCACCTCGGTAGCGGCAATATCCTGATGGAACCCAATGACGAATACCTGTGCATCGTCCCCAGGAGCGCGGCAAAACCAACCGGCGAACGCATCTTCCTGCCCTTCGAAGGCGACCAGACCCTTTCGGTTATTCTCAGCAAAGCCTTCCTGCTGGCAGACGATAAAGCCATCAAAGACCCGGTCATCACTCGTCAGATTGGCGGTTCTTGACCCGGTCAGGTTTCATTTTCCAGCCTGGATTGCGATTGTCACAGGGTATCAACGCCCAGGTTGACGTGCAGTATGTTCATTTTGTGAGGTCAAGATGAAATCGTTGGATACTGTTTTGTCCGCTGGTCACAAGAAACGAGACAAGTTTCGCATCCTGATTGTCATCCCTATCATCTTGTTGGGCCTGGCCTGTTCCGTTAGTTATGAAGGCTTCAGTGATCGCGATCCTAACAAATCTTTTGATCAGGTGTTCGCAGAACAAACTCTGGCGGCGCTATATGGGCCGACTGCCGAGGTGGGCTTATCCGCTCCTACGCCTGAGCCAGAATACCGGCCTGTCGAATCGCAGGCAGGTTCGGAGGCCGAACTGGTCAACGCAGGCACGCATGAATATGCGGTTAACGCCACCAATTTTGATTGTATTTGCCAGGTCGATGGAAATGTCAACTCGACTTTCAATTTTCAGGGCAACCAGTTGGATTTGAATGGGGAAATCTTCAGTAAAATTGGCGAGAACCGCTACAAGCGCTCCTTCATGGGCTACTACATTTTGGATAGCGGTTCGGGTGATGCCGTCACCAGCACCATCGTAGAGGAAGAAAAGCATGTGATTATCATCCTGACCGGCAGCGGTTATGTCATGGAGCACTACTCCGCTGATGCCAGTTCGCCGTGCTGTTATCACACCTTTACGATTGAGAAGTAGTCAGACTGCTGGCTCTTTGGCAGTTCCCGTGACAGGCTATAAAATCGAACCTGCCGCAAACCCCGCAGGCGGGATGCCGAGCGACTGAATCAGCCGCGCCCAGTAATTGACCTGCGCTGCTGTTGATGCCAGGATGACAATTTCGCGCTCGTCGAAGCGCTGCCTGAGTTGTTCAAAGAAATCGGGCTGGAATTTGAGCGGAGTCTGCGAAACCAGTCGGGCATACTGGATAGCCAGACGTTCACGCTCCGAAAAACTGTCCACATCTTCGATGGCGAATTGTCCGCGCAGGGCCGCCACTTCGCGGGCGTCGATTCCCAGGGACGCGTGCTCATGCGAATTCATGTCGATGCAAAACGGGCAGGCGGTTGCGAACGAGGCCGCCATGCGAACCAGTTTGAGCATCCGCTGGCTGATGTCGCCATCTTCGTGGGCCACCAGGGATTCCATGATGCCCGAACCGATGGCTGCCTTCGGATACCAGGCCAGGATGCGCGCCGGGAGCATGCGTTTGCCGGTTGTTTTTTCCGCAAGCCAGATACCCAGCCTTAAAATCAGCGGGATGTTTTGGGGTGGGTTGATGAATGTGTCCAAAAAATTCTCCTTCTGTAGTCAGCGAAGCACCCGCCAGGAGTAAACCCGGCGGGTGCTTCGTATTGCCTACTTCTCCCCTTCCGCCTTGGGCTTCGAGCCAATCTCCACCATATGCACCTGCACCTGGTAGCGCTTCTCGCCGATGGTGATTTTGCCCATCGTGTAATAGCCCTTCGAGCCAGTCTTGAACTCCTTCGGGTCGGCGGTCATCAGGCCGACCAGTTGTCCGTCTTGCTTGAATTCTACGGTAATCATTGGGAACGTCTCCTTTGAATGAATTGTACCTGAGTCCGACCAGAAATCTGATTGGCCTTGCTCTTATTTTTCAGATTTGAAATTGCCGGGAAACAGGTTTGTTTGCGCGCAAAACCGGATTACAATTGAAAGATAGCCGATGCAAAATATATGGCTGAGCGGCTCAAAACGCAAACAGAACTCCACATCCATGAAATCGGCATCCATCTTAGATGCGGTAGCCGCGTCACAAAATCTGGTATGCGAACCGGTGGACAAATCTTTCTAAAACCAAACAACCCAACAATCGACTGGAGTACACACAATGAAACCAAGCCAAATTCTGATCAGCCGAATTATTTGGAGTCTCACCGCCCTGATCGCCCTGGCTTTCTTATTAACGGGACTGGCCCCTTACATTGCCGAATGGCAGCGCGGTACCATTGGCGTCTTGCTGGAGCCGAACGAACTTGGCGAAATGATTCTTTCCCCCATGCCCGGGCGTGAAGCCAGCCTGGCAGGTGTCCAACAAGGGGACATCTTACTCTCCATCGCGGGCGTTGACCTGCCCATCGGCACCAGCGTCGAAGAAACCATCTCGCGGCTGCGCGGGCAACTTGGCGAACCCGTCGCGATTACGGTGCGTCACATCAATGGAAGCCAGGAATCCCTGACCATTGTCCGCTCCGAAAAGTTCCTGGCGCAAATTGCCTCGGCTGGCGTATCGGCAGACTTCTTGCAAAATTACAATATTTTCCTTTTCCTACTTGTACCGCTTATTTTTCTGGGCCTTAGCGCCAGGGTCATTTGGATGGGAAATACGAAAGCAATCACAATTCTGACCGGTTTCATCTTGCTCCTGATCCCATACAGCCTTAACCTGACCAATCTGGCTTCCTTTGGGGCGGATTGGCTCAACGCTTACTGGCTTTATGCTTTTCTCCGCGCCGCCGGATTGTTGGGAATTGCCCTTTTCCTGTTCCTGTTTCCAACTGGCAGATTTTCCCCCGCCTGGGTGCGCTGGTTGGCGATTCTGACTGGAATCTGGTTTTTCCCTTTCTATGCATCCCAAATCGTCGATAACCTGTTGCCTGCCTTTGTTATCGATTGGGCCTGGATATTGATCTTCGCGGCAGGTATCGTGACCTTGCTGTTTCGTATGCGCTCACCTGAAACCATTGCTACTGAAAAAGGGTCGCTGGACAAAATCTTGCTGGCCGGAGTGGTCACGCTGGGCTTCTATGCCCTGATCTGGCTTTTGAATCAATTCCTGCCGTGGTCTTTCTTTGCAAGCCCGGCAGGAATTTGGTTTGACATCATTCGCCAACTGGCCTGGAGTGTGGTAGCCATACTCCTCGGCATCCAGATGGCTCGCGCGACACGGTAATCAGGCAGATGCAACCGTGCAAACAAAACAAAACCAACAAACCCATTTAATGAATCAAGACTTACTTATTGAGAGCTGGAAACACGAAGAACAACAACCTTTTTCAGGTTGGGATTTTTCTTACCTGAACGGTAGAATGCTGGAGGAACTGCCTCCTTGGTCCTATTCATTGCGTGCTGCTGAATTATTAAAACGGTCGTCGGCGGTCATAGATTTAGATACAGGAGGTGGTGAGCGCTTCTTGGAACTGCATGAAAACTGGCCCAATAAAGTCGTGGCTACAGAAAATTATCTTCCGAACTTCAAACTTGCAACAGAACGATTATCTCCCTTGGGAGTAAAAGTTATCCATGTTCAGTTAAACGATTTTGCTCCAATGCCTTTTGTCGATAGCGAATTTGACCTGGTGCTGAATCGGCACGCTGCCTTTAATCCCAATGAAGTAGCTCGGATTCTGACTTTGGGTGGAACCTTTCTTACCCAGCAAGTTCACGGGCTGTGGGCACATGATTTATTCGCTGCCTTTGACGCCAAGCCTCAATGGCCTGATGCAACACCCGAAAAATATGTTCCTCGTTTGAAAACTGCCGGATTGGAGATCGTCGATTTGCAAGAATGGTCAGGGCGATTGGCATTTACTGACGTTGGAGCGATTGTTTATTTCGTTAAAGCTGTTCCCTGGTTGGTGCCTGGTTTTTCGGTCGAGTCTCATTTGAAATACTTACTCGATCTCCAAAAGAAGTTGGAAAACCATAAAGTGCTTACTTTTGCAGCCAAACTGTATTTGATAGAATCTAGAAAAGCAGAATTCCGCTGAAATCCAAACCCGCGCCTAACACCGCGTGGGTTTGTCCTGAAAGTCATCGTCTAATATCTGGTGACACCTGCACTGCATCGAACGTACACCGTCCCGGCGTCCTTCGGGAGTGCGGTACAAGTAAAGCCCAGTCCTGGTAACTGTCAGGCCGCCAGGTAGCAGGTTACACTGCGCCGAAAAAGCAGGTTTTAGGAACTTTAAAGTTGAATCCTTGCACCCTGGCCTGATGCCACACCGTCCCGGTGTCTTTCGGGAGTGCAGGCAAAAAGCAAGAAATTTACCACAACCCCACAAAATACGCGGGGCGCGAGGTAACGACGGAACACGACGTAAGAGCATTTAAGATTTTCCGCCTGGCCTGTGTTCTTTGCAGGGTGGTGCCCCGTTGTTGCCGTCGTGGTTAAAGGTTTTTTTTCCGGCTTGTCCGGGTTAGGTATTCTGTTACGCATGTACGCATTCTGGTAATTTTTTGGCAGTTCCTTTGGCTGCGATGAAAATATCTGAATAGACGAAAAGGAAAGATGAGTTTTTATGATGAATTTGAATGGGAAATGGGCTTTCGTCACCGGCGCCAGTCGTGGCGTGGGCACGCACCTTGCCACCGCTCTCGCGGAACTTGGCTGTAACATTGTTTTGCATAGCCGCAGCAAAGAACACACGACAGGAATCGCCGCGAAGATAAAAGAAAAGAGCGTGTCTGTGATTGCTGTTGAAGCAGAACTCAACGATCAGACGCAGGTTGACGCGATGCTGAACGATATCCTCGAGCAAATCTCGCAGGTCGACATCCTTTTCAACAATGCCGCTATCATGGCCCCTTACCGCACAAACCCCTGGGAAACCAGCGCGGACGATTTTCGTGTGAGTTTTGAAGTGAACGTCATTAGCCTGGCTCGCATCTGCAATCGCCTGGTTCCCCTTATGCTTGAACAGGGCTGGGGACGTGTTGTCAATGTAACGTCTGGCATAGCAGACCAGCCCGAACTGACAGCCTATGCGATTTCTAAGGCAGCCGTCGATAAATATGTTCGCGATTTCGCCCCCAGCCTGGCTGGCTCCGGGGTGATGATGAATCTTTTAGACCCGGGCTGGTTGCGCAGAGACCTGGGTGGGCCAAATGCGCCTGGTGATCCGTCCAGTGTCATTCCGGGCGGCCTGGTTCCGGCTTTGCTGGAGGATGGTATTAGCGGTCGCTTGTTCCGCGCCCAGGATTATGCAGGCATGTCCCTTGCGGATGCGCTTGCTTTAGTTGCAACGAGTAAACCCTGAAATAATCGGTTGGGATTGGCGGTTGTCATCCTTTGATACTATTTCTTTCACGCAGAGGTTAACCCTTGAACGACATCGCTATTGAAACCCGCTCTGCCCTCGAGCAACTTCTCTATCAGATCTACGGTGAACATCGCACGATCCTTGCCATCCAGGAGCAATCCAATGGCTCACAGGGCCAGTCTGGCTCGCAGGTTCGGTACTTCAACGTGAAGAACACAGACCCGCAGGGCGTGGTTCATCAGGACTCTCTTGTCACCAAGTCGGCCTCGCTCTTGGAGCGGCGATTGCTAAACTTGCTGTCCAGCAAGGGCTGTGCTGTTCCACCGGTTGTGATCCCGGATACAAACGCCGATGAACGCGCGCTCGTCTATATGCCTTATCTGGATGCACGCCCCCCGCTCGACATGGGCCACCCGGAAAGTCCGCTGACCCTTTCCATCGCGGACGGGCTGGCTGGCATCCACGCCGCCAATCGAAATCAGCCGCCGTCCTGGTTGCCGCACACCAGCGAAGACTTTCTGGCAAGGCTGTGGTTGCACGCTTGGCGTGAGCGGTGGCAATCCAACTTAAAATATCCAGAATTTGCGACTGAATTTGGTGCCTACACTTCGCAGCTCGAAGCCGCCATGCAGCGCTTCACTCGAATATTGGACGCTCTGACGGCAGAAGGCGAAACCCTCACCGTTTTGAATGTCGATCTGATCCCGGATCACATTCGCGTCTGGCGTGGGAAGGCGCGCTTCATCGATTGGGAGCAATCCTCCTATGGTTCACTGTATCTGGATTTGCCAAATTACTTCACGGTAGAGACAGCGTTGGCTTACCGGGATGCGCTGGCGCGGCATGGTTACGCCATCCCCGAGACAGAATTTCTTGAGCGCTATCACGAAGTTGGTCGCTATATGGGGCTGCGCTATCTGGGCCATGCGCTCTGGCAGTGGGCCCAGGGTGGGGAACAGCGTCGCCAGGGGCGCTGGTTCCTGTATTACACTTTCAGCCTGGCATTGTTTGGGCGTTGAAACCTTAAGTACAGGTTTGTGCGAGGTAGGGCGGGGTTCGGGTCGCTCTACCGCGATGGCAGTTGAAACGATGTGAATGATGGAAGAACAACGAGAATCCTATGAAAACAGGTATATGTGACGTTCAAACTTCGGAACTGGCTTATAGGCTTTATGGCGATTTGTCAAACCCGATTGTCATTATTGAAACCGCACTGACATCTTGTAATGCAGAGTGGTGGCACCTGGCCGAAAAATGGTCGGAAAAATTCTGTGTCTTGTTGTACGACAGGGCTGGTTATGGTTCAAGTTCCATTTCCACATTACCAAGAACGCCCATGAACATCGCTAATGAACTTGGCAATCTCATAAAAGCATTGGGGGTTCAGGGAAAAATAGTTCTGATTGGACATTCTTTGGGTGGTCTGTTTGCGCAACAATTTGCCCGTTTGTTTCCTGAAAGAACTCACGCACTTATTTTATTGGATCCCGTTTCTGCAAATAACCGCACTCTCAAACAACAGTTAAGTAGCAAGGAGTATTATCAAAGTGGCATTGATAAAAGCAAGAATCTCGGGATTGGACAGACTATATCAAGTTTGAGATTGGGTTTTCTATTTAAACCGCTCTTGAGAAAAGCGCCTCCTTTCTACTATTACAATGAATTCACAAAAGAAGCGGAAGATTGTATTCTGAATAATCTGACACAAAGCAAATTGTACAAGAGCGCAATATCTGAATATCAATTCTTGGAGTCTGACAATACCGCCGCAACCTTAGTGGAGAAAGGCAATTTTCCCAATATTCCTCTTTTTCTGATATGCCATGACCCAGAAATTATGATAGCCGAAATTATGGAATATGGCGGGGCAGACAAGACTACAGCCATCAAAATAGATGAGTTGTGGGTATCGTTGATGAAAGAATATCTTCGTTTTTCCGAAAAAGCAGTATATCGACAAGCCCAAAAAAGCGGGCATTTTATTCACTTGAGCGACCCTGACGTAATATGGGAAGCATTGCTCAGTATAAAATATTAATTGCCAAGCCATGTTATCGCGCAAAATCACTACCCGTCAGTGCTTCTGCGCAGCACAGCAAAACGAGCGCAAAAATCGTGAGATACAAATTGCACATTCGCAAAATTGCTTTGAGGCTTTTGTTGCTTTTCCTGCCCATCGCCCTGATTTACCTTACTATCGGTCTTGGATTTCACTTCACATGGAACAGCGCATTGGAATCCTGCCGAGAAGCCCGAATGGCTCGCGGAGAATTTGTGGAGCCACGAGTATTTGGGGGCATTGTGGGCATGGTGTTCGATATGACTTCCTGGCCGTTTTACGTTCGGGCGAATATTTACCATTGGGGCACACCGTTTGCAACACCCTGTGAGCATTAACACGACCAGGAGATAACCGATGAAATTTGTGGTTGTGGGCGCTGTCGTCACTGGGAGAAAACACCTGCCCAAAAAATGGAGAAACTCGAAAAATGAAAAGACGATCAGGTACAATTCTTATCCACCCGCATAGTCCGGCTTTGTAGGGAGAAAACGCTATGGAAAAAATACCAGAATATCTTGCAACCTTGTTTTGGGCAGTGAGTTTTTTGATTTTTTTTGGACCTATTGTGACAATTATGAGCATTATAGGGAAAATCAAACTTGGTTTAATTAATATCGACCTGTCCAGTCATTCAAAATTTGCACGATTCACACTGGGTATATTTGGCTTTGCCATTTGGTTAGCGATTTACATTCCCTTACTTTTGTTGGTTATTAATCAATCTAACCTGCCTATAGGCCCATCAGAAACAGTCAGTGCTGTTACGCCACAATCAAGTCCTACAATAATTGAGTCACCAACGTTGGAATTGCAATCTTCTCCTACCCTACCAATACCTTCTTCAACGATGGATGCTATACCGACAGAAATCGTTTTTGGCGATCCAAAATTTATAATAATTACAGAGGTTTTAGGAAATCCTTGTGGCAGAGATTCTCGGAATGAATTTGTTGAGATATACAATAGTAGTGACAAGCCAATTGATGTGGGCGGGTGGTGGATAACAGATGGAGATGAAGCAGATAAAATAGTTATGTGGGAAGAGCGTTTCCCATCAATGAAAATAGGCTTTAATACCACAACAAATTCTACAATAATTCCCTCTCGTAGTTATGCTGTAATTCTTGCGCCTGGTTATCCTTTTGTCTCAGGTAATTTTGCTATGCCTTATGTTTTTCCTGAAGGCACAGTTTTGTTGACTTTGGAAACGGGATTACTAATAGGGGATGAAATTAATGGTATAGAAGTAACAAGCCGGGATGTTGTAGTGGTTTATCAAGGAACCGCTACTATGGTTGAAAAAGTTATATCAACTTACGGTTCTCCAATATTGAGCAATTCCCCTACCTCCATTCGAGACGATAACCGAGATAAAATTCCCATTGATACAAGTGTAGATAATTGTTGGTCTGTAGAGAGAATTTTGGCAACTCAAGATGATATAGAGTCAAACTGGAGAAAAAATCTAAAAAATACTGCAGGAAGTGGTCACTATCCTTAAGTCACAAGTCCACATCATCATGGTTTTCAATCTTTTGCTCATTCTTCTGAGCGCGCTCTTGATGTCTGCCTGCGCTGATTCTGCCCCGTCGACGCCAGGGATTGCGCCATCAACGCAGGCAGAAGCGTCCACAAGGCCTGTTTCAACCAGCCCGCCAACAGCCACTTTTATCCCCACCCTGCCACCTTTCACGCCGACCCCCTCGCCTGAAATGCTGGAACGACCCGTATTCCTGGCCTGGCCGCTGCCCGCTCATATCGGCCTGGCCCGTATTTCGCAATATCCCAACTCAGGCTGGAGTTGGCATTATCTGGGACTGAATCCGGGCTATGAATGCCCGCCGATGTTTGGCTACCTGCTGAACGTCGACTCGTGGCCCTACTGGCGCGATGTGAACATCCCCGAAGCGCAGGACAAGGCCCAGGCCGACCCGCATAACTTTGAGATGGTGGCCTGTTATTCCACGTCTGATAGCCCTGGAATGCCGGATGGACACGAGGGTACCGACATCAAGGCCCCAGCCGGAACGCCGGTCTATGCTTCGGCAAACGGTCTGGTTCAAGAGTGGCGC
>DAOUML010000370.1:0-16181 GCA_034411635.1 Anaerolineales bacterium
CACATCGTCCCCGAATGGGGGTTTATGTCGCCTGAAAGCAAATTCTCACTGTCTTACTCCTAAACGCGACTTGAAAGTCGCGCTACGGTAGGCAGTTACCAAAGGTAAAGCATTCACCCTTCAAGGGAATCGCGCTCCACCTCAACACTGTTCAAACACGTCTCCAAAAACTTCAAAAACAACCCAATATCGGTAAACCCTTGCGCCTCGCCGCTGCGCGCATCCTGCCAGCGAATAACCAACCGTCCCGGCTCCTTCCAAACGCGCACCAGAAAGGTTTTTGAAACCGTAGGCAAAGGAATACCAGCGTTCATGGAATCTCAAACGCAATCAACTCCAGGCCGGCATCGCCCACATTGGTCTGCGTATCCATCGTCACAAACCCCACCCCGCGCGCCAACGTCGAAGTCGTCACCATATCCAAATTTTGCGGGCCGCCAATCGCCAACCCTGAAACCGTCACCGTTATCACGCTGGTAAAATCACGCTCAACTAACAAACCATCGTAATTAACCCCATCAACCGTCAACGTTAACGCCTCGGCAACGGTATAAACCTCCTCGTAAGCCAAATCGCCTTGCGCCTCGCCCACCCCCTGCATCTGAAAATCGAACTTGCTCTGCGCTCGAAACGTCCACGAATAACCCGGCGCGAGCAAATCGGCCGGCGGAAACATCACCCCCTCGCCCTGCATCTCCACCAGTTCCATCGTCAACTCACCCAGGCCGCTATTCAGGTTCGAGAGCGAACCATAATCAAACGAAACCGTACCCTCACCCGCAGAACATTGCCAGGTGTAATCAATCCGTATGCCCTCTTCTGAAAGTTGGCCCGGGTTATTAATAAAAGAGGTCATGCGCGCGGTTGCCAACTGCAAATCACCCGTCACATCCGTCACCTCCCAGCGCACCGTGCTGCCATCACTCCGATCACGATACGTCCAGGTTGCGCCTTTTCTTAATGGAAAATAGGGATGATCGCACGCGCTTTGAGGCTGGTTCACATCAACCAACGGAATCGCATCTTCAACCTCCACCAAAGCGGACTCACTCTGCGCCTCATCCTGTCCACCGTTGCCCGAACCAGTCCCCCCTTCAACCGCCGCCATCGGCGTCACAGTTGGCGTAACAGTTGGCGTTACATCGCCAACCGGCAAATTACAGGCTTGCAGGCTCACAGCCAGCAACAAAAAAAATAACACGTTTCTGAGTTCCATCTTTAAATACGCTCCTATTCTGATAAACTTGGTCTTCATAGAAGCATTTATACTTACCCAGCGTCAACCCAGCGTCAATTTTGACAAAATTCAGGAAAACCCCATGCTCTCCCTGCAATTACTCGGCACGCCCCAAATCAGCCTGAACGAAATCCCCCTTAACGAAATCCCAAGCGGCAAAAACCTGGCCCTGCTCGCCTACCTCGCCCTCGAAAACGGCCCTCACCCGCGCGAAAAACTGGCCGCCCTGCTCTGGAGCGACCAACCCCAGGCCCGCGCCCAATCCAACCTGCGCATGGCGCTCTACACCCTGAATCAAATTCTCCCCAATGTCCTCATCGCCGACCGCGCCTCGGTTCGCCTCAATCCCGCCATGCCCCTCAAAGTAGACCTGCTCACCCTGCAAACCACCGCCAAACAACCAACAGCATCGTTAAACGAACTGCAAACCACCGCCCAACTGTGGCGCGGCGAACTCCTGCAAGGACTTTCCCTCTCCCGCGCGCCACTCTTTGAAGAATGGCACACCCTGCGCCTCGAACGCGCCCGCCTCGATCTTTTTGGCCTGCTCGAACGCCTGAGCAACCTCGCCCAACAAAGCGGACAAGCCGAAAGCGCCATCAGCGCCCTGCGCCAGTGGCTCAGCCTCGAACCCTGGAGCGAAAACACCCACCGCCGCCTCATCCTCGCCCTCGCCCGCGCCGGACTGTACACTGAAGCCCTGGCCCAATACGAAACCTGCCGCGCCATTCTACAGCGCGAACTTGGCCTCGAACCCATGCCCGAAACCCACCAACTGGCCGAACAAATCAAACAAGCCCGCGCCCTGCCCCGCCGACACAACCTGCCCACCCTCGCCCCCATCATCGGGCGCGAAGCAGAACTGCGCCAAATTCACCAACACCTGCTCAACCCCGCCACGCGTTTGCTCTCGCTGGTTGGGCTGGGCGGCATCGGCAAAAGCCGCCTGGCCCTGGCAGCCGGCCAACAACTGCAACACACCTTCCTGCACGGCATCATCCGCCTCGCCATCGAAACCGACACCCAGGTCGAATCCCTGCCATCGGCCCTACTAACCGCCCTCCAGCACCCCCTCCCCCCAGGCGCAACACCGCAAAGCGCCCTGAGCGACTTCCTGCGCGAACGCGAACTGCTGATCATTCTCGATGGGTTCGAACACATCCTCGCCGCCGCGCCCAGCCTCAAAACCTGGCTCGACCAATCGCCGCGCCTCAAAATCCTCGTCACCACCCGTCAATCCCTGCAATTGCGCGATGAAATCATCCTACCCCTGAGCGGATTACCCGAATCCCAGGCCGCCCAAATGTTCAGCGCCTGCGCCCAACGACTCTCACCGCGCTTCAACCCGCAAAACGACCCCGCCCCCCTGCTCGAAATCTGTCAATTAACCGGCGGAATCCCCCTCGCTCTCGAACTGGCCGCCGCCTGGACACCCCACTACCCCCTCACAGAAATCGCCCGCCAAATACGCGCCGATAGCGAATCACTCAGCGGCGCCTTCCAAGACCTGCCCCCCGACCAGCGCAGCCTGCGCGCCATCATCGAATTCTCCTGGAACCTGCTCACCCGCGAAAACCAAACCCTGCTCGCCGCCCTCTCCGTCTTTCGCGCCAACTTCACCCACGAACAAGCCCGCCAGGTCAGCATCGCCAGCAATGCCCAACTCAGCCTGCTCGCCCAAAACAACTTCCTGCAAACCATCTCAGAACAAACCCTCGCCATGCACGAAATTGTGCGCCAGTTCGCCGCCAACCAACTCGCCCGCACCCCCCAGAACGAAACATCCGCCCGCCGCGCCCACCAAACCCTGTTCGGCAACCTGCTGCGCGAACAAAACGCCCTGCTAACCGGCGGAGAAACCACCCCCCACGCCCTGCAAACCCTCGCCGAACACCACCAAGACCTGCGCACCGCCTGGGAAACCGCCTGCCAAACCGCCGACTCCGCCTGGCTCGAAGCCGCTGCCGAACCCCTGCACAAATTCAGCGAAGGACAGGCCCGCTACCGCGAAGGCGAATCCCTCTTTGCCCTGGCCCTTGCCAGCCTGCCGCCCGCCTCAACCCCCAACCGACTGCGCATTCACCACGCCGCCCTCCTCCTGCGCCTCGGACGCCTGCCCGAAGCCCTTGCCCAGGCCGAAGCCGCCCAAGACGAAACCCACCCCCCCACCCTGCAAGGCTTTGCTGCCAACCTGCTCGGCATCCTCTACACAGCCAGCGCCCAGCCCCAAAAAGCCCTTAGCGCCTACCAGCACAGCATCAAGGCCTATCAACAAACCGAAAACACCAAAGAACTTCTCAAACCACTTGCCAACCTCGGCCCGCTCCTCATTCGCCAAAACGAACTGGAGCGCGCCCTGCAAGTGTTGCAAGAAGGCCTGGCCCTGGCCCGCCAACACAACGACCTGCGCGGACAAACCCACTTCCTCAACAACCTTGGCGTCGTCTACTTTCAAAAACGCGATTACCCCGCCGCCGCCCAGCACTACCAAAACTGCGCCAACCTGTGCGAACAAATCGGCAACGACGGCGTGCGCCTCGTCAGCCTGTATAACCTGGCCGAAATCTCCCTCCTCACCGGAAACCCCGCCCAAGCCCTGCAAACTGCCACCCAATCAGCACAACTTGCCGAAACTTTCGCCGACAAGCGCAACCAGGCCAGCGCCCTGCGCATTCTTGGACAGGCCCAACTCGCCCTCAACCAACGCGAACAAGCCAAAAACACCCTGCAAACCGCCCTAAACCTCGCCCGCCAAACCGCCTCGCCCGCCATCCTGCTCGATGCCGCCTATGGCTGGGCCTGCTTCCTGCTCGAAACCGACCCAACCTCCAACGCCCTCGAAATCCTCGCCATCCTGCGCGCCCACCCCGCCAGCGACCCACACCTGCGTCAACAAGCCGACCAACTGCTCGCCCAACACCCCAACGCCCCCCACTTCACCCCGCAAGAAGCCGAGCAAAAATCCAAAACACTCTAAAAATGGTATCATTCAGCCCATGAAACTCCTCTTCGTGGCCGATGGCCGCTCCCCCACCGCCCGCAACTGGCTGCGCTACTGGCTCGAACGCGGCGACGAAGTCTACCTCGCCACCACCTTCGCCTGCGACACAAACGACCTGCCCCTGGCTGGAAAAAGGAATGTGCCGGTCGCCTTTAGCGGGGCCAAATCTGCCCCCAAGCCTGGTTCCGCCAAAAAAAGCGGATTCTGGAGCGCGCGCAGCCTGGGCCTGCGTACCGCTATTCGACAGTTTCTCGGCCCCCTCACCATTCCCCGCGCCGCCCCGGCCCTGCGCCGCTTCGTCGAAGAAACCCAACCCGACCTCGTCCACGCCCTGCGCATCCCCTACGAAGGCATGTTGGCCGCCGACGCCCTGGCAACTTCCTCCACCCCGCTGCTAATCTCCGTCTGGGGCAACGACTTCACCCTGCACGCCCCATCCACCCGCCTCATGCGTCATTACACCACCTGGGCCTTGCAAATCGCCGACGGTCTGCACGCCGACTGTCAGCGCGATATTCGCCTGGCCCGCGAATGGGGATTCTCCGTCGAAAAACCGACCCTCGTCACCCCTGGCAGCGGCGGAATTCGCGCCGAAACCTTTCACCCCCCCGCCTCGCCGCAAACCGCCCCGATTGTCATCAACCCGCGCGGATTCCGCGCCTACATCCGCAACGACACCTTTTTTCAGGCCATTCCGCTCGTTTTGGCCCAAAACCCCGCCGCCCGTTTCGTATGCGCATCTATGGCCGGAGAACCCCAGGCCGAACAATGGATTCAGCAACTCGGCATTCAATCTGCCGTCGAACTGCTGCCACCCTTGCCCCACGCCCAAATGGCCGAGCAATTTCGGCGCGCCAGCATCGTCATCTCCCCCGCCACCCACGACGGAACCCCCAATGCCCTGCTCGAGGCCCTGGCCTGTGGCTGCTTCCCGATTGCCAGTGATTTGGAATCGATTCGCGAATGGATCACCCCCGAAATCAACGGCCTGCTCATTAACCCCGCCGACCCCGCCGAACTGGCCGCCGCCATCCTGCGCGCGCTCAAAGACCCGTCCTTGCGTCAACGCGCCGCGCAGGCCAACGCCCAAATTATCGCCGAACGGGCAGAATATAACGCCAACATGGCAAAAGCGGCTGCGTTTTATAGTATTACCGTCCGAGATTTGCATTAAACGCGAAAATTGTAGCGCGACATTTATGTCGCCCTGTTTGGTTGCGGCATGAATGCCGCGCTATGATTTACTGTAACTGCCTACGAACTGATATTCGTAGGGTGACACATCGTCCCCGAATGGGGGTTTCTGTCGCCTGAAAGCAAATGCTCAACTGCCTTACTCCAAACGCGACTTAAAAGTCGCGCTACGGTAGGCAGTTACGATTTACTTCTTAAACGCCGCAACCAGCAAACCCAGCCCAGCGAGTAGAATATCGCGCGCGCGCATAAGCAGCGCCAGGCTGATTCCCAGCGCGGCGGGCAGGCCAAAGGCTGTCGCGGCGAAGACCTGGCTGGCTTCCAGCGCGCCCAACCCGGCTGGCAGCGGCGCAAGAAAAGACAGGCGCACCACCGTCAGCGCGGCCAGGGTTTCGGTCAGCGACAGGTCGGCGGAGAGAAAAATCAACATCAGATAATATTCCAGCATCATCCCGGCCCATGAGAGCAGGGAAACGCCCAGGGCGGCGAGTAAATGTCGAATATGGCGGCGGCAGAAGAGCGCGGCCAGGTGTTCGCTAACGATGACCAGACGCAGGAAAGTTTCAAGGGCGGCAAATTTTTTGCGCCCTGCGAGAAGGTGGCGCAGGGGTTTGATGAGCGTCGAAAGCGGATGCCGGCGCCGGTAAAGCAGTAGGATGTGCAGAAGCGGCCAGAGCAGGAGCAAGGCCAGGGGTACGGCGACCCAGGCGTCGGGTGCGAAGCCGCCCAGCATCCCCGATGCGGTAACGGCAAAAAGCCCCAGCGCAAGAAAAAGAAAATTGGCAAGAAACTCCAGTAGTTTGTCCATCATCACCGCCGCCGTTGCGCGAACGGTTGTCAGGCCGTAGGCGTTCCGTATGTACAAAATTTGCAGCGGTTCGCCGCCAACCTGCGGGCCAGGGGTGAAGTAACTCATGCCGAAGGCGGCCAGGCGGTAGGCAACCAGCGGCAGGAAGGGGACGCGCCGGGCTTCAGCGCGGATGATGAGCCACCAGCGGGCGGTGATGAGCGCAAAAATGACGACATTAAGGGCCAACAGCGCGAGAATTTGCCAGAAACGCAGCATTTGAAGCGAGTTCCAGATTTCGGCCAGGGGCGCATTTTGCAGCGCCCAGAAAAGCAGGGCGGCAAGCAGGGCAAGCCAGAACAGGCGCGCCAGCCAGGATGGTTTTGAGACGGGGGCGTTGGGCATGGGGGTATTGTACGCGCAAAAATGATGTTGTGAATATTTTGGTATTTTGCCACATCCTTTGAGAGTTGTTGTAGAATAGAGACATCAGCGACAGGAATAGGAGTGATTCATGCCGACCAAAGTGTTTGTGCCGCGCCTGGGCGAAGGCGTTGAGGAAGTGACCGTTACCAAATGGCTAAAAAACGTTGGCGACCTGGTCAACGAAATGGACGCGCTGCTCGAAGTTAACACCGATAAAGTCGATACTGAAATCCCGGCTCCGGCTTCGGGCGTTTTGCTGCAAATTCTGATTGTAGAAGGCAGCGAAGCCAAAGTTGGCGATGTGCTGGCTGTCATCGGGAATGCGGGGGAAAGCGTTGAAAGCACCAAAGAAACGCCAGTTGCGCCGAAAAGCACACATCCACCTTCAACCGTCAGCCTGACAGCCTTCGACCATGCTCAGGACAAGCCTGCCCCCCCGCACCCGAAGCCCGATTTGGGCTTTATCTCCCCGGTGGTGGCCCGCATCGCCGCCGAAAAGGGGATTGACCTGGCGCAAGTCAAGGGGACGGGCCTGAATGGGCGCATTACCAAAAATGATGTGCTGGCCTTTCTTGAAAACAAAACCGGTCGCCCTGGCCTGTCTGCCAGGACAGGCGACACGCCGCAAAACCAGCGGCCACTCGACCTCCAGCCAACCGGACAACCCAACCTGACCCCTGACACCCTACTGCCCCACACCGCCATCCGCCGCGCGATTGCCAGGCACATGCTCGAATCGAAACAAACCTCGCCGCATGTGCTGACGGTTATGGAGGCGGATTTATCGCGGGTCATCGCTCACAGAGCGGCCAACAAAGACGCATTCGCCCGCGACGGCATCAACCTGACCTTTACCGCCTACTTCATGCAGGCCATCGTCGCCGGGCTGAAAGCCTACCCGGTGGCAAATTCTTCGTGGAGCGACGAGGGCATTCTGCTGCACAAAGGCATCCATCTCGGCATGGCAACTTCGCTTGGTGAAGATGGGTTGATTGTGCCGGTCATCAAAAATGCCGATAGCCTTTCGCTGCTCGGCCTGGCCCGCGCCGTCAACGACCTGGCCAACCGCGCCCGCGCCCGCAAACTGCAACCGGACGAGGTGAAAGGTGGCACTTTCACGCTCACCAATCACGGAATCAGCGGCTCGTTGTTTGCCTTCCCGGTCATCAACCAACCGCAGTGCGGCATTCTCGGCGTTGGCGCGCTGCAAAAGCGGGTGGTGGTCATCAGCGATGAATTGGGCCGCGATAGCATCGCCATTCGCCCAATGGTTTATCTCTCCTTCGTTTTCGACCATCGTATTCTGGATGGCGCTTCTGCAGATTGGTTCCTGGCAAAGGTGAAGGAAACGCTGGAGAGGATATAGTTTGGAACTTTTGGTCAGGTCGCGCGTAGAGAGTCTTGTATCCCTTTTCAACCTGAGTTAACCGCATGGCAACCAACCCAATTACCAGTGAAACTTCGCTAAAAAGTAAACCCCAACTACGGCTGGCTGCCATTGGCATCTGGCTGGCGATTACGCTTTACACGTTGAGCGTTTACGTTATCAGCCTGCCAATTTCGTTCTTCGTACGCGCCAACGATCCGCAGACCTCGGTGCTAAACTTGAGTTCGGCGCTGTTTACCATTATCGACCTCGGCATTGATATTCTGATTACCGTCGGGTTTGTTGGCACGGCGCTGTATTTGTTTATCCGCCGCTCTGATGATTGGTTTGTGATTTTAACATCGATCTTTTTGATTACTTTTGCGGGGCGAATTTCAAATAGCATAAACATTGCATCCACCCTGCCCGGCTATGAGTTGATGGGCGGCGTTGTCATCGCGCTGGGCGATTTCTGCGTTGTTTTATTTTGTATCCTTTTCCCAAATGGCAAATTTGCTTTCAAATGGGTAAAGTATGTTGTGCCGGTGCTGGCTCTCAGTATGCTGGCCCTGTATATACCCGCCTCGCCGGTTCATTTTCTCAAAATCAACGGCTATGTATTCATGGGAATCATGCTGGCCTGGTATTTGTTTGGTGTGAGTGTTTTTTCCTATCGCTATGCCCGCCAAAGCAATGTTTTACAGCGCCAACAAATTCGTTGGGTCATGATTGGCCTTTTAGGCCCGCTGGTGTGGTTTCTTCTTTTCAATAGCCTCAACGTTATATTTGGGCTTGTTTCAAGCGTCGATATGGATAATTACTGGCTATATCAGTTTATTGCCCAACTTTCGGGAATCTTCCTCTTTTTGATATTGCCGGCCTCGATCACCATTTCGATTGCCCGCTCCAAACTTTTCGATATCGATCTGCTGATTAATCGTTCCCTGGTCTATCTCAGCCTGACCATTGGGCTTGGGATTGTCTTTGCCAGCGTGCTGGTGGGAGTCTCGTTCTTTTTTCGCAACATTGAACAGGGAGAACAATCGATGCTGGCAGTGGCGGTCTCGGCCCTGGCGGCTGGCGCGCTCTTCCAACCCGCGCGGCGCAGGTTGCAGCGGTTTGTCGATCAATTCTTCTACCGAATTAAGATCGATTACCAAAAAACGCCGGTTGAACTGCGAAAAACCGACGACCCGCTTACCGACACCACCCTCTCCTCCTATCGCGGCCTGAAACTGATCGGACGCGGAGGCATGGCCGATGTTTACCGCGCCGAAAGCCCCACCAATGGGCGCGAAGTTGCCATCAAGGTCTTGCCGCCCACTTTCGCCGCCGATGATCAATTCCGCCGCCGCTTCATGCGCGAGGCCGAAATTGTCGCCGGGCTGCAACATCCCAATATTGTTGAAATTTTGAACTATGGCGAAGAAAACGGAACCTATTACATCGTCATGGAATACCTGACCGGCCCCGATTTCCGCACCCTGCTGAAGGAGAATAAACGCATTCCGCTGGATGATTTCGTGCCTCTCCTGCAAAATACAGTCGCGGCCCTTGAATATGCCCACGCGCGCGGGTTAGTCCACCGCGATATCAAACCGTCCAACGTCATGCTCGATACTACCAGCCTGCCGCTGCGCGCCGTGCTAACGGATTTTGGGATTGCCAAAATCGCCGATGCGCACACCAAAATCACCGCCACTGGCGTGCTTGGCACCTTCGACTATATTGCCCCTGAGCAGATTCAATCTTCCGCCGAAGTGGATGCCGCCGCCGATCAATACGCACTGGGCGTGATGACCTACCAAATGCTAACCGGGAAACTGCCCTTTGAGCGACCCAACACCGGCGCGCTCCTGCTCGCCCACCTGACCGCTCCACCACCCGATATTCGCGAACTTGTCCCGGAGATGCCGCGCCATGTAGCCTATGCCGTTCAACGCGCAATGGCGAAAAATCCCAAAGATCGCTACCCCAACATTGGTGAATTCTTCCATGCGATTGAAAGTGCATCGCAAACACAATGAACCCCAATCGGCTACACTGGAATCAGCAACATCAAACCCTGACTAATGCTCTGCGAATTGGCGATATTGCCACCGCGCAGAGCATTTTTGAGATTCACCATGCCATGCTGCACGCAGCGCGCATCTCTGCTCTCAAGGTGTGGTCATTTGAAGATGAAATTCTGAACGGACTCAGCGATTTCGATTTCCGGCGCATTCCTGCTGGCTACGAACATTCCATTGCCTGGAATCTCTGGCACATTGCCCGCATTGAGGATGTGACCATGAGCCTGCTTGTAGCGGGAATAGAACAGGTCTTTACCAGCGGTGAATGGTTAGGGCGGCTCAAGATTGAATTCAGTCACACCGGCAATGCCATGAGCGCGCAAGAAATCTCATCACTCAGCGCGAGCATTGATATCAAGGCCCTGCGAGAGTATCGGCTCGCCGTGGGGCAAAGCACGCGTCAAATTGTTTCTGGCCTGGGACAGGGGCAATACAAACAGCCAATTGACTCACGTCGCCTTCAGCGAGTGCTTGATGAGGGTGCTGTAACAGAATCAGCGCGTGAAATTGTTGCTTATTGGGGAAAACGTACCATCGCAGGGCTTTTGCTCATGCCGGCCACGCGTCATAACTTTGTACACCTGAACGAGTGCCTGCGGGTAAAAAGTAAAATTTAGAAATTTTTACGGCAGATTAGCGGGTTATATCTTCCACATATTGCACAACCGGCTGGCAACCGGGCAAGAAGTTTTCGGCCACATTTCCCCAGGTTATCTCTAATCCTTTGGCCCGCGCCACCTGAACCGCATCACCCAGGCAGCCAGCCCCGGCATTATAATTTGCCAGGGTAAACTTCCATAAATCTTCGTAACTGGCAACATTACCCGCCGCTTCTCCCGTCACGTTCTCGATGATTTTTCCTGCCTGCTCACAATTGGCGAGCAAGGTGCGCGCAAAAATAGCCACGCTGGCATCGGCGCGTTCAAGATTAATTCCCAGCGGACAATCGAGGCAACTGGCATCGACACTCTGCAAAAGCGCGCCACGCAGCAAAGCCTGATTGGTTTTGGAAAGTTCGGCATAGCCTTTCGATTGGCACACCGAGCCATCCAGCACCAGTGGACAAAACTCATTGTAAAAAGCGGGATTCCACATCAAGGCCGTATCCGCGCCGTGTTCGGTTAATTGACCCAGGCCAACATCGTCGCGCTCGCTGAAAATCCCAGGCCAAAACTGGCTCTCGCGACTGAAAAGATTTTTCAGCAACTGCGCCGGTACTTCACTATCGTGGGCCACATCAAAGATGAGCGAATCAAAGCGATTCTGCCACTCACTAACGGCGAAGCGCGCCGCCTCAGCGCCACAAGGCGTGGCAATGCCATCTGCATAAACACCCCCATCCACACAGGCTTCCACATTTACCTGCCCTTGCAAAATAAGATTACCCGCCAGGTAAAAATAAGACACTTCCGATTGTAAATCAGCAGGATTTTCAGGGCTAGAAAGCCAGGCAGGCAATCCATCAGAGGGCGGAAAAGATTGCCAGGCTATCGAACAGGTAGCATTGGGTTTGCCAACCCACTGGGTGCTTAATACATCGATGTATCGCTTTTGGACCAAACGCTGGCTGTCGTCTGTCACTTTTACCCGCACAATGGCCTCAAAAGTCGGGCTGGTATCGCCATACGTCGAGGTTGCCCAGAAAATAATCTTGATGCCTTCTGCCGGGGTAGCATTGAGCAAGAAATCACAGCGCGCGCCCTCGCAGAGAAACGCATCTTTGCCAACCAGTCCTTGAATACGGACAATGGATTCATCGGGCAGCGGCTCTTCGCCAATCAGCACCAGGCGCGGAAATTCGTTGGCACACCAGCCGCTTTCGTCTTCATCGCAATCTTCGAGCGAAACCCAAATTTGCGCATCTGGCAAGGGGATAATCACTTCGCGGACAATGGTTTCTTCTCGGATCAATTGCCAGTAAAACCCTTTACACTGCCCATAGTCTTCCACCAATTCGCAAGATTGTGATTCTTTCACCCACCGATCATAAAGCGTCTTTCCACAACGATTAAAGACTTCATCATGCGTTGGAACCCCCTCGTGTTCAACCGTGACCACGCAATGGACTTCATTGTCAGCCCAGGCGGTTAACCACCACTCGTAAACACCCACCGTAACTTCAACCGTTGTATAACGATCAGGGCCGGTGGGATCATCGTCCGATCTCAATCCAGCCGCATAGACCGCCTCGCGCGCGCCGCCCAAAAACAGGCCAGCCAACGCAAGCCCCATAATAAAAATGGTCAATCGAATCTGCCAATAGGCCATAAGCAAAGCGAATCCACGCTTATTATACCCGTTCCGGTCACACATTGCGCTTTTTATAAAAGCGCAATGTGTGACCACGGGCATTATATAACGCACTCGCAAACAAAACTACTCTTTAATTTCTATCTCTTGCAGGCTTTTTTCTTCTTTCTGCAAACCTTTCCAGCGCAGCCACAAATAAACCAGATAGCCAAAGAATGCCACGCTAAAAATGAGATAACCAGCCAGCATATAATCGAAAGTATTCGGGGTCATTTCGGGCTCCTCTATTGCAGGACTTTCAATTTAAGTTGTTCAACACGATTTTCCAGTGACGCCAGTCGCATTCGGTGCCAGAAAATGGTCACAAAAATCACCGAAAAGGCGATGATGGAAAAAAACATCGTCTGAAGCATCAGCGGAGTCATGTTAAATCCACCCTGGGCCTCGGCGCTGCCAGACCCAATCACCACCGGGTGAATGGTGCGAAAAACGCGGATGGAAATGAACGTAATCGGTACGCTGATTCCGCCCAGCAGGGTGTAAACTGCCCCGAAACGGGCGCGCTTCTCAGGGTCTTCGATGCCCTGGCGCAGGAGCAGGTAAGCCATGTAAATCATCTGCAAAATGGCGGCAGTGGTCAGGCGTGGTTCCCATGTCCACCAGGTTCCCCAAATCGGACGCGCCCAAATCGAACCAAGCACAATCGCAATGAAGAAGAAAACCAGGCTGATTTCGACCGCAGCGACGCTAACCGCGTCCCACTTCAGGTCTTTTTTCCACAGGTAAATGATCCCGGATACGGCGGCAAGCACAAACCCAATCATGCCAACCCAGGCCGTAGCAACATGGAAATAAAACAAACGCTGCACCTGGCCCATCACGGCTTCAAGCGGAGCATACACCAGAGAAGCATAGTACGATGCGCCCAGCAATATCAGCGAAATGACATTCAGGGCAACCAATGCACGAGGTTGAGGGGACATTTTTCCTCCAGATAAATTGATTTACTCTTCGACGACATAATCGAAGAACATAAAAGCAGCGGTAATGAAAATGACATCATAAACCAGCAACAAATTCAACCAGGGGGTAATTTCATCGAGCGGCCATTCCGAAAGAAAACCCATGCTGGCCTGAACTGCCGCAACCAAAACCGGAATCACCAACGGAAAAAGCAAAATTGGCAGCAACACATCGCGGGTGCGGGTCTGAACAGCCATCGTTGAAAGCAGGGTTCCAACCGCCACATAGCCAATGGAACCAAGCAGAATGACTCCCAAGAAGCCGGGGTTAAAAAAATTTTTGGGGTTATACAGAATGAAATACACCGGCAAAACAATCGCTTCAACAATCAACATAAAAGCCAGATTGCTGAGAACCTTGCCGAAATAAATCGCCGAACGGTCAACCGGGGCCAACAACAAACCATCGAGACAGCCGCGATCCTTTTCAATCGCCATTGAGCGATTAAGGCCCAATGTGCCGGCGAAGGTGAAAGTAGCCCACAGCACCCCGGCAGTAACCGATTCGCGCGCGCCGCGATCCAATTGCAAGGCAAAATTAAAAATCAGAATCACCAGCAGGGCAAAAATTAGCATGGCCGAGAGCAGTTCGCGCGAACGCAATTCAGCGGCCAGGTCTTTCCAGGCAACGGCCAACACCGCGCCGAAATAGTTTTCTCCGGGGCGGGCATTGACTTTATCTTTTGGAGCAATCGGCTCGCTCATGCGCTCAAAACCTGTTTGTAATAATCGAGCAAATTGCCCGAACCAAGATTCCCCGGCGTTGCCGAAGCGGCAATTACCCCACGAGAGAGAATATCGAAACGACTGGCCAGGTCTTCGGCCCGCGCCAGGTCGTGAGAAGTCATCACCACCGTGCGGCCCTGGGCGGCCACCCTGCGCAACACACCATCCAGCATTTCAGAGGCGTCCTGATCGAGGCCAGTGTAGGGCTCATCAAAAAGCATCACTTCCGGGTCATGCAACACGGCGCGGCCAATTGCCAGCCGCTGCTGCATTCCACGCGAAAAAGTGCGCGCCAAATCGCGGCGGCGGGCCGCAAGCCCAACCATTTCCAAAACTTCTGAAACACGCTCCGCCAGTTCGGGCAGGTTATACATACGCCCATAGAATTGCAAATTTTCTTCGGCGGTCAGGTCGCCGTAAATCAAAGGCATGTGCGAGACGACCCCCAAACGACGCCGCACCGCCGCCGATTGAGCCGGCAACTCATACCCGGCAATGCTAACCCGCCCCAGGCTGGGGCGCGAAAGCGAAGCCAAAATGCGCAGGAATGTGGTCTTGCCAGCCCCGTTTGGGCCAAGCAGGGCCACAAATTCCCCTTTTTCCACCTGAAAATCGAGGCCGCGCAGCACGGTCTTCAATCCAAAGCGTTTGACGAGTTTTTTGACGATAATCATGTTTTTTTGTTTATGGTTAATGGGGTAATAGTTAATGGTTAATAGTTACTGGAAGTTCTTGTTAAGGATGGATTTTCGCTTTCCAAAAACCATTAACCATTTTCCATTAACTATTTTCCATTTTCCACTTTCCACTTCCCATTACTTTCCACTCAACCTGGCCTTCAACTCGGCGCGGCGTTCGCGGTAAACCGGTTCGGCGAGATTGCCAGCCTTGAACTGGTCATCCAGGGCCAGAATGGCGTCCAAAATTTCATCCTCGTCCATGCGCGGCTCATCGTCCTCTTCATCATCAGCGACAGACTCTTCGTCCTCTTCCAGGTCATCTTCCTGCTGGCGACGGTCGCGCCAATACAAGAAACCGCCCACCGCAATCAAGACAATCCCCAGCGAAGCCGCCCCAATCACAAGCACCTGATTCACATCCGTCTCAGCAGATTCTGAAGGCGCGTCGCTCGGCGAACCCGAAATTGTAAAGGTTAAATCTTGCCCGGCAGCCAGCGAGCCAGCGCGATACATCTGGAAACTCATGCCACCGCCCATGCTTTGCGGGCCGGCATCGGTCAAACCGGCTCCTTGCGCCTTCACCCCTTGCGGCACAAGCACCGTCACCGCGCGGGCCGGGAGCGTCAGCGGAATAGACATCTCAGTTTCGCCGCCGCCAAACACTGCCGCCAGGCCAGAAGGCGCAGAAAAAGGCAAATCGTAGGCAAAAACCAGTTGATATTGCCCAACGCCAGGCACAACACGCGCCTGGTCGCCGAACCCATCGGCAGTAGGCAAGAAACGCCCGCCCAGCACGCCTTCCTCAAACTGCAAATTCTCAAACCCTTGCGGCAGACGGAAAGAAACCACCGGCTCGCCCTCCGCCGGCGGCACAATGGTCTTATCTGAAAGATTATCAACCGTCAGAAAGTGGATCACCGTCACCTTGCCCGGCGTCGAAAACTCCAGCAGCACATGCGCCTGCCCAATTTCCAACAGCCCGGGGTCGCTCACCGCCTCATAAATCTGAATTGGAAGTTCAAACGAAGTTTGCCCATCCTGCACAAAAGCCGCATCAGAAGCATACTCAACCCCCTCATAGGTCAACGAAACATAAAAAGCGCGGCCCTCAGGCATTTCGACACCCTCAAAAAGATAACTGCCATCGGTGGCAACTTCGGTTTCAAGAACGAGCGATTCGCTAAAACCGCCATCCGCGCTGTGGTCGAAGCCATACAACATCACCTTCAAGCCCGATGGAAGAAAGCCGCCATCCGCGCTGGAAACGACTCCGCGCACCTGGCCGCCGCTCGCAACCAAACCATCATCCGTTTCGACGGGGGCGGCCGGGTCGCTCTCGGCCTCAGCCGGGGGAACTGCTTCGGGAGCCGCTTCCGATTCGTCGGCGGGGGCAGGTTCCGCGCGGGAAACATCGCGGGGG
>DAOUML010000371.1:0-3717 GCA_034411635.1 Anaerolineales bacterium
CACATCGTCCCCGAATGGGGGTTTATGTCGCCTAAAAGCAAATTCTCACTGTCTTACTCCTAAACGCGACTTGAAAGTCGCGCTACGGTAGGCAGTTACATCAACTTCAAAATCTTTAGAAACTCAACCGTGATATGGGCAGTTGCGCCCCAGAGTAACTCGCCATCGTAAGGTTGATAGGCAATGACATGTTTTCCGGTTTCAGCGCGGGTGAATTTCATGTGATTTTGCCGCATCGCCAGCCATGCCAGCGGCAGGACGAAAACCCGCGCCACTTCAGGCGCATACATCCGAAAGGCATACGGCCATTGCAGAACGCCAACAACTGGCGAAACCAGATAATCGCTGATGGTCACGATTTGGGGCAGGCGGCCCAAAATGCGCACATCCGCCGGGCGGATTCCGATTTCCTCGTCCGCTTCGCGCAGGGCAGTTTGCTCGGCGCTTTCGCCGGGTTCGCTGGCCCCACCCGGAAACGAGACCTGTCCCTTGTGGTGTTCAACGCTATCGGCGCGGCGGGTGTAGAGCAGATACCAGGCCTCATGCTGACGCGCAAGCGCAACCAGCACACTGGCCGGACGCAGAATTTTTTCGGGCGGGGTTTCCCTTTCTGCATAGGGTGGGCTGCTGTGGTTGCGCAGGGCTTGCGCGATGACATCTTCGCTCAACAAATCGGGGTTCATACATCCAGTTCAACCTGTTCAGTTATTTCGTCGTCGGTTGTCTCTTGTGAGAGCAGATTTTGTTCGGCCAGCAGGGCTGCCAGGCGCGGGTCTTCAGAGAGATCAATGCGGCGGGCAAAAACCAGAAAACCGGTGTGGGCCACCATGCGGTCGGTGGGGCGCATGCGGCGTGGTTCGGGTTTGTAGTAGCGCAACAGCACTTCGCAAACTTCGATGAAGGCAAAATGGTGCTTGCGCAGGGCGTACAAGGTTTTTTCGACCTGATTGAAGGTGGGGATGATGGTTGAGAAAAAGCCGCCCGGTTTGAGCGCGGCGCGAACATGTCCGAGATAGTCATACGGATTGGGGACATCGAGGAAGAAGGCATCTACGTTGGTTTCCTCGAGTCCGTTTTCGACATCTCCCAATTTGAACTCAACCTGCTCTTCAAGCCCCAGGCGGCGCAGATTTTTGCGCGCCAGATTTTGCATTTCATCGCGCCGTTCGTAACTGATGACCCTGCCGCTTTTGCCCACGGCAAAGGCCAGGGCGGTGGTCATCGAGCCGGAGCCGGTTCCGGCTTCCATCACGCGCTGACCTTCGCCAATGCCCATTGTTACCAGAATCAGGCCGATATCTTTGGGGTAGAGAATCTGGGTGTTGCGCGGCATGGTGTTAAGCACATCGGCCAGGGATGGTTGCAAAAGAAAGAATGGGCTGCCGAGATGACTGAACACCTGGCTGCCCCAGGATTGGCCGATGAGTTCATCGTGGTAAATAATACCGCGATGCGTGCCAAACTCGCCGCCGGGGACGAGGTTGAAAATGAAATGCTTGTGGCGCAGGCCAACCAGTTGCACCAGGTCGCCGGCTTCGGGGTGGGTGGTGTTGAGTTTCCAGGTCATGCCAGGTGCCTGCCAAAGAAATCGGTGATGGCGTTGTAGCAGGCGACGCGGTTGGCGTATTTCAACACATCGTGACCCTCATCCTCGAAGATGAGCAGTTCCATTTCTTTGCCCTGCTCGCGCAGGCTGTTGACCAGGTCTTCTGATTCGGCGGCGACCACGCGCGGGTCGTTGCGTCCCTGGATGACCAGCATCGGGCAGGCCAGGTTGCCCAGATGGGTTTTGGGCGAGCGTTCGACCAGGAATTCGCGGTCTTGCGGGTCGGCGGGGTCGCCGATGACGAGTTTGAAGTATGGCTTCCAGGTTTCAGGAATGCGCTCAGAGAAGGTGATCAGGTCGTAGGGGCCGAACATGTCGCAGGCGGCCTTCCACAGTTCGGGGTGGCGTCCGGCCAGGGTCAGGGTCATGTAGCCACCGTAAGAGCGTCCAACCACCGCCGCGCGGGAGGTGTCCACCCGTTTGTCGTGGGGCAGGATTTCGGTCATGGCGTGGACGTGGTCGAGGCGGTCGTTGCCGCCCCAGTCGCGGTCGACATGTTTGGTGTACGAGAGTCCGTAGCCGGTTGAGCCGCGCGCGTTCGGCACGAAGACGGCGAATCCGCGCAGGGTCAGGAATTGAATCAGCGGCATCGAGAACCAGGCAAAATCCGGGCGTTCCTGCCCTTGCGGGCCGCCGTGAATGTAATAAACCAGCGGACGCGGCCCCTCAAATCCGAGCGCGGCGGCGGGTAGGTACAGGCGCGCCGAAACCCGCAGTCCGTCATAGGAGGTGAACGAAGCATCTTCGCCAGGGGAGAGATGTTCGGCGGGAATGCCGAGCACTTTTTCGTTGGTGTGCTGAACGACCAGATCGCGTTTTTTGCCTTCGACGGTGTAAATCTGGGTGGGCGAGGTGGCAGTGGAGAAGGAAAGCGTGAAAACGCCGCTCTCCTTTTCATAATCGGCATGTTCCAGCACGCCATTATCGAGCGGGGCGTCACCCACGACGATGCGGCGCAGTTTCAAGATGCGTTTGTCTTCGTCGAATTTTGCTTCGTAAAGCCAGGAGCAGCCGTCGATATTGTAGTGAACCGCGTATTGGTCATCTTTCAGGTGGGTAATATCGACCAATTCGCCCACGCCTTTATGGGCCACGCCGCGCACTTTTACGGGCAAAATTTCGCCGGGTTTGTCGAAGTCCAGATAGCCGGGTGAGTAGGTGTCTTCAAACAGGGCCGAGGTGAGCAAGAGACCTTTGCCCGAAGGCGCGAAAAGGGTTGCGCCAATGCCGCTCAGGGCAATGATTTCTCCGGGTTGACGGTCTTCGAGTGGTTTGCCATACAGCACTTTCTTTTTCTTGCCATCGACGAGGTAGAGAACGCTATCGCCAACCGAATAACCGTCTGAAAGAATGACCTGCTTATGGTTGGGGCTATGGGCCGAGGGATACGCGCCCCAGGCCGATTCGCCCAGTTTGGTCAATTCGCCAGTGACCAGATTGCCGCGCCAGGCCTCGTTGATCGATTTGTCGCGCCGTTCGGCGTTGAAGTAGATCGTGCCTGTTTCGGCGTCCACGCTGGTCAGGTGAACGCGGTACCCGGCGAAGAAATTGTCGAAGGCTGGTTCGGGAAACCCGCCCTCGAGCGGAATCAGCATGGGTTGATAGTTTTCGTCGCCGTTCTGGTCGAGCATGACCACGATTTTGTCCAATTCGCGCAAGACGTAGAAGGAGTAGCCGCCAATCAGGTGCGGGTTTTGCAAGGCCAGGTGCGGCGGCAGGAGCGGTTCAGGCACGCTGCCGCCATAGTTGATGGTATATAAACTTAAATGTCCGCTCAGGTTGCTGATGAAGTAAATGCGCTCATCGACGAGTTGCGGCGCAACAAAAAGGCGGGCTGAAAGCAGGGATTCAATACGCGCTGGCATGAAAATTTGACCTTTCTTTGGTAGTGAAATCTATTGGCTATCTTACCACAGGCGCAATTTCAACGCGGAGCGTATCAGCACAGCAATTCTACGAATGAACAAAGTTCATATCCGCCAGAATGGCAATTCATCGTCATGGCTACACTCAATAGACCTCTTGCAAAAGTCATCAATGGCAGCCTATAAGTGTCCTTCGACTGCGCTTTTTTGCATAAAGCATTGCCGTCCTGAGCGGAGGGCGAAGCG
>DAOUML010000372.1:0-6379 GCA_034411635.1 Anaerolineales bacterium
ACTCTCAATTTGAGATTAGACTTAAATGGGCAGCACCGCCTTTAGGTAGTGACGCGCAGGCTGAAGCCCGCGTTACAGGAGTCATATTGCGAATTGCTGAATTAGGGTCCGCCGAGACCTGACCGCGGGTGAAGGAGTCAATCATGCAAGGTGTCAAACATCCCAAGAAACCAGAATCGGGCAAAAATAGACTTTTTTTGGCTTCCTAAAGAACCAATATTTTGCAATGGTTTGTGCTGCCTTTTACGGCACATTTCAGGCGTGTGTCGTTCGGTTCGCTTACCAAAAACAAAACCGGTTGAAGGGTCAATTGCCATTCAACCGGAAAGAACTTAAGCAAACGATTTTTTACTCTTGTAGCCCTTGCAATCTGGCACCGTCAACATCCTCTGGCGTCATGGCGCTCGGAATTAACACCGGGCTACCGGAGCCATCAAACGGTATAAACAACACGTTGATACCGCCGGACCATACATAGGTTGGGTTAGGTGTGTTACCACTGTTAACAACTCTCAGTCGGACAGTGTGCATACCGGCGCTGACCGGTACGTACGCGTTGTTGCTTGAATTCCAAGCCTTCTGGTTCTCCACTGCGCTGTTTTCGACAGCATAAAATTGGCGATTATAGTTTGTGTCGTTCACATTCACATACACATTGCCGTTACTGGTTACGCAAGGGGCTAAAAGCCCACTACAATATAAGTTCAAAGAGCCATTGACCAGCAGGGCGCCATCAACCGGCGCATTAATGGTTACCTCGGCATAATCACGGAAAGTATTTGAAGCAACGCTTGTTCCCAAAGAATCAAATTGGGTTCCTGTTGCGCGAGTTAGCGCAGCCGTTCTGTTGAGCATGACTGCTGCCTGACCGCGAGTAATGTTTTGGTCTGGTCCGTAAGTGCCGTCCGGGAAGCCTCCCACAACTCCAAATTCAGACGCCCAGCAGATGAAGGTCTCTGCCCAATGTCCATTGGTGTCAGGGAAACAGCCTGTAGCAGCCATAGGGGCCGCCGAGACCTGACCAAGGGTGAAGGCACCCAGCACCAACACGCCAACGATGGCACCAATCAGGTAAGGGGTTAAACGTTTCATGAAGTAGCTCCTTTTTTATTTTGAATAGCAGTATTTTGATGAATATTATCCTATATGTTTATAGCACTTTTTTCTGATAAATCAAGCCCCAAATCATTGCAAAAACAAAATATTTTCAATGGTTTGTCCTGGCTTTCAGCAGTTCCAAATCTGAAAAATAAATGCGGTTTTCAAGATGGCGCAATCACCCCATCATCCCTCAATGGGTGGGATGATTGCCCCCTATGACTGTGTACTGATAAAGTTATAAGGGTGCAACTCTGAAAACGTTGCGTACTGGTAATTTGTCATTTCGACGAGCGACAGCGAGGAGAAATCTGCATCCTGGCAGGCAAGATTTCTCGCCGGGTCTCGATAAGGTCTCGATGGGTCTAGATGAACTACTCGACCCAACGACTCGACCACCACGCTCGACCACTTGCCCCGCCCGCACTGCAACAAACGCAGTGCGGCGCAAGCGTGGCGGGCAGTGCCAGGGATGACAGGCTGGGTTGCGGTTTGAGCGTTGCGCCCAAGTTATAAGGGGACGACGCTGACAATATTGCGCTATTGTTGGCTTATTTCAACTCATTGGAAACGTACCGAAATCAATAAGGGCTGCCCAAAATCTGGGCAGCCCTCGTTGTGTTACCACCGTTTTCGATAAAACGGGGTTTTACGGCAGTTCAAAGGTTCGCACGAGCAGGACAGCCATTTGCGCGCGCGTGACCGGGTCACTCGGGCGGTAGGTGCCATCCGGGAAGCCGGAGGCGATTCCCTCGTTGACCAATTGTTCAATCCAGGCGGCTGCCCAGAAGTCGGCGGGCACGTCGCTGAAGGCTGTGCCGGTTGCGGCAGGCGGGACGTAGCCTGGGCCGTGTTTGGCGCGCAACAGCAGGATGGCCATTTCGGCGCGGCTGACGGTGTTATCGGGGCGGTAGGTTCCGTCCGCATAGCCACCGGCGATGCCGCGATCAGCCAGTTCTTCAATCCAGGCGGCGAAGACATGGGTGGTGGGAACATCACTGAAGACTGTGCCGGTTGCGGCAGGCGGGTTATAGCCAGCGCCCTCGATGCCGCGCAGCAGGAAGACGGCCATCTGACCACGGGTGGCGTTTTCTTCGGGGCAGTAAACCAGTGGGTTGACGCTACAACCAGCCGTGATGCCAGCATCGTACAGTCGTTCGATGAAGGACCAGGCCCAGTAGTCAGCGGGCACGTCAGCAAAGGTCACATCTTTGATGACCGTGTAGATTTGGCCCATGCTGTAGGCACCGTTGCCGGTGCCCATGCCACCCAGCGGCGCGCCGGTGACGGCATCCACGATGCTGTCGTCGTCCACGACGTTGAGTTGCAGGGTACCGTTATCCGAACCGGTGCTGACCGTAACGGTGCACAGGTCGATTGCGCAGGTGACATCCTGGATGGCCGCGCCAGAGACGCCGGTGCTGACCAGCAGGAAGTCGCTGAGATCAACGCCGCTGACCGGGCGCGAGAAGGTGACCAGGAAGTCGACCATATCGGCGGCGGTCGGGTTGGTGTCGGCGCGTTCAACTGCGGTTACCTGCGGCGGCAGCAGCACGATTTCGGCACTGTTATTGGCATTGTGCATGTGCAGGAGGAGCAGGCCCTGGGAGTTGTTTTCGGCGATAGCCTGTTTGTCGTAGCCAATCGGGAAGACCTGATTGACATCAAAATTGTCGTCCCAGACCGGCATACCGTAACCAGCGTAGTCGATTGTGTCGAAGGACTGGTTTTCGAGGTCGTAGGTCATTACAGGGCTGATATCAACCGCGCCAGCCGCTTCGCGCGCAAAGGAAACCACCTGAAAGTCGAATGCGGTGTTGACGCCTTCTTCCAGGCCAATCACGTCAACCGGCACGGGCAGGACCATGGTATCGCTGTTGAAGTGGTTGGTGTTTTGGCCCCAGAAGCCTCCAGAGAAGCCGTTCAGGTACCACCAATTGTCGCACAGATCTGCGTCGTAAGGCAGCGGGCAGACCTCAACCACGAAGATGTCGCGATGACCATTGTACCAGCGGTCATACAAGTTGTAGGCGATGTAATCTGGCTCACCGTCCTGATCAATATCGAAGTAAATCTCGAAATAGACCGTATTGGGGGTGTTCCACTTGCCGTGGGTGGCGACGCCGATGAAGACCGAGGAATCCTCGAAATCTTCATAGGGATAATCGGATCCAATGCCAATGTACTTGAAATCGGCGGCTTCGTTGGGGCCGAAGGACCACGGCTCATTGGCGCTTTCGTGCATCAGTTCGAGAATGTAAACCAGGGACCCATCATCACTGGTATCGACCGGGGTACCGCTGGGGGTCAGGAAGGTAAAGCCAGTGTCCATTGGCCCCAGGTCGAGCGAATTCTCGGCCACGCTCATATTCGAGGCCGGGCGGGCCGCCAGGTGAACCGGCACGCGCAGATCGGGATAAAGGCCAACTGCCTCGAGCCAGACGTACCCGCCGCCTTCGGCAAAGTAGGAGCGTAGCACAGCGATGGGGAAGGGCTGGTCAAAGACGACGCTGGGATCGCCGAAGAACTCAAGCGCCGGGCCGTCAATCACGGCAATCACTTGCAGGACAACCTGCCCGCCCGCCGGAACGGTGATCGGGTTGGCAATGGCGGCGCCGAATTCATCAAAGACATCGATGCCGATGCCGTTGTTGAAGTAACGCTCGTCGAAGAAAACGTTGTACTGGGCATCGGTTGCGCCCTTGTTTTCAACCACCAGGTTCTTGGCGAAGACCTTGTTCATGCCGGTAACTTGCAGCAGGCCAAACGAAAGGCTGACTTCGCCGGGGTCACTCTGGTTGTAGGCAATTACCTGCGATTCGGCGGCGTCAACAGCATCCACGCGACCAGCCCCAATGCGGGTGGGCGTGTGGGCCTCGGTCGGGTCGCTCTCCCAGAGAACTTCATGGGTGGCGGTGTTCATGGCCAGGGCCTTGAGTTCGAAGACGCTCCAGGTGGGGTGAATTTCGCGCAGCAGGGCCATCATGCCGGCCACATGCGGGGCGGCCATCGAGGTGCCGCTGAAACTCGCGCCGCCATCCTCTGTGCCGGTCAGGGCTGAGTAGATGGTATCGCCGGGGGCGCTCAGGTCGGGTTTCAGGCGGGTATCGCCGCGAGCCGGGCCGCGCGAGGTGAAATCGGAAGCCACATCTTCGAGGCTGGGATCAACGAGGAATAACTCGGTTGCGCTGTTCAGGTTGATGGTAACGGAGCCAGGCACGCCAAGTTCATTTTTGATGGCGGTGCCATCGGCCTGGCTGGACATCATGGATGGGATGGTGACATCAGTGGCAAAGTCGCCGGGTGCCATGCCGAAGGGCGCGCCAGCGGCGTTATTGACCACCAACACGCCAATTGCGCCAGCCTGTTGGGCATTGTAGACTTTTATGGAGAAGTTGCAGGTGCCGCGGTCAACCACCGCGATTTTGCCGGCCACCGCGCCCGGGTTGGTTAGCGGGTCGCAGGCTTGAATTGGGTCTGCGAGGGCGGCAGCGCCGGTTACGTCGAAGGTGGCCGGGCCAAAGCTGGCCATGCCGGCCTCATACACATCGATCAGAGCGGCATTGGAAGAAGCCGTAACCTCGAAAGCGTTCAAAATCGTGCTGGAATCCTGGCTGCTGGCCACGCTGATGGCGTAGCGGGCAATGCCAGGCGAGCCGGTGATGTAGAAGACATCGCCAGCGTTGCCAGCAGAAGCCACCACCACGATACCGGCCAGGGCGGCATTGTTGGTCGCCACGGCAGACGGGTCAGTTTCGGAGCCGAAGTTCGAGCCGAGCGACATGTTGATGACATCCATGCGATCGCTGAAATCGCCATCGCCATCCGGGTCCATGGCCCATTCGAGGGCCAGTTCGGTCAGGTTGGTTGAACCGCCGCAGCCAAAGACTTTGAGGGCGTACAGGTCGGCTTTGGGGGCCATGCCGGGGCCAATCTTGAATTTGTCGATGTAATCGTTGGCGCTCAGGGCAGCCAGGTCGGCGTAGGTATCGCCGAGGCTTTCGACGAAGGTGCTGCCATCGGGCAGGACACCGAAGCCGGCAGCAGAACCGGCCACATGGGTGCCGTGTCCGTTACAGTCCATCGGGTTGGAATCGGGCACAGGCGTATTGTCGCCATTGTAGGCATCGCCGGCGAAGTCATAGCCGCCCACCACTTTGGCGGTTGGGAAGGTGCTGGCCGGGGTGCCGCCGAACATGCTGTGGGTGTAATCAACGCCGGTATCAATGATGGCTACTTTAATATTTTCGCCCTGATATTCGCCCAGACCGGCCCACACTTCAGGCGCGCCGAGCAGTGGTACGCTGGTGGTATGAGTCAATTCGAGGGGAATAATCGGGTGAATGGCTTTGATGCCGGGCAATTCAACCATTTTCCCAACGTCGCTGGCCTCAACAGTCATCCAGACGCCGTTGAAGACGCGCTGGGTGCGATGCATTTCGCTGGCCTGAATTCCTTTGGCTTGCAGGCTGCGCATCAAGTTGCTCTGTTTGCCTTCAATCAGGCGGGTCTGGTCGATGGTCATGCCCGATAATGTGCCCTGGGGAAGGCCCTTATTTTCGGCAAAGACCAACGCGCTGGGGGTATCTTCCAGTTCGACAATCACGCCGATGGGGCCGGTGCGCAAGGCCAGCGGGCCGTAGTAATCTTCCACGGCGGTCAGGCGGGGGCCTTTCATCTCATCGGGCAGGGTGCGCAACGGTTGGTCTGGTTTGGGAGGCAGGCCGTCTGTTGCGGTTGCAGTGAAATTGACCTGAGAAATAGCCAATGCGACAATCATGAGCAACGCAAAGACCTTAAACAGGCTGAGTGACGATTTTGACGCGTGCATTTCAATCTCCTTAATTATTGATAGATCATAAAAGACGTTTTTTGTGTGAACAAAGAACACGCTTAGCCGATAGTCACCTCCTTATTTCTGCCAATATGCCAGATATTTTTCACCATAAAAAAAACAAGCATCAACAACTTGTAGGGTTGTTGGCGCTTGTTTTAGGTGGGTGGGCGTAAAGTTTTTCTGGCTGCATGTGTGTTTTTTTCAAAACTGAAGAATAAACAACAACACAATCATTATATCTTTAAGTCGCAATCCTTACAAAATTTTAAGGTAATTGCCTGGCTGTGAAGCGTATGGGTGAGAATTCTTCTTGAATGAACGTCTCATTGGAAAATCTGGACGTTAAGGCTCTCCCGTACTTGGCGGGAAAAAGCCTAAACACGAAGGTCACAAAGTACACAAAGGGGGAACGTGACGCGCTTTTACGGGTGTTTTTCTTCGTGA
>DAOUML010000373.1:0-15796 GCA_034411635.1 Anaerolineales bacterium
GCAGCCTATAAGTGTCCTTCGACTGCGCTTTTTTGCATAAAGCATTGCCGTCCTGAGCGGAGGGCGAAGCGTATTTTGCGAAGCCCGTAGTCGAAGGACGCTCCACTCAGGACTTATGCAAGAAGTCTAGTATTTGTTGTCATTTCGAACCGCTGGTGGTCGAGCCTGTCGAGACCTAGCGGTGAGAAATCTTTAGCATGGGTAAAGATTTCTCGCTATCACTCGAAATGACAAGTCTTCAGGTGGCAAAACCTTCGGGCATTCGGGGTTCATCGTGGTCGGCGGTCAGTCTGTGTATATCATCCGCTCTTTCGGGGTATTTTGCAAGCAGTTCGGCGCGCACCCCGCCCTCGAAGCAATCGCCGGTGAAGCCAGGGGCGACGGTGCAGCCGTAGAGCGCGTAGCGCCCGCCTGCGAGCAAATGCCCGGCCTGCCAGACTCCCGCCGGGATAACGAACTGGACCACCTGACCCTTGAGCGGGTCGCCGCCCATGACCACCTCCTGGCTGGAGCCGTCCGGGTGGAGCAGGACCAGCCGCAGCGGGTCGCCGGCGTAGAAATGCCAGATCTCGTCGGCGGTCAGGCGGTGGAACAGGCTGACGCTGCGCGGCTCGTCACAGTACAGACCGAGCATGGCCGTGCCAACGGGTTTGCCCGTCTCCGTTTCCGCGCTGGAGCGGTAGGTGCTGACGAAGAGCGTGCCTTCGACGGGCAGGGGTTGCAGGTTGAAGTGGTCGATCAGGGCTTTGACTTCAGGGTACATGGGATACCTCGTTGGTAGGGGCGCAGCAATGCTGCGCCCCTACGGATGTTATACCGTCTGCGTGCTGATTTCCTCGCCGGCGCGCAATTCCTTCTCGTAGTTGTCGTACTGGCGGGCGGGGCGCATTTCGGCGCGCTCGTAGATTTTGAGCGCCCCGGTCAGGCTGTCGGCATCGACGCCCAGGGCCGCGCCTTTCTTTCCGCGCCGGTAGAACTCGGCAAAGGAGATTTTGAGCAAAGCGCTGGCAATGCCGCGTTTGCGCCATTCGCGGCGCACGCCCAACTCGTTGACAAATCCGTTTTCGGGGTTTTCGTAGTCTTCGGCGCGGCACACGCTGATGCCGACCATTTCGTCACCGTCCATGGCTACAAACCACAGGCTGGGGTCGTAGATCGGGTCGCCCAGGAAGTGATGGCGGAAATGGGTCAGTTCTTCCTCAAAGGGGCGTTCAACGAAACCATAGTGATCGCGGAAGGATTCTATCATCGTGCGCACCACTGCCTCGAACTCGGTCTCCGGGTGGTACGGGCGGATGACAATGCCTTCAGGCATGGGCGGGACTTCCGGCGGGCCGTCAAAAGTGGCAACCATGCGATAAAACGAGCGATCATACTGATAGCCACGCGACTCAACCAGCGCCTTAAAACGTTCGTTCTGGACCGGGAATCCGGTGCGCGGCGCGAATCGGATTCCGTCCGGCACGCGTTCGATGGACTGAGCGGCGCGCGCTTCAGCCCAAGTCAGCAGGGCGTCTTCAATGCCCTGTCCGAGGTAATCGGGATGAACTTCAAACCAGATCCAGGGGTGAACGGGCGGGGTTCCGGTATCCCAGACTTCGAGCGCGCCAACCAGGGTTCCATCGGGCGCAAAGACCATGCGGGTACTGCGTTCCATGTCAAATTTTGGATCCTGCCAGTCGTTGCGAATCAGTTCCGGGTCATTCAGGTCGATGGTGCCCAACAGGCGCAGCGAACTGATGTTGAGCAGGTCAAAAACAAGTTTGTAGTCATCCGGCCTGCCGGGACGGACAGTGAATCCGGGGGGCAGTTGAATATCAAGATCGATGGTGATTTCGGGGTTCATAATCGTTTCCTTTTTTGTTCGGTTATCCGGTTGACCGGTAAACTGGATAACCGGATAACAAAAGACTCATTCCATTGCTTTACGATAGGTCGTACTACGTTTAATTTCTTTGTAGCCGACGGATTGATACAGTTTCAACGCGCCGCTCAGGTTTTCGGCGTCCACGCCCAGGGCGGTTTCGCTCAGGCCCATTTCGCGGAACATGGCAATACTCTGGACGAGCAGCGAACGCGCCAGGCCGAGTTTGCGCCACGGGCGGCGGGTGGAAATGCCTTCGGTGTAGCCGCGCTTGCGGTTGTACTCAGCATTTTCGGCCTCGTCGATGAAGTTCAGCACCATGCCGGCAATCTGGTCGCCGTCCCAGCCAATTTTCCACAGCGAGGGATTGAAGTCCGGCTCGTCTTTCCAGTGTGAAAACTCCTCAAAGGTTTCTTCGGTAAAGCCCCAGTGGTCGCGGAAGGCGTCCATGTGGGCTTCATAGACCTGGCGCAGCATGGATTCATCTGCCGGGCGGACTTCCAAACCGGGCGGCATGGGCGCGTCGGGCAGCGGCTCATTGATATCACGGGTCATCTCAACAAAGTATCGCGCTGGTTGGTAGCCCTGGCTTTCAAGCAGGGCCTGCAAGCCCAGTTCGCTGTCATTGGCCCCGGTCTGAAAGAAGCGCGGCCCGGGTTCGTGCGCCGCTGCAATCTGGCGCAGGCGCGCCTCGGCATGTTTGAGCATGGCCGAGCCGATTCCTTTTCGCCGCCAGTCCGGGCGCAGGAAACCGACGACGCCGTAAGTGTAGACGCCGTCCTCCTGCCTGTCCCACCAGACTCGGTTGTAGCCGATGACTTCGCCGTCCATTTCAGCAAAGAGCATGTCGGTCTGCGGGTCGCAGCGGGTTAGATGGCTGTAATTGCGGCGGATATCGTCGAGCGAATCGGTGCGCTCGACTTTATCGGCATGTTTGCTGGCTTCGATGACGGCCAGCATTTTGGGGAAGTCACTCTCCCCGGCAAAGCCGCGAAAGGTCAGGCCGGGGATGGCGGGGGCTTCGGTCAAAATCAGGGGTTCATGGGTAGTTGTAGCCATAATAATTTTCTCCGTATTTCGGTTGGCCGGTTATCCGGTTCCGCGAGAACTGGACAACTGACGAACCGAATAACTGTCAAATAGATTGTTAATTGAGTTGGTCAACTGCTTTTTCAAACACATTTACCGCGCGATTGGCATTTTCCGGCAAATGCAGCGCGCCGGTGACGCGCTTCATCTCGGTTGGGGGCGGCGTGATTTGACGCCAGCCGAGCGTTTCGCACAGTTCGCGCGCGCGTTCGACGGGCAGGGTTGCAAAATGCGGCGCGGACCAGTCGCGTATCGACAGGCTGTCCAGTTCCAGGCCGACACGCGCCTCGCCCCAGGTCAGCAGGGCGCTGCCGATGCCGCGTCCCTCATAATCAGGGTGGACGCATCCCCACAGCAAAGGCTGGCGCTTCTCCAGCGAAACCTGAATGAAGCCTACCAGATACTCGCGTGGGTCAAAAATCAGACGCGCGTCCATGGCCGGGTTAAAACGTCCTGAGCGCCATTCGGCTTGCAACTCGTCGACGCAAAAAGCCGCCGAACAGATGTGCCGCTGGTTGAGCAGGTTCACGATTGCGGGCAAATCCTGAAAACTCGCGCCGTAGAAAGTGTACCGCTCGGGCAAAAATTGTCTTGGTGATAGGTAGTGATGAAGGGGAGCCATTTCGGCCTCCAAAATTGTTAGCAAAAAAGTTTCTTCTCATAATCCGTACTCCGCGCCAAATTTGGCAATCCAGTCCGCGCGCAGTACGCCCATGTAAAGCACGTCGGCGCGCTGGCCTTCACGCAAAATCATCTCGCGGATACGGCCCTCGTGCTGGAACCCGGCCTTTTCGTAAGACCGAATTCCGCGCGGGTTGTAATCAAACACATTCAACGAAACCCGGTGCAGGCCCAACTCGAGAAAAGCGAAGCGCAAAACCAGTTTCATCGCCTCGCCGCCATAGCCTTTGCTCCAGTACTCGCGCTCGCCAATCCCAATGCCGACAAATGTATCGCCGTACGGGGTTGCGGAGTTCAAGTCAATAAACCCAATCAGTTTATCGTCGGCCAGCGCGCGAATGCCAAACAGCCACAGTTCGGGCAGGTCTTTCTCCATTTCTTTTTCGAGCCATTCCTTCGTTCGCTTTGGCGAAAGCAGGTGTCCGGGCGCAATATCGAGCATGCGCCCATACTCGCTGTCATGCCACCAGCGCGAAAAATGTTCGGCGTAGGTTTCGGGGTTTTCAGCGCTCAAGCGCACCAATTTCCCGCGGAAAATATCGTTATTCATGATTCACACTCCACTCAGAACGTAACAGGCCAAACAAGAGCAAATCCCAGCGGCGGCCATCGCGCAAAATCACCTCGCGCCGGCGCACCTCTTCGCGAAAACCAAATTGCTTGGCAAACTCAATCGCGGGGATGTTGTAGGCCGGGATTCTGACCGTTAAACGATTCAGGTTCAACTCGTCGAAGGCCAACCGCAAAAGCAGGCGCGACGCGTCCGACCCGTAGCCTTGCTTCTGCTCCGAAGGGCCGATAGCCAGTTCGATGTTCGCAATCTGCGAAGGCCATAGCACCCAGTAGATTTTTGCCCAGCCGACGAGTTTTTCATCGGCCAGCGGACGAATGTGGTAATAAAACATCTCGTGCTTTTCGTCCATTTCCTTCTCGATATTTTCGAGCCGCTTCTTGATCTGGGCCGGGGCCAGCGGGCGGGCCGGATCATCACCCAGCATCCGCATCAGGCTGGCATCCTGCGTCCACAGCGCCAGCGTTTCGGGGTCTTTCTCGAACTCAATCCGCGTCAGGCGGACGAGTTTGCCAGTGTATAAAGAAGTTGTAATATCCATAATAATTTCCTTGTGATTCATCTCCCCTAAATTCGCTTTTTGAATTTGGGGGACGTGCTTCGCATGTTTTTTGCGAAGGCCGGGAGGGGGTCAAGAACAAAAAAAAACGGCCAGGGTTTTCGCCCATGGCCGTCTTGAAAAAAGACAAATAAAAAAGCCACGGGCGGGTGCGCCGTGGCCGGGGTTACAAAGTTGCGTGTAACTTACCTAAAAGCAGGCGCACTCCGAGAATCAACAGACACACCACCGCCAATGCGGGCGGCGCGGACGGAATTGTTGATGTTGGGTTGAATTTTTGCCATCGGTCGTGCGCTCCTTTCGTAAAAGATATGTCTTTTTTACAGACTTGCCGAGTCTATCACGCTGTTTGCAGAATCGTCAAGGGAATTAATCGCGTATTAATCTTTCTGCCAGCCAGATGGCTGGTTTTAAGCAATTTCTTCCAGAACAAAATTATCAATCAGACGGGTTTTTCCGATGTAAACTGCCATCGAAAGCAAGGCTTTGCCGGTTACGGCTTGTAATTCTTCGAGCGTGTCATACTCGGCGCAAGAGACATATTGTAGTTTCGCCAGCGGCTCGGCGTGAATGGTGGCTGTCATCACAGCGCGCAGGGAATCAGCGTTGCGTTCGCCCGAAACATACGCGGCCCTGGCTGCGCTCAACGCCTTGAACAAAACCGTTGCCGCCCGGCGCTCTTCGGGGCCAAGATAACTGTTACGACTCGACATTGCCAACCCATCCGCTTCGCGCACCGTTGGGGCGATGATGACCTCAATCGGAAAATCCAGATCGCGGGTCATGCGGCGGATAACGGCGGCTTGCTGGGCATCCTTTTGGCCGAAATAGGCGCGCTGGGGCTGAAAAGCGTTAAACAATTTGGCAACCACCGTCGTCACCCCGCGAAAATGTCCGGGACGCATCCCGCCTTCAAGCGGCGCGGTCAGCCCCTCTACATCCACCCAGGTCTGGTAACCTGGCGGGTAGACGATGTCGGGGCTGGGCATCCAGACCAAATCGACCCCGGCGGCTTCGAGCAGTTTCAAATCGGCCTCCAGATTGCGAGGGTAATTGCTCAGGTCTTCATTGGGGCCAAACTGGGTTGGGTTAACAAAAATGCTGACGCCAACGCTGGCACATTCAGCGCGAGCGCGCTCGACAAGCGAAAGATGGCCGTTATGCAGATAGCCCATCGTCGGCACCAGGCCGAGCGGATTTTCGATCAAGGCGCGCGCCTGGCGTAGTTCTTCAAGGGTGGTGGCAAGAATCATGGATTCAGACATGGTTATGGGGTTGGGGTTGGTTCCGGCGGAACAGGCGTCGGGCTGGGCGGAACGGGGGTTGGGCTAACCGGAACAGGCGTCGGGCTGGCTGGAACGGGCGTCGGCGTAAAAGTCGGCTCGAGGGTGGGGCTGGGGGTTGGGGTGAAAGTCGGCTCGAGGGTTGGGGTGGGGGTTGGCTCAGGAATGTCAATTCGCAGGCGCACAATGCGCTCGGCGTAACCACCTTCGCGGTTCTCAATTCGCAGGCGCAGGGTCACGCGGTCTTGCTGCAAGTTGTCCACCTTCCAGCGATAGATGATTTCATCATCCCGAATCTCGCGGCGCTCTTCAACCAGAGTTCCCCAGGCTTGCGGGTCGTCACCGTAGCCAAAATCGATGCGCACCAGGGTAACATCTGGCCCGGTTGCGATGATTTTAATGGGCAGTTCGGCCTCTTCAATCACATCGCCATCACGCAGGCCAATAAATTCAAGTTTCGGGCGCGCAGAATCGGCCCGGCACTCCTCGTCGGGGGTAAAGAAGATTGGGGAGTCGAATCCGGCGGCTTCAGCCCAGTTTTGACCCTCGGCTTCAGTGCGCAGCCAGCGGCGGGCAAACGCATCAGAAACGTTCAGAGTCAGTTGGGTATCGACAAAATCGCTGCCACAGGCCGAACTGGCGCGCTGCCCGCTCCAGGTGTCGATAATTTCTTCCCGCCACAGGTCTTTTTCTTTGGGTAACGGCGGCTGGTCAACAGCGAAAATCTCGGCGCGCTGCTGCGGACAGAATTTGGACGGCTCTGCCCCAGAAACCGCGCAAATGACCTTATCCATAATTCCAGCCGGACGAACAAACGGACGCGGGTTGCCCGTGATTTGTGGGATGGCCGCCTGCATAAATCGTGACCAGATTGGCCCGGCCCCGCTCAGGCCGCTAATATTTTGCATGGGGGTGTAATCGGCATTGCCAACCCATACGCCAACGGCCAGATCGGGGGTGAAGCCCATCGTCCAGTTGTCGCGGAAGTCGTTGCTGGTGCCGGTTTTGGCCGCCGCCGGGAAGGGCAGGTTAAGCACGGAGTTGCGTCCAAACATCGGGGCGCGGGCTTCATTGTCTGAAAGAATGGAGGCGATCAGATAGGCATGTTCCGGGCGGATGGCTTGCTGCCCGGCAGAAGGTTGGTGTTCGTAAATCAGGTTGCCCTGAAAGTCGGTAATTTTCAGGATGGAAACCGGCGCGACGCGCTTGCCTTCGTTGGCGATAACGGCAAAAGCGCCGGTCATTTCCAATACCGAAACTTCACCCCCACCCAGGGTAAGCGCCAGACCGTAATCGTTACGGGTGAAACTGGTAATGCCCAAACGCTGCGAGATACCCACCAGCCCATCGGCATATTCGGTGGACGGATCGTCATACACGCCGACAAATTGCAAGGCGCTCACCGCCGGAATGTTATATGAGTTTGCCAGAGCCGAACGCACTGTCACCGGGCCGCGAAAACGGCGGTCATAATTGACCGGCGCATAGAGTTCGCCAGGGTCGTTGGGCAGGCCGGAGGGGGTGTAATAGGATGGCACGTCCCAGATCAGGGTGGCGGGGGTCCAGCCTTTTTCAAATGCGGCCAGGTAAGTGAGCGGCTTGATGGAAGACCCCGGCTGGCGGGTGGGGCTGGTCGCCATGTTGACCTGTCCATCGATGGCTTCGTTGTAGAAATCGGGCGAGCCAACCATCGCCAGAATTTCGCCTGTCTGCGGACGGATGGCGACCAATGCGCCATTGGTGGCGTTGTTGGCGGCCAGGCTGGCGACCTGGTCTTTGACAATCTGCTGGGCTACATCCTGCAATTTAACATCAAGCGTAGTGTAAACCACAAAACCAGTGCGATAGATGGTTTGGGCGCCGAATTGGGATTCGAGTTGTTCGCGCACAAACTGCACCCAGTGCGGGTGACGCATGACCACATCGGGCCGCGGAAAGGTGAAGTTGTCCATTTCTTTGGCTGCATCGAGCGCATCCTGTACCCCAACGCAAACCGGTTCGGGGCTGTTGCTAACGGTGATGCAGCCGCGTTCCTGGCTCAGGGTATACATCAGCACCAGCACGTCTTTATGACGCCTGAGGGTGACTTCACGATTGGTATGCACGTTGTAATTGGCCGGAGATTGCGGTAATCCGGCCAGGAAGGAGGCCTGGGCCAAAGTTAATTTATCGGCAGTGGTATTGAAGTAGGTTTCAGCCGCGGCTTCAATGCCATAGGCCAGGTTGCCGTAGTTGTTTTCGTTCAGATACAACTCAAGAATTTCATTTTTGCTATAGCGGCGACTTATTTCTGCCGCCAAAATCACTTCACGAATTTTGCGGGTGTATGATTGTTCAAATCGCTCCTCAGGCCCCAGCAACAGGGCGCGCGCCAGTTGTTGCGGAATGGTAGACGCGCCCGATTCGATTTCGCCAGCGGTCAGGTTCTGCCAAACGGCCCGCAAAATGGCAAAGATATCAAACCCGGGATGATTGTAAAACTCCTTGTCTTCGGTGGCGATGGTGGCAGCGATGACGTTGGGGGCGATTTGTGAGAGCGGCACGTAGGTACGCCGCCCCGCAGTGGGGTCGAGCAGTTCGTAAAGCGGCACGCCGTTCCGGTCGAGGATGCGCGTGGTCTCAAACTGGGAGGCGCGTCCACGCAGATCATCGACTGCGGGCAGGGTGGCCGCAACCGAGGCGTACCACAAGACGCCAATGATGGCGCCCAAAAGCCCAAAGATGACCGTAACAAACAGCGCAACCACCATCAGACGCGTGAAGCAGCCCATCGCCTTTTGAAAATTAAATGATTCGCCAGGCAACTCCTCGACAGGCGGCGGAGGCGGGGGCGGAATTCGCGTTGGCGGACGCTGGCGCACGCCAGGTTGCCAGGCGGCAGGCGTGACGCGGGTGGCGTTCAGGTCAATTTCGCTGACTCGTTCAGGCAGGGGCATTTCTCCCGGCTCGGGATAAAGCGGCGGCGGGGAGGCGCGCCCGGAGCGTTCGCCATCAGGCAGGACAGTGCCAGATTCCTGGGGGGAATCGAACCCAAACTCATCAGGATTCAGGCGTCGGGTAGCGGCGAAGCGGTTGGGGTCAAACTGCGGGGGCGATTTCTCTTCGGGGTCTGTCATCAACTCTCCTTAGGACTCATCTGCCTTAAAACGAACCAGCACAGTCCATGAGCCTTTCATTGCGGTTTCGCCAGCCTGATTTTTGACATTGGCCTGAAGCGTAACCAGACCACCGCCCAAACGTGGGAAGGCTTTTATGGCGCTGACTTCCATTTCGACATGAATGGTATCCCCAATAAAGATGGGGCTGACAAATTTCCACTCGCCCACCTCGCGAAAAGCGATCACATTGGCCCCTAAAATACCGGTCTGGACGGCCAACCCGGAGGCGATGGACAGCCCAAGCAACCCATGCGCGATGCGCCGCCCGAAGGGGGTCGATTTGGCGAATTCGGCGTCGGTATGAATCTGGTTGAAATCGCCCGAAAGCCCGGCAAAAGCGGCGACATCGTGCTCTGTAACCGTGCGCCCGGCGGTGGCGACTTTCATGCCAGGTTGGAAATCTTCAAAAAATAACGCGCTCATTTTTTCTCCTCTTTTTCTTATTATAAACGCTTCACAGGTCAAGAAAGTTTCGCGCTGACAGCAATTCGCAATATAGGTGTTGCACAGCAATTTACAGCCTGAGAGAAACCGCCTGTATGCTACATATTCAAGCCAGGCTTTTTCAATACAGCCGCAATACCTGGGGTACAAAGTTGGAAAAAATCATGCTTGACAAACAAGTAGGATAAAGATATTATAGGATTAATCCTATATAAAAGGCGTCCAATATGTCCCTCGACCATGCCATTCTCGGCTTCCTGAACTACCACCCCTACAGTGGCTACGACCTGAAGAAAATCTTCGACAATTCCATCCGCCACTTCTGGCCCGCCGACCAGAGCCAGATTTACCGCACCCTTGCGCGGCTGGAGGAAAACGGCCTGGCCGAGATGGAACGCGTTCCGCAGGAAGACCGCCCCGACCGCAAGGTCTATCACATCACCGAATCGGGACGAGCCGAACTGCTACGCTGGCTGTCTGGCCCGCCGCCGCTGGGAGAGCCGCGCAGCGCGCCGCTGATTCAGGTCTTTTTCAGCGGGCAGTTGTCCGATGAAGAAATCCTTGCCAAGTTCGAGGGCTATGCGGCCATCATGCGCGCGATTTTGAGTCAGTATGACCAGGTCGAAGGTCAGTTGGGGCCGTTCCAACAGGAAATCCCCTCGCCGCGTGAGCATTTTTTCTGGCTGCTGACGCTCGAAAACGGCATCAGCAACATGCGCGCCAACCTGGCCTGGGCTGAAAGTGTTATCGAGCGAATTAAAAACGGGCAAGTTCCGACAGAGTAGAAAGAAGAAAAAATGCAAAAAATCCTCGTCACCTACGCCACCAACGCCGGTTCGACGGCCAAAATTGCCGAAGCGGTCGCCACCGAAGTGGGCAAAAACGCCACCGTCGAGACCCTGCCGCTCGACCAGGTCACCAGCCTCGAGCCATATTCCGCCATTGTGCTGGGCGCGCCGATGATCCTCGGCTGGCACCGCGGGGCGCTGGCCTTCCTCAAGCGCAACCAGGCCGCCCTCAGCCAGAAAAGGCTGGCGGTTTTCGTCACCTGCGTCAACCTGACCAAGACGGACGAAACCAGCCTGGAGGGCGTGCCGCTGTTCATCGACGAGAAACTGCCCAAAGCGCCCAAGAATCCCGCCCGGTTGGGCTTCAAAGAAAATTATTCGACCCCGAAAAACTACCTGACGCCGATTCTCAAACTGGTTAAACCGGTTTCCATCGCCATTTTCGGCGGCAGTTTGCAATATTTCAGCATGAAATGGTGGCAGGTGACTTTTGTGCTGCTGGTCATCCAGGCCATGCCCGGCGACAAGCGCAACTGGAAAGCCATCGCTGAATGGGCAGGCGGATTATTTCAAGAACAAGACCCTAAAGGTCTTGGAGACCGTTAGGGTCTAAAGGAAAAACCATGAACATCACCATCTTAAACGGCAGCCCCGAACCCGGCGCGCTGGACGCCTATCTAGCCGGACTCAAACCGGCCCTCGAAGCGGACGGCCACAGCGTAACCCAACTCGACCTGCGCGAACTGACCCTGCGCTACTGCGTCGGCTGTTGGGGCTGCTGGGTCAAGACGCCCGGCGAGTGCTCCAACCGCGACGATTCGCACGAAATGGGCCGCGCCGTCATCAACGCCGATTTCGTCTTGTGGGCTGCGCCGCTCAAAATGGGCTTCCCCAGCGAACTGCTCAAACGCGCCAACGACAAGCACCTGCCGCTCATCCACCCTTACATGGAAGTCGACCAGGGCGAGGCCCATCACCTGAAACGCTATCCACGCTATCCGCGCCTGGGCCTGCTGCTCGAACCCGAAGCCGACACCGACACCCGCGACCTGCAAATCATCACCGACATCCACTGCCGGACGGCGCTCAACTTCAAAACCCGCCTGGAATTTTCGTTGACGACAGACACCCCGGCTGTGGACATCGCCCGCCGAATCACAGACGACGCTCCAGCCTGCTTGCCGTTACCCAAACTTTTATTGGCAACCGAGGGACTGATCGTTAATCCGCCCCGCAGCCTGACTCTGTTCAACGGCTCACCGCGCGGGCGAAAGGGCAACACCGTCCTCTTCCTGCGCGAAATCGCCGCCGGGTTTGGCTGGCCCAGCGAAACGCATCACCTCGTCCGCCTGAACGATACCGATAAAATGGCATCGGCCTTCGCTGAAGCCGAATGCGTCATTCTGGGATTCCCGCTCTACACCGATTCGATGCCCGCCATCGTCAAACGCTTCATCGAAGCCCTCGAACCGCTCAAAGAACGAGGCAAAAACCCGCCGATTGGCTTTGTCGTCCAATCCGGTTTCCCTGAAGGCCTGCACTCGCGCTATGTCGAACGCTACCTCGAAAAACTGGCCGAACGGCTTGGTTCTCCCTATCTGGGAACAATCATCAAAGGCAACGGCGAGGCCACGCGGGTTATGCCGCCGAAGATGAACGCGAAACTGTTCACCAATCTGCAAACCCTGGGCGCGGGACTGGTCGCCGAAGGCCGCTTCGACCCAGCCATCCTGGGGAAAATCGCCCACCCCGAACGATTCCCCGCCATTCTGGGGCCGGTTTTCAAACTCTTCGTGCGCCTGCCGATTGCCCATTCTTACTTCGACAATATGCTTAAACAAAACGGCGCGTATGAGCGCCGCTTTGCCCGGCCGTTTTTGGATTGAAGTGGACGTCTGATACAAAAAGAGACCAGACTCATCTGAGTCTGGTCTCTTTTTGTTCGGGCTGTGCTTACGCTTCAGGCGCAGGATCAACTGCTTCGAGCGCGGGGCCAACCGTTTCGAGAGTCTTGATTTCGCGGTAGGTCAGTGTCCAGATGCTAGAGAGGAAGGTCAGCGACCAACCCTGAACCAGAAAAATTGGCGAGAAGGTAATAACAAAGAACAGGGGCGCGCTCACGACCAGGGCAAAGGCCCAGGGCCAGTAACCAGGCGCGGAAAGCAGGCTGGCGAGGCCGGCAGTGCCCAAAGCCGGGATGGTTGCGACCAACACGCCCCCCACTGCGGTGATAACCGAGACAAAAATCAGCGGGATAACCAGAATGATAAAGGCTACTGCCCAGACGATTTGCAGCCCAAGCACAACCAACCACATGTAGCCGACGTTTTTCCAGTTTCGTTTGATAAAAGCGAAGGCCAACCCTAGCGATTCGCGCACGCCTTTGTCTTCCAACACGGCAAAGCGCCAGGCAAAATCGCGCACAACATACAGGACAACCATGAGGATAAAGGTAACAAACCCGACCAGGAAGACCAATCCGATGCCCGCCACCAGGCTGGAGACCAGGGCCGATTGCACCCCGCCCAGCGCGGCAGAAATGATCCACCAGGTAACCAGCAGAACCAGCCCCAGCAGGAAGAAAACCGGCAAATGCGTAACAAAGTTGATCAGGAAGACCCGCCAACCAGCGCGCGACCAGCCATAACGCCAACCCTGCCGAACGCCAACTTTGACGCCGCTCTGCTCGTACTCATCGACCATGCGGATAGTGGCCGTTTCAGCAACATAATACAGAACCGTGACGATAAGACCTGCAAGCAGGGCGACAATGAAGAAGGTGACTGCCAGGGCAATACCCATCTCGAACTCAACAGGATATTGGGCTTGCAGTTCAGCGATCTGCTCTGTCGCTTTGGCAAATGCGTTTTGCAAAACTTCGCCGGGCGTTTCGCCATCCAAGCCGCGCCACTCGCCGTTGCGCCATTCACCGGGCGTATGCCATTCCCTGGGCATTTCATCGTCACGCCACTCACTCCGTGAACTGGAATGACCGCCGCCATTGCCGCCGCCACCACCCCCAGCAGCCAGGGCCAGAATGAAGCCAAATACCCACAGGGTTCGGTAATTCCACAAGATATGCCAGGATCGAACGAGAATTTTCTTGATATCCAACATCGTACACACTCCTTTTTGTTTTACAGATGAACGGTTCTTGAGCGCTCAATATACCGATTTACACAGTTTTTGGCTGGGAAAAATTCCCAGAATTGGCGATTTGTTTTTGCCAGGCGCGCGCCAGCCAGGCCAGGTAGACGAGACCAAGGATGGCCTGCCAAAAATAATGGCTAAAAAGGTCGCGCAGGAACAGATCGATGGTGTTGAACAAGGCCAGGCTGCCCGCCGGTTCACCAATGAGCCGCACCAGCCACCCGAACCATAGCGATTGGCGCGCGGCTCCGCCCCACAGCCAGGACAGTCCTTCGCCCAACAAACCGAGGTTGACGGCTGTCAGCAAGGCGGCGCTGATGGTTGCGGTTAGTTGCATAAAAACCCAGGCCAGAAAAATGGCGAGCGGAAGCAGCCACCAGCCGAGTTCAACCAGCCCGGGGGTTTGAGGCGATCCGGTTTGGCGCGGCAGGTTGAGGGTCAGGTTGGCGACGAAGCGCTCACGAGGCAGGAAGTCGACAGGGGCGGGAGTCTCGCGCAAGAGGGAAGAGAGTCCGCGCAGGTCGTCCAGTTCCATTTGACAGGCCGCACACTCAGACAGGTGATTTTCTACCTGGCGCAATTTCGCGCCGCGCAGTTCGTCGTCGAGGTATGCGCCCAGCCATGCGGTGATATGTTCAGACATAGGCTTGCTCCGTATCCATCCATTCATGGGTCAGGGTTTGTTTGAGTTTGTCGCGGGCATAATTCAGGCGCGACATGACTGTGCCGAGCGGGATGTCGAGCGCTGCGGCGATTTCCTGATACGAAAGGCCACCATATTCGCGCAGGACGAGCACCGCCCGGCTGGCTTCGGGCAGGGCCGAAATGGCCTGCTGGACGGCAATGCGGCGTTCCTTTTGCAACAGCGCGCTTTCGGGGCCGGCTTGCGGGTCTGACAGGGACAGGGTTTCGAACTCGTCGAAGGGCATTTGGGGGGCGCGGCGCAGGCTATCGAGAGCGGCGTTGACGGCAATGCGGTACAGCCAGTTGCGCAGCGAGGTGCCGGGCTGGAATTTGGCAAGGTTCAACCAGGCCTGGATGAATGCATCCTGGGCTGCGTCTTCCGCCAGTTGCGGGTCGCCGCACATGCGGTAGACCACGTTGATCACTCCTTGATGGTGCTGGCGGACAAGTTCTCCGTAGGCGTTGCGGTCGCCGTGCCGGGCTTTTTCAATCAACGCGGCTTCGGCTTGCGCGGGCGAGGTCGACAATGGCCTGTCCTTTCTTTCGTATTTTCACTTCTTTAACGAAGCGGGGGCGGTTTTTATTCGGTTTTGCGCGGGACGTTGTGGAAATTTTACTGGATGATGACTATTAAACAAAAAATGCCCACAAACCTGCGGGCATTTTTATCGAGGCTCCTCGTCGTGGACTCGAACCACGAACCTAGCGGTTAACAGCCGCTCGCTCTGCCGATTGAGCTAACGAGGAAAGCGAACCGGAATTATATGCAGGGGGGGCTTTTTTGTCAAGAAAATTTTCAATTTAAGCATCGCGGATGAGTTTTCGAATATCGTTCGCGTGTTCGCGCTCGTGCTCGATGAAAATCTTCAGCAAACCAAACAAATCATTCTCGCCGCCCCAGGGCTGAACAAAAGATTGCTCAACCTTTTCGCCGGGCATGTTCTTAATCAGGTCCATTAAGATTTCCCGGGTACGAATGTACTCGCGATAGATATGGTCGTAATCGAGCCCTTCACGGGTTGCAACGGTTTCAGCATTGTAGACATCAACGCCACGCGCAGCGGGAGTGCCTGGCTCGCGCCCGTCAATGTGGGCTTTGAGTGAGGCGATGATCGCATCGTCCCAACCGGCAATATGGGCCAGAATTTCACGAATCGTCCATAGCGGGTAAATTTTGCGATTTTTATCAATAATATCGAGCAAGTCCAGCATATCAGCGCGGGCCTGCTCCAGTTCGGCCAATGATTCTGTGCGAGGGTCTTGAGTTGATGTCATGCCCGGATTGTATGAAAAGGAAGGCATCCTGTCAAGCAAAACCCATTGCTGTTTATAACCGTAGGCGGGTATAATCGCACAAATCCTATGAAAATTCTGACCGTTCTCACCTACTACCGCCCGCACACCTCCGGGCTGACCATCTACGCCGAGCGACTGGCTGAGGCCTTTGCCCGGCGCGGACACGAAGTGACCATTCTGACTTCACACTTCGATAAGACCACGCCCGCCGAGGAGGTGCGTAACGGGG
>DAOUML010000374.1:0-7240 GCA_034411635.1 Anaerolineales bacterium
TCCACCCCAGGTCATCGGGTCGCCGGGGTAGCCGAGGGAGTCCCAGTCGAGGCGTCCGCTTTCGCCGTGACAGTCGGAGCATTGCAGGGCGTATTCAGCCGGTTGGACAAGGTGGGTGGTGGGCCAGTACATCCAGGTTTCGGTGAAGCCGTATTCGCCGCTGTAGGGCAGGCCCATGCGCTGTTCAGAGATGCGGAAGGCGTTGTCCCAATCGAAGGTTGTCCAGTAACCATCGGGCCCGGAGGTGATGGGGGCCAGCAGGTGGTTGTAGCCGATATCGTAGGGTTGAATGGCTTTATGCACTTTGAATGGGTAGATTTTGGCGTTGGGGTCTTCGATGCTGCCAGCGGGCTGGTTAATCATGGTCGGGCCATCGGGGTTGATGGGATCGCCGAGCAGGTAGCGGTAGTCGTTGTTTCCGTTGTACCAGATGTAGACCGGCAAAAGGTTGCTTTCGTACTCGAAATCACCCTTGATTTTAAGGTAGGTGAAATGATCTTCTTCCTGTTCGAGGCCGGAGGTGCTCCAGTCCCAGGTGGTTTTGGTCGGGTCTTTGGTGGCCAGGGCTGGAATGTGGCAGGTTTGACAGGCAACACTGCTGGTGTGGCTGTTTAGCCGCTGGTCTTCGTGAGGCGTTTCGATGTGGCAATCGGTACAGGCGACCTGTTCGGCGCGTTCGATGGTGTAGTTGTCGGCCAGCAGGCGGCCTTTGACTTGATGGTTTTCGGTGGTATGGCAGTCGATGCACTCGAAATTGTTGCCGCCCATGTGTACGTCCATTTCAGGCGAGGGGAAGAACAACTGCTGGGAGAGATCACCGTGCTTGACGTTGTTGCCGCCGCCGCCGTTAAAGTGACAGGTTCCGCAATTTTTTCGGGTTGGGTAGCCAACGCTTTTGGCGGCTGCCAGCAGATCGACAAATTCTGCCGGGTTGCCGTAATTGCCCTTGGAGTACCCCGATTGGGCATGGCAGACCAGGCAATCGACATTTTCCTGTTTGGTAAAGTCGTAGGCCTGGTTAAAGTCTTCGGTCTCCTGCCAATCGTAGCCAATATGGCAGGAAGTGCAAGTTTTCTGGTTGGTTTGGGCGCTGATGCAGAAGTTGTTAATCTGGTTGATTTTTCCAATCGTAACTGGCTCATCGCGCCAGGGAACGTTGAATTCTTTGCTTTCCCAGGTCCAGTGCGAGGTTTTCATCACGTCGCTGGCGGCGTTGGGGTGGCACGAGAGGCAGGCGCGGGTGACTTCCTGAGGCGTCTCGAAGGGGCCGGTGATGATATCGGCGTGCGGGACGTGAATGGGGCGTTTTGGTACGCTGGCCCAGGGGTTGTCGGCGGAACTGGCGGAGGCTTCTCCGGCAAAAATCATCACCGGCACGGCGACAACCAGCAGGATGCCCAGCAGCCCGAAAATCCAATAGGCTTTGAAATTTTTCATGCCATTCTCCTCAAAAATCGCGCAAAGTCGCAAAGGGCGCAAAGAAAATTAAAAAAACTTGGCGTGCTTGGCGGCTTGGCGTGAAAAATTCATTCATTTTCTGCAATCTCTTCCATCAAATTAGCGCGGTAGGCCAATCTATCGCGCAAAACGCTGCGCAGCAGGTCGAGGGCCTGGATGAGACGTTTGTCGTTGAGTTCGTATTGGATGACCACGCCCTGACGGGTGGCGCTGACCAGTCCGCGCTCGCGCAGGATTTTCAGGTGGCGCGAAGCGGTGGGTTGGGGAATGCTGAGTTCCTGGGTTAGTTCCGTTACATTGCGCGGACGCTCATCGAGTGCGTATAACATTAGAATACGGGTGGGGTCTGCCAGCGCAAAACACAAATCGGCTTCGAGTTGTGAAACTTCCTGGGCGAGGGTTTGCGAAATCATGATATTTTCTCTCTGATTTAGTATATTTGTATATTCGGATAATTACATATATTGATATACTCAATCATAATCTCGCTAAAGATTAAAATATAGTGAGAATTGTCATGTGACAACTAGTAAAATGTCATATATAAACTTTTATCAATTTTGTCGAATTTGTGATAGGATAGTAAAAATATTCTAATCTGGAGCGAAAACATGAACTATACTGACCGGGAAGCAATTTCTGTCGATGTCGGTTTGCGACTGAAGCAATTGCGCGAGGCGCGCGGCGTTTCAATGCGCACGCTGGCAACCATGAGCGGGCTTTCGGCCAACGCTTTAAGCATGATCGAGCGTGGCAAGACTTCGCCCTCGGTCAGCACCTTGTATCGCCTGGCGACTGCGCTTGAAATTCCGATTACTAATTTTTTCTCGCCAACGCCAGCGCGCGAAAAACTGGTCTTCTTGAAATCCGACCAGCGCACGCGCCTGCCGTTTATGCGCGGTTTGTGGGAGGGTTTGGGCGGTGAAAACTTTGATGGCAAAGTAATGCCTTTTCTTCTTACGCTGGAAAGTGGCGCATCAAGCGGCCCCAACGATGTAATTCACACCGGGCATGAATTTGTCTTTTGTTTGCGCGGGCAGTTGGAATATCAAGTAGAGGATAAAACGTTTCTTCTGGAAACAGGCGACAGCCTGTTATTTGCAGCCAATCTTAACCATCGCTGGCGCAACCCGGGTAGTACCGTCACTTCGGCGCTGATACTGCTCTCAGATTTTTCGGAAGCAGAAAAATCGATGCCGATGCACATTTTGTCTCATAGCGACTGAATCGCACTCTGACAGCCCTTTGCGATGTTACCTGAAACGTAACTGCCTATGAACTGATATTCGTAGGGCAACATTTATGTCGCCTGAAAGCAAATTCTCAAATGCCTTGCTCCAAACGCGACTTGAAAGTCGCGCTACGGTAGGCAGTTATCCTGAAACAAAAAGTCCGCAATAAGCGGACTTTTTGTTTTGGAAGATGCAGCCAACCTACTCACAGCGAAATCGGGCCAGCGATTCTTGCAACAGACCGGCGGCCAAGCCCTCTTCGGGGGTATACACTTTCCAGGCGAAATCCCGTCCGCCGCATTGCCAGGAGGCAACCGCGCCATGTGGCAGTAAATCTGAGGCGGTTGGGCCAATCGGCTGATAATACACGTTAAATCTGCCGATGAGCAAAACTTCCAGATCGCCAGAAATTTGATCGGTTTCTTCCAGAATCAATTTTTGCGATACGCCATAATCATAAGACGGCCCTGAAACAGACCAGATGACCTGCATAAAAAGGCCCGGGTTGTAAGCAAACAGAATGCCCTGTGAGCGCGTGCTGGGCGCGGCGGCGTTTCGTAAAATCTGGGCATCGACCATATACAGGTCGCTGGGGTGGCCGATGCAGAATCCGTACTCGCAAAACAACCCATTTAAAGGCAACGGTGTAGGCGGAATAATGATTTGCTGGGTGGGGTAGGGCGTTTGGGTTGGCATGTTTGCCAGGGTTGCCGCCACCGCCGCTTGAATTCGAACCTGATCGCGGGCTTCCTGGTCGGCGCCACAGGAAGAGAGCAGGAAAATGCCCAGTACCAGCGAGGCAATCACAAGCAAGGGAAGAAGGATTTTTTTCATAAGGCAATTTTACCTGAGAAGCGCCCCAACGCTGTTTTCCAGGCGCTGATTGCCGAAGAAATCATGCGCCACGCGATTATCGGACTGCCCGGTGGGAATATCGCTCAGTTCCCAGACGAACTCCGGTATCGTGTAGCCAATGTATTGCGTGAGCCAATCACCGACGATTGTAAAATCGTGGTTTTCAGGATCGAGGAACTGCGGCTGCAAGCGGTTAATGCTGTTTTCAGCGCGAAGTTGCGCGGCGTTGCAGGTGGGGTTGGCGGGCTGGCAGCCTTGTCCACTTTCTTCAATGCCGAGCGGCAGCGTTTCTTCGCCGTTCCAAATGAGATTGCCTTTAATTTGCAGGTTGGAATCGCTTACCGCCAGCGCCAGGTTGCTGGCAGGCAAGTTTTCGCGCGGCCCGTAAATAGCAAAATGCTGATACTCGCTGCGTACGCCGGGCGGGTTGTAGAGAACATTATTGTAGATAAACACGTTTTTGTTGGCGATATGAACATGGTTTTCGCCGTTATCCACTTCGCTTGTTCCCCAACCGCCCATATCAAGATACTGTTGACAGCGCTCGCGGCCCTCGTCGCCGGGTTGGCCGTCGCAAGAGCGCATTCCAAAGACAACTTCGATGCCGTGCGAGCGCCGCCCAACCTTGTAAAGCGTGTTATGCGCCAGCAGGATATTGTATCCGCCATTGACGCCCAGCCCGGCGCCATCGGTGTTCTGGATGATGTTGTTGACCACGCGAATATCATACGCCTCGTAGGTGAGCCAGGGCGCGGTCATAAACTGAAACCCTGTCCCTTGACCGGCGGTAAATCCGCCGGTGCCGCAGTTGTAAATGTGATTGCCTTCCACGCGCAGGTAAGCCGAGCCGCCTTTTACATAAGCGCACCAATCACCGGCATCGTGAATGTGGTTGCGAAAGAGATGCCCGTATTGCACAGCCACAAAATCAATAGTGTTATCTTGCGCGCCGCCCAGATCAGAATTTTCGATGAAAACATATTGCGACTGGTTGACCTTGACCAGTTCCCACGCGCCCTCGCTGTACATGATGACATTCCGAATCAGCAAATGGTCGCAGCGCTCACAGTGGAAGGCGTCGCCGGGGGTGATGATGCTCAGGTTTTCAAAGTAGATATAACGGGAATCGAATACGTTGACGTGCCCGCGCAGGATGACCTGACCCGGTTCGCTGCCTTGCCCCTGAACGATGACCGGTGATTCATACGACCCGTATCTTGACTCCCAATAATTGGGCATCTCCTGCTCTGAATATTCTCCTGGCTGCAAGCGGATTCGGTATCCGACGCCGAGCGACTGCCCCTGCGGAATTTTGCGCCAGGCGGCGTCTAGGCTGCGCAGGGCATTGGCGGCGCTCAGGCCGTCGGCGCCGTCGTTGCCGTTTAATGGGTCTACCCAAAGGTCGGTGAGGGCCGGGTTGCCGATGTCGTAATAGCCGCCTGGGAGGGGCTGCGCCGCCATCGGCGGCGGGGCGTTGACGGTGGCCGGCGCGGAAGTGAAGATATTTTCTGGGGCCGCCGGGCCAGGCGCGGGGGAGTGTGTTCCGGTTGGTTGTGGGTTGCAGGCGGCCAGGCTGAGGGTGAGGAATAGGCCAAAGCGCAGAAGTCGGTTCATATTATTCTTCAAGCGTGCTTAAATCGCCTTCAGGCAAGCCCTGGGCGCGAGCCTTGAGTACGCGGCGCATTATTTTACCACTACGTGTCTTCGGTAGTTTGTCAATAAATTTAACTTCTTCGGGCCGGGCAATTGGGCCGAGGTGGCGCGAGACATGCTGACGCAATTCTTCGCCCAGGTCTTCGCTGGGGGCGAAGCCGGGTTTGAGTTGCACGAAGCAGTAGATGGCCTGTCCTTTGACCTCGTGCGGCAGGCCGATGGCTGCTGATTCTGCCACTGCCGGGTGGGTGATGAGCGCGGATTCGATTTCGGCGGTTCCGAGCCTGTGTCCGCTGACCTTGATGACATCATCGACGCGGCCAATAATCCAGTAGTAGCCGTCGGCGTCGCGGCGGGCGCTGTCGCCGGTCATGTATTTGCCGGGGTATTTCTTCCAGTAGGTTTCGACGTAGCGTTCGGGGTCTTTGTAGAGGGTGCGCATCATCGAGGGCCAGGGGTTTTTGAGCAGTAGATAGCCTTCCTGCCCATCGGGGACGGGGTTTCCGGTTTCGTCGACAATTTCGGCTTCCTGGCCGAAGAAAGGACGCGTGCCGGAACCGGGCTTGAGCGGCACGACCGGGGTGGGCGTAATCATGAAAGCGCCAGTTTCGGTTTGCCACCAGGTATCCATGATGGGGCAGCGTTCCTTGCCGATCACGCGGTGGAACCACTTCCAGGCTTCGGGGTTGATGGGCTCGCCGACCGAGCCGAGCAGGCGCAGGGAGGAAAGGTCGTGCTTGTTGGGCCAGGCTTCGCCGAATCGCATTAAGGCGCGGATGGCGGTGGGGGCGGTGTAGAAGATGCTGATGCCGAAGCGTTCGATCAGTTGCCACCAGCGGTTGGGGTAGGGATAGGCCGGGCCGCCCTCGAACATGAAAATCGTCGCGCCGGTCAGCAGCGGGCCGTAGACGAGGTAGGAGTGTCCGGTAATCCAGCCGGGGTCCGCAGTACACCAGAAGCGGTCTTCATCGTTCACGTCGAAGACGTATTTCAGGGTGGTGTAGGTGCCAACCATGTAGCCGCCGTGGGTGTGCAGGATGGCTTTGGGTTTGCCGGTGGAGCCGCTGGTGTAGAGGATGAAGAGCGGGTCTTCGGCGTCCATGACTTCGGTGCTGCATTTGCCGTTGGCGATGGGCAGGGCGCACAGGTCGTGATACCAGTGGTCGCGTCCGGCTTCCATGGGAATGTCATGTCCGGTGCGTTTGACGACGATGACATTTTCGACGGTCGGACAGTGGCGCAGCGATTCGTCGACGATGCGTTTGAGTTCGACCAGTTTGCCGTTTTGGAAGGAGCCATCGCAGGTGATGATGAGTTTTGATTCGGAGTCGGAGATGCGCTCGTGCAGGGCATCGACCGAGAAGCCGCCGAAGATGACCGAGTGAATCGCGCCGATTTTGGCGCAGGCCAGCATGGCGAACATAATTTCGGGGATGCGCCCCATGTAAATGGTGACGCGGTCGCCCTTTTCAACGCCCATCGCTTTGATGATGTTGGCCATGCGGCAGACTTCGCGGTTGAGCGAGTAATACGAAAAGGTGCGGTCACTTTTGCCGTCTTCCGATTCCCAAATCAGGGCCAGTTTGTTTTTTCGGTAGGTTTGCAGATGAACATCGACGCAGTTGTAAGCGATATTGACTTTTGCGCCGGTGAACCACTTGAAAAACGGTTTCTGGCTGTCATCGAGCACGGTGTCCCACTTTTTGAACCAGAACAATTCTTCGGCGCGTTCGGCCCAGAAGGCTTGCGGGTCTTTGAGCGCGCTGGCGGCCAGGGCCTCCCAGTCCTGGACGTAACTCTTGGCGGTGCTTTCGGCAGATGGGTAATAGACTTCGCCTTCCATAAAACTTGCCTCCTTTGAGCGTTTGTATCTTGGGGAATATTACTGCGATTTTAACCCCGAATTGTCTGTTTTGTGAGATTTTGATTAACTTTTCTCAAAAATTTATTAGACCTCTTGCAAAAGTCATCAATGGCAGCCTATAAGTGTCCTTCGACTGCGCTTTTTTGCATAAAGCATTGCCGTCCTGAGCGGAGGGCGA
>DAOUML010000375.1:0-4571 GCA_034411635.1 Anaerolineales bacterium
GGTTCGATGGGCATGCTGCCCTCCGCCAGTTTGGGCGCGGGCAAAAACGGACTCTACGAACCGATTCACGGCTCCGCGCCCGATATTGCCGGGAAAGGCATCGCCAACCCGATTGGCACGATTCTCTCGTCTGCCATGATGTTGCGCCACTCGTTCGGTCTCGAAACCGAATCCGCCGCCATCGAAAACGCCGTCGACGCCGCCATCACCGCCGGCGCGCGCACCGCCGACCTGGGCGGAACGTTAACCACGAAGCAAATGACAAAAGAAATCATAAATCAAATGCAGAATGCAGAATGAAGAATGCAGAATTTTCTGCCCTTCATCACATTATTCTGCATTCTGCATTCATAATTCTGCATTAAGGAGATTTTCCCATGGGAATGGAATCAAAATTCGTCTGGATGAACGGCGAACTCGTCCCGTTCGAGAAGGCCACCATCCACTTCTTAACCCCCGCCCTGCACTACGGCGCAGCCGTCTTCGAGGGCATCCGCTCGTACCAGACCGCCAAAGGCCCGGCCGTCTTCCGCCTGGTCGACCACGCCGAACGCCTGATCGAATCGGCTGAAATCTTCGGCTTCCGCAACCTGCAATTCACCCCGCAGGATGTCGTCGAAGCCGTCAAAGCCGTCGTCAAAGCCAACGGCTTCGGCGATAGTTACATCCGCCCGCTGCTCTACCTCGATGGCGGCGGCTGGAACCTGAACGTCGATTCCGGCAAAGGCAGCCTGGCCATCGCCGCCTGGGAATGGGGCAACTACCTCGGCGACGACGCCCTCGCCAAAGGCATCCGCGCCAACATCTCGTCCTTCACCCGCCACCACCCCAACATCATGCTCACCAAATCCAAAGTCGCGGGCAACTACGTCAACTCCTTCCTCGCCAAAACCGAATCGGTGCGGCTCGGCTTCGAGGAAGCCATCATGCTCGACCCGCAAGGCTATGTGGCCGAATGCACCGGCGAAAACATCTTCACCGTGCGGCGCGGTAAAATCTACACACCCGCCACCGCCCCCATCCTCGAAGGCATCACCCGCCACACCCTCTTCAGCATCGCCACCCCGCTCGGCTACACCATCAAAGAACAGCCCATCTCGCGCGACCACCTGTACGCTGCCGACGAAGTCTTCGTCTGTGGCACCGCCGCCGAAGTCATCGGCCTGCGCGAAATCGACTTCCGCAAAATCGGCGACGGAACCAGCGGCCCTGTCACCCGCGCCATCCAAAAAGTCTTCCACGACGCCATCCGTGGCCGCGACGAACGCTACGAGCACTGGCTCACCTACGTCGAGTGAAATTACGAGAAACCCGCATCGCCATCATCGGTCTGGGCTTAATGGGAGCCTCCCTGGCCCAGGCCCTGCGCGGTCATTGCGCCGCGCTTTTTGGCGTCGATTCTGATCCTGAAACGGTGGAAAAAGCGGCGGATCTGGGGTTGGTGCAGGCCGCCTCCGTTAAAATGGACGAGATTCTGCCCCAGGCGAATCTCGTTATCTTCGCCGCCCCGGTTCGGGTCACGCTCGAACTTTTATCCCATTTAAGCGACATCCCCAACGCCCGGGCCGTCGTGCTCGACCTGTGCTCGACCAAAGGCGAAATCGTCGCCGCCATGGACGCCCTGCCCACGAACTTCGACCCGATTGGCGGACACCCAATGTGCGGCAAAGAGACCTCCGGCCTCGAAAACGCCGACCCGGCCATCTACCGCGAGGCCCCGTTTGCCATCGTCCCGCTGGAACGCACCAGCCCGGCGGCCCTGGCCTTAACCGGAGAGTTGATACAAACGATTGGCGCCCGTCCCCTGCTCCTCGACCCCGCCACCCACGACGCCTGGACCGCCGCCACCAGCCACTTCCCCTACCTGCTGACAGCGGCACTCGTCCTATCCACCCCGCCAGACGCCGCGCCCCTCATCGGCAGCGGATTCCGCTCCACAGCGCGTATCGCGGGTAGTTCCGTCCCGATGATGATGGACATTTTGACCACCAACCGCGCCAACGTGCTGGCCGCCATCGCCCGGATGAAGGAATCGCTCAATGGCCTGGAAACAGCCCTTCGTGAGTCCGCATCCGAGCCGGAATTGGCCGAGGCGTTGAGCAAAGCCAGGGAACGGTATCAGGCGTTGGTGGGGAAAAAGGTTTAGATATTCGAGAGTAGAGAGTAGATATTCGACGACAATCGATACTCGACACTCGATACTCGATACTTGATACTCGAATATCGAATATCGAATATCGAATAACGAATATCGAATAACGAATATCGAATATCGAATATCGAATTATCGCGTATCGAACATGGAGATTTTATGACCTATAAAGTGGCTTTCCAGGGTGAACCGGGGGCTTATTCTGAAGCGGCGGTTTTGGCGCATTTTGGTGAGGAGGTGACGCCGGTGCCGAATCCATCTTTCGAGCAGGCGTTTGCCGCGGTGACAGACGGGGCTTGCGATTTTGGCATGTTGCCGATTGAGAATTCGCTGGCGGGCAGCATTCACCGCAATTATGATTTGATGCTCGAAAATCATCTTTTTATCGTTGGCGAGCAGTTTTTGCGCGTGCGTCATTGCCTGATTGGCCTGCCCGGCGCGGACAAAACACGGCTGAAGAAGGTCATCAGCCACCCGCAGGCCCTGGCGCAATGCGACCACTCTCTACGCGCCCTGGGCGTGGAGGTGGAAGCGGTCTACGATACGGCTGGCAGCGTGCGCATCATCAAAGACAAAGGCGACCCAACCCTGGCGGCGATTGCTTCAGCGCGGGCGGCGCAGGTGTACGAGATGCCGATTTTGCAACAGGGCATTGAGGACAATCCGGCCAATTACACCCGCTTTTTGGTGCTGGCGCGCGAGGCGATCAACCCACAGGGCGCATCCAAGACGACGATTGTTTTCACGCTGAAGAACGTGCCAGGGGCGCTGTTCAAGGCCCTGGCGGTTTTTGCCCTGCGCGATATTGACCTGACCAAAATTGAATCGAGGCCGCTGGCGGGCAGTCCGTGGGAGTATCTGTTTTACATCGATTTTGCCGGGAATTTAAATGATCCCAACTGCGCCCGCGCGCTGGAGCACCTGTCTGAAATGGCGACCATGTTGCGGGTGCTGGGCTCGTATCCGCGTTTTGTTTGGGATGAAGATTTGTCTTGACAAATATCCTGTCCGTGATAAACTTGCGCCCAATGTCTGCGCAACCACTTGTCTAGTCTACTTCACCCTCTGGCGGAAGGTTCCGCCGGAGGGCGTTTTTTTATGTCACATCGATTGTCATTTCGAGCGGCAGCGAGAAATCTTACTCACAGTGATTAAGATTTCTCAGTCGCCGCTACGCGGCTCCTTCGAAATGACAAGAATGAGTATAAGAAAATCGTATCAAAGGAAAGAGGAAAGATGAACCAAAACACAGCAATCCTTGTACTCGAAGACGGCTCGGTTTATACCGGGACGGCTTTCGGCGCAAAAACTGAAGCAGTTTTTGAACTGGTCTTTAATACCAGCATGACCGGCTATCAGGAAATCATCACCGACCCATCGTATCGCGGGCAGGCGGTTTTGTTTACCGTGCCGCATATCGGCAATGTGGGCATCAACCTGGAAGATGACGAATCGCTCAAGCCGCAGGTGGCAGGCGTGGTCATCCGCTCACTCAGCCCGGTGGTCTCAAATTGGCGTTCGCAAATGGATTTGTCTTCCTGGCTGGCGGAGAACGGCGTCCCTGGCATTAGCGGGGTGGATACGCGCGCGATGACGCGGAAGTTGCGCGAGAAAGGGACGATGAGGGCGGCGCTGAAAACAGACTTAACAGCGGACTCTGTAACGGACTCACGGACGGAAACGGACGCGGAAGTGGAACGGCTTCTGCGCATGGCGCGCGAGTGGCCGGGGCTGGACGGGCGCGATATGGTCATGGAAGTGACTTGCGATGAGGCCTATCACTGGGTGGATGACGAAGGAGCAAAATGGGTAAAGAAAACCGACAATTCGATATTCGATATTCGAGATTCGAATCATCGAGTATCGAATATCGAATATCGAGTTATCGCCTATGATTTCGGCATCAAGGAAAATATTCTGCGCCACCTGAGCGCGCTTGGGGCGAATGTGACGGTTGTCCCGGCGAATACGACAGCCGAGGAGGTGCTGGCCCTCAACCCAGACGGGGTTTTTCTCTCAAACGGCCCCGGCGACCCGGCGGGTTTGCCGTATGCATCGGAAGCGGTACGCAAACTGATAGAAAGCGAAACGCCGATTTTTGGCATTTGTCTTGGTCATCAGTTGATTGGCCGGGCCTTGGGCGGCCAGACGGCGCGACTCAAGTTCGGACATCATGGCGGCAATCATCCGGTGCAGGATTTGCGCTCGAAGCAGGTATATGTCACCGCCCAGAATCACAATTACATGGTTGTACCCGAATCGCTCAACCCGGACGAGGTCGAGGTGACTCACCTGAGCCTGAATGACGGTTCGCTGGAGGGCATCCGGCTGAAAAACAAGCCGGTTTACAGCGTCCAGTTCCACCCGGAGGCCGCGCCAGGGCCGCATGATGCGCATGAGATTTTTGCGGAATTCTTCC
>DAOUML010000376.1:0-4631 GCA_034411635.1 Anaerolineales bacterium
TTGCCAAATACGGCGACAGCAACCTGATCAGTTCCTGGGCGCAATGCAACCGCGAACTGCGCCTGTATACCGAAATCTTCCTCGGCCACCCGGCCAAAAACCGGGCCGCCTACCAGGCCGGTTCGCCCATCGAAGACTTCCACAACATCCGCAAACCCGTCCTGCTGCTGCACGGCCTCGAAGACGATGTCGTGCCACCCGAAGCCTCCGAAGAAATCGCCCACGAACTCAAACGCCTCGACAAAACCTACGAATACAAAACCTACAGCGGCGAACCGCACGGCTTCCTCATGCGTCAAACCCAACTGGACGCCTACGAACGCCTCGAACGCTTTTTGGATTGGTATCTGCTCGTACCGCCGCCTTCAGGCTGCACGGCATAGGATAAAAAATGGCTGACTTCTTCCGTTTCGACGACTTAACCTGGCCCGAAGTGGCCGACCTGCCCCGCGACGTTCCCATACTCCTGCCGCTCGGATCAGGCTACCCACAGCCGGACATCGAAAAATCCCTGGCCTTCCCCACCCGAATCGGCCTGCTGCCGCCCTTCCCGTTTGGCTGGCCTGGCTCGGGGCTGGAAGTTCCGCTACCCGTCCTGGGCGCGTATCTCAAAAACCTGCTCGATTCCCTGCGCGAAGACGGCTTCACCCGCGTCTACGCCCTCATGCCGTTGGGGGTTGATTTGGGGCTGGGAGATTCTCAAATAAAGTGTCAGGTATCAGGTGTCAGGTATCAGGTCTCCGCGCCTGATACCCCGAACCTGACACCTGACACCTCGCACCTGGCACCTGACACCTCGCACCTGACACCTCCCTCTTCCGAACGTGACAAAGTCATCCTGCTCCCCATCGGCCACACCGAACAGCACGCCCTGCACCTGCCGCTCTCGGTCGATACGCTCATCATCGAAGCGATTGCGCAGGGCGCGGCCCAATCCGCCCCGAATGCGGCTTATAGCCTGCCGGTCATGCCTTACGGCGTCAGCACCCACCGCGATTCTTTCGCCGGGACAATGAACGCCGGCGGACGCGCTTTCGAGGATTTCTGGCTGGCGGTGGTCGATACGCTCGTGGCGCGCGGCTTCGACCGCTTCTACCTGATGAGCGGGCATGGCGGCAACGTCTCGTTTTTGGTCAATGTGGTCAAATATGCGGGGGATCAACACAAGCGCATTTTCTGCGCCACCGCCTGGCTGCACACTTCCGGCCCGACCGGGATTGCCGCGCTTGAAAAATACCGCGAATCGGCCATCGGCGGCATGGGTCACGCTTGCGAGTTGGAAACCTCGATGATTCTGGCCCTGCGCCCGGATCTGGTTCACATGGACAGGGTCAAGGATGATGTCGATTTCATTGCCACCCCCAATTATTACATGGATTGGGTCGAGGGTGGCGCGCTCGTGGCGAATCCGCCCTGGGACGACGATTCACGCTACGGGGCGTATGGCGCGGGCAGCCTCGGAACAGCGGAAAAAGGCCAAATCTGGCTTAACGCCGCCATAACGGAAAAAGTCGAACATATCCACGAAATTCAGGAGCAGCAAAAACGGCGCGAAGAACGCCGCAAAGCGCGGCCCTAATTTCACCCGCCAATCGCCGATTCCGGTTTACGCCCAAATCGCTTGCCGATAAACACGCCGATTGGCCCGGCCAGGAAAATGGCAAGAATCGCGGCGATGAGCGCGCCGGCAATCCCCAGCGCGCCGGTCCAGAGAAAGGCGTAGGTCGGCCCCAGGTTGACCACCGTTTCGCCGTTGGAATCGAGGCAAATCAGTTCGGAACCGGTGGCTGGCATGTCCACGCCGCGTTCATCTCTGATTGTGGTTGCGTAGAGATATAAATCGGGCGTTGTCTCTGGTGGGCACATGTAGCCGCCCATCGTTTGGGCAACAAAATCGGTTTGCGAGGTAACCCCGGCGCTCATCAGTCCGACAGGGACGAGGCAAGTGCTAATGATACCGAAAAGAACAAACCAGGCAATGCACCCTGAAGCCAAACCTGTTTTCATGATTACTCCTTATTCTGACATATTCCATCTGATTTGATTCAGTATAGCATGGCTGTCAAGCCTGGAAAAGGAGCGCTTGCCCGATTTTTATTCGATTGAAAACTTGCTTACGATTGCCCCAATAGTTACCAGCAAGGCCGCCAGCCCCAACAGCGGGCTGGGCGATATTTGCAAAACAAGCAGCGAAATCAACGTTGAGAGCAATGGCGTAAAGTAAGAAAAGGCTGTTACCAAAGGCATATCGCCGCGCTGCATGGCGGTATCCCAAAACAGGTACCCCAGCCAGGCCGGGAAAACAATCAGGTACAGCGCCGGGGGCAGTAAGGCCATCTCCCAGCGCGATTCTTCCTGGCTGAGCAAGCGCAAGAGCAGAAAAACCAATCCGCTGGCGAGCAGGAAAATCGGCACGGCGCTGCCCTGTTGCGCGGCCCATTTACGCGCCAGGGTAGAGTATAAGGCCCATAGAATGGCCGCCAGCGCCGCCAGGCCAACCGGTAAAAAGTCGATTTGGGAGATGGCGGCAATCTGGACGCTCTGCGCCTGGCTGAGAAGGGTCGCCAGCCAGGTTCCGGCCAGCGCCAGCAAAATGCCGGGCAGCAGCCAGATACGAGCACGGTTGCCCAAAATGGGGATTGAGAAAAGCATGATTAACGAAGGCCAGAGATAATTTGCCAGCGCGACAGCCACAACTTCGGCATGACTGGCCGCCAAACCAATTGCAAGGTAAACAAAAACCATATAGCCGATGAACAACGGGCCACAAATCAGAAAGTAGCGCGCCGGACGGCGCAAGAGCGCCAGGCCACCGGGCTGACGGCTGGCAACGACAAGCCCCAGCGCGCCGCCGAGGATGTAAATTATCGCGCCGGTGGTGTAGGTTCCCAGCGATTCGGTCAGCAGGCGTGAAAAGGCAAACATGCTGCTCCACAGCAGCACGGCCAGAAAACCGAGCAGGGTGGCGGGGTGCAGGCGAGTCATTGGATGGGTCATCAAACAGAGGCGAGAAATTCCGCTACAATTCGGTTAAATTCTTGTGGGTTGTCCATGTTGGCGCAGTGACCAGCCTGCGGGATGATCTGCAAACGCGCATTTGGCTCACGTTTCTGCCAGTCTTGCGCGTTGGTCAGGATGATGGGCAGGTCGTGTTCGCCAGTGACAATCAGCAGGGGCTGTGGGAGCGTGTGGGGCGTTTTGTCGAGAATTTTGCTCATGCCTGACATGACCGGCAGCGAGCGGCGCGTGAATTTTTGCATGGCCCGGTAGAATACTTCGCGTTCGGCCTCGACTACATTGGTATTCTTGACCACATAGCGGCGAAAGCCGTCCATGTTGAACAGCATCAAAAAAAAGGCTTTGACAATTTCGCGGTTTTGGGCCTTGCTGATGGCGGAGTTGTCGCCAAAGATGCTATAGCCGCCACAGATGGTGACGCTCTTGACCCGTTGCGGGAACTTGCGCGCCACTGCCTGCGCCATCAGCGAACCGAGCGAAACGCCGACCAGGTGCGCCTGGGCGTGACCCTCTGCGGCGAGAACTTCCGCGATCAGGTCGACGGTTTTCTCGATGGTGACATTGCCATCGCGCACTTGTGATTGACCGTGCCCCAGCATATCGATGCAAATGACATGGTATTTGTCTGAGAAGGTGTCCCATTGGTGGTGAAAACAGGTGGTATCACCATAGGCCGGGTGAATAAAGACGATGGCCGGGTTGGCTGAATCGCCCTGGGTATAGTAGTACAGGCTGTAGGTTTCTTTTTGGAGTTGTCGTTCTTGCAGGGTAGGCATGGGAATTCCTTGATGATTACAAAGTGTTGGTGAGTTCAAGCGTTAGCCGGAAAGAATATGGCTGGTTGATGGAGTGGTTTATCCTGAAGAATCATCCTGTTTCAGTGATTCGAGCAGGGTTTCATACCAGCGGATATTGAACGCGTAGAAATCGCGTCCATATTGCAAAGTTAGCAACTGAAATTTGGCCTTTGTTTGCGCTTGGGGCGCAATTTGTAGGCTGGTGGTTTGCTGGTGAATGAGTTCGAGCGCTTTCAGCGTTTGGCGAAGTTTTTCGACATGGGCCTCCAACACGCGAATTCGTTCCTGGTGATTGGAAAAGCCCATAAAATACAGACGGGTTAGGGCCGGGTCTTTGACCTTTTCGGCTTCAATCTCCGAGTTCAGCCAACCCTGGAAGGCGTCCATGCCGGCAGGCGTCAGATGAAAGACCCGTTTGTTGCGCCCATTTTCGACCTTTTCATCGCCGGAAACCCAGCCTTTTTCGAGCATTTTGCCAATTGCCGTGTTGATGCTGCCAAAACTGGCGCTGTAGAACAATGAAACACCGCGCTCCAGTGCCTTGTTAATTTCATACACGGTCATCGCGTGCAGGGCGAGCAGCCCCAAAATCACAAATTCCACCTGAAACTCCTTTCGTTATATATCTAATAGTAATATAAAGCCGAGGTAATGTCAAGGAGCATTTTCAGCCTTGAGATTTGGGTAAAACGCCCGCCTCCGCTGTCGAAGCGGATATATAGATATTAAGATAATCATTTTGGCACGCATGCCCTGAGCGGAGCGTTCTTCAGCGTAGTCGAAGGGCCGATATGTAACGTTCATTTTCTTAACATC
>DAOUML010000377.1:0-6939 GCA_034411635.1 Anaerolineales bacterium
GAGCGGAGGGCGAAGCGTATTTTGCGAAGCCCGTAGTCGAAGGATGGTTGTTGAGCCTGTCGAAACACGCTCCGCTCAGGACTTATGCAAGAAGTCTAAGGTTTACGGCGTCTACGCGTCGGCATCCAAAGCGCGGCGGGCCAGAAAACCGGCAATCGCAACCAGGGCCACAATCAGGGCGATGAGTATGTAGACATTAACAGCAATATCTACCCAGGTGGCGTTGTTCATCGTCAGATCGACGATTGGCCCAAGCACATAGTAGGTTGGGAAGAGTTTGGCAATCCACTGCGGGATTTCGGGGAACATGAAGATAAAGGCCGGCGCGTACAGGACAATGCCGGTGCTTTTAATGAGCGTAAAGAGCGTGTTGATATCTTTAACCTGCACCCCCATAATAATCCCTATCGCAGCGGCAAACACGCCGCCCAGCACGAGCAACCCCACCAGCAAAGCGGGTTGCGCGCCAAAAGCGTTGTTAATGAAGAGAATTAATAAACCGTTGAAGAGCGACAGGATGACGCCGGTCAGTGCTTTGGCGCCCAGAATGTCGACCAGCGTGGCCGGGGTGGTTAACAAGGCGCGATAGGTGCGGCGCATTTTCTCTTCAACCATCGAAGTGGCCGGTACCATCATTCCGCTAATAAAAATGGTCATAACCACCAGCAGCGGAAACAGGCGCACGTCCCAGGGGATGTTGGCCTCCTCACCGAGCAGCACCAATTCCGTTTCAACCGGCACTTCGCGCCCGGCCACGTCGATAATGCCGCGCACCAGGGCAACCGCCAGCACCGTGCGGTGCTTCAGCAAACTCTCGCCCCAGATGAACAAATCCATCGTGGTGACGGCGTCTGCTTGCAGTTGGCGGTCAAAGTTCTCAGGCAGAATCAAGGCCATATCAAGCGCGCCCCGTTCCACGTCGGCGCGCAGGGTTTCTTCAACGGTGTAGGCCTCGGTGAGAATGAAGTCCAGCCCGGCCATCTGGGCGGTTAGTTGCGAGTTGCCCTGGTCAAGAATGCCCAGGCGCGGCTTGCCCGAAAAAAGCGTACCGAGCAACAACGAAAGCACCAGCGAAATGCCAACCGGCATGACAACCGCCATCACGAAAATAAAGTTGTGCGAGCCATACACGAATTCTTTTTTAAGCAGGGTAAAAGTGCGATGGATGTTCATGCGAATTTCCTTTTTAAAACCAGCCCGCCGGCGCTCAGCAGCACGGCAATCCAGGCCAACAGGATGAGCATGTTCCCGGCAACCTGCTCCCAGCCCGCGCCAAAGTTGATGACCTGATGCAGGATGTCCACGAGATAATAGGACGGGATGAGTTTTGCCCAGGCGGTCATTGTGCCGGGGAAGATAACGCCAAAAGCCGGAACCATCAGCACAATCATTGCCAGCATTCCCCAGGCCATCACCGTGAGCATATCCTTGCCCGTCGCGCCCATGAAAAAGCCGATGCCAGTCACCAGAAATGCACCCAGCAGCAGCGTGGTCAACACAATCAGCGGCTCAATCGCAAATCCGCCCACCGCCAGCATCAGGATGCAGGCCTGGACGAGTACCAGCGAAACGCTCATGACGCCTTTGGCGACGAAAAACTCGCGCGTCCCCATTGGCGAAACCAGCAGGGCGCGAATCGTCCCCGCCTGAATTTCCTCGGCCATCAGGCTTGCCAGGCCCATCGTCTCGAACATCAGGATCACGATGGCGAAGAGCGGCAACATGCGGTTACGAATCGGGATTTGCTCCCCGGCCATATCGCGCCCGATGATGACCTCGTTGGCCTCGATGTTCAGTCCGCGCCCGGTCAGCGCCAGCGAAATTGCCTCGACCATGACCTTCATCATTTCGCGCATGTCGGCGTCCAAATCTGAAGCCAGGTAGACGCGCACGACGGGCTTTTCGCCCAGAAAAATGGATTGCAGGATATTTTCGGGGAACGCGATTCCGCTCAGGATTTCTTCGGCCAAAATGGCCTGCTCCATCGCCTCCGCGCTCTCATAGACCCGGAAGGTGATTCCGTCATCCGCGAGCATTTTCGCCGCCTGGGCCGATTCGGCCGGCGCAAACAGGCCAACTTCGATGACTTCATCCACATCGGCGGGCATGGCGTAGTAAATGCCAATATAGACCACCAGCGCCAGGATGGTGATCATGGCATAGAACCTGTTGCGGAAAAACAGCATCAGGTCTTTTTTGAGCAGGGGAGGAATGGTTTGCCAGTTCATACCAGACCGCGCCCGGTGATTTTGATAAAAATATCTTCAAGGCTGGCTTCTTCGCTGTGGATGGTGATGACTTTCTCGCCGCTGAAAAGTTGTTGCAGTTCGGCGGCGGTTGCCTGGGTATCCAGCACAATTTCGCGCGATTCAAGTTTGCCATCTGCCACAGCGACCTGGGCCTTGACCATGCGTTTGCCGTATTGCTGCTTCAGGTTGTGGGGCGTATCGAGCGCGGCGATTTTGCCCTGATTGATGAAGGCCACCCGATTGGCGAGTTTATCGGCTTCGAGCATATCGTGGGTGGTCAGGAAGATGGTGACACCTTTTTGGGATTCCTCCAAAATCAGGTTGCGAATCGACTCGGCGGAAACCGGGTCGAGGCCCTCGGTCGGCTCATCAAGGAAAAGGATGCGCGGCGAATTGACCAGGGCGCGCGCGACCATCAGGCGTTGTTTCATGCCTTTGGAGTAGCCTTCCACCCGGTCTTTGCCGCGTTCGCCCAACCCAACCCGATCAAGCAGGGCGCGGGCGTCGAAGTTTCTAACCCTGAACAGTTCAGCAAACAGTTTTAGATTTTCGATGCCGGTCATGGCTTCGTACAGGTTGGCAATCTCGAAACAAACCCCAATCTGCTCATGGATTTTGGTCGTCTGGCTGACGATGTCCATGCCGAGCAGCGTGGCGCGGCCCTCCTTGGGGCGCATTTGCCCGGTCAGCATCTTGATGGTGGTCGTCTTGCCGGCCCCGTTGGGGCCTAAGAAACCCAGAATTTCACCTTCGGAAACCTTGAAATTGATATGGTCAACGGCGAGCAAATCGCCGTAGCGATAGGTCAGGTCTTCTGCGAGAATGGCGGGGGTTGTCATGGTTAATCCTTTGGGTTAGAGCGGCAAATCTTTTTTGCCGAAGATGTAGATGCCGGCGGCATAAAGGTCAGACCGAACACGCCTTTGTCTTGTCCGTAATTCTTGGTGAGTTGGCGAATCTGTATCACGGGGAGACTCCTTTTGAATATTTGCGGGGCGGCTTAGACAAACGCTGAAGCGCACCTTAAATGATAGCGCGATTTTTCTTGCGCTTCAATCACAAAGGGGCGATTAAGATGAATGTCACTATCCGAATATTACATGGGCTTTATTCTAAGAGGCCATCCGAAAATTCATTCGAGCCGCTGCTACGCCGGGCGATTCATCGCCCGGCTATCATTACGAAGCCCGCTTTGCGGGCTAAGTCGCCTTCAGGCGACTTCGTAGATTATCCCGGACATTCATTTCCGGGTGGTGCTTTTTCACAAAAAATACATTCCCTGCGCTCGGCTGCCACAATGGCTTCATCGCTGGCCCAAAAGAAGTTCTCTTCCCCAATTTTCTCAACCAGCCCACCGCGCCGCAGGGTGTTCATAACGTTTTCGTGAACGCCCGATAGCATAAGCACGCCGCCCTGCTGACATAACTTCTCGCGCAAATGGTGAATTGCTTCAAGCCCGCTGGTATCAATCAATGGCACGCCGCGCATCGAAAGAATGAGAGCGTGGGTATCTTGCAGACTGGCAAAAGCCTCGTTGAAATGGCTCGTCGCCGCAAAGAACAACGGCCCGGTCAGAAAAGCCACGCGCGCGTGTTTGCATTTCCCCTCAGTTTCAATCCCACGCTGACGCAATTTAACGGCATCGACCTCAACAACGGTCACTTGCAGGGTGGCAATATCATTGATGAACTTCACCCCAGCCAGGAAGGTGCCCACCAGAATGGCTTGCGTCAGATCAAGGCTGATAGTCGCCAGTAAGGTCGCCGCAAACATAATCATATCGGTTTTAAAGCGTTTGCCAAACATGAAACGGATAGACGACCATTCGTTCATGCGCCAGGCAGTGACCATCAACACGCCTGCCAGGGCTGCCAGGGGAATTTGAGCCATCACCGGCGCAAGCAGGAACATGGAAAGCAGCAACCCAACCGCATGGATGATGCTAACCATGCGCGTTTGTCCACCCGATTTGATGCCCACGCTGGTACGAGCAATCGCGGCGGTTGCCGGAACGCCGCCAAAGAACGGGATGACGATATTCCCGACACCCTGGGCCACCAATTCTTGATTGGCTTGCAAGCGAATGCCGGTCATATTCGAACCAACCGCGCCGCACAACAGGCTTTCAATCGCGCCCAGGGCGGTAATCGTCAGGGCTGGGGCGATAAAATCGGGCAAATCGCCCCAGGGGATTTGAGCCAAATCGAGACGGTCGACCAGGAAAAGCGTGCGCGGAATTTCGCCAATCATGCCCACGTCCCAACCCAGAACGGCATTCAGAGCCGTCGCGAGAATAATGCCCAAGAGCGAGGCCGGCAGTTTGGTATTGAGATGCTTCGGCCAGACAAGCATGGAGAGGATGACGATGCATCCCAAAATAACGGCGCGCCAATCGAGACTGAAGCCACCGTTGAAGTAGCCCAGAAATTTCCAGGCGGCAGATTCTGCCGGGGCGGTCTGAATACCCAGAAAGTTATCCACCTGACCGATAAAGATAATCAGCGCAATGCCCGAAGTAAACCCGGTGATGACCGGCGCGGGAATAAAAGCGATAAAACGCCCCAGGCGCAGCAACCCGATAAGGGTCAGCAAAATCCCGGCCATCAGACCAGCGATCCAGATACCGGTCAGCCCATATTTTTGGGCCAGTAAAATCAGGACCGCGCTCATTGCGCCAGTTGGGCCGCTAATCTGGTAAGGCGCGCCGGTTAGCGCGCCCATTAAAAATCCGGCGATAATTGCCGTAACCAGCCCCGCCGAAGCAGTCGAGCCGGAAGCAACCCCAAAGGCAAGCGCCAGGGGCAAGGCCACCGCCGCCACCGTCAAACCGGCCAGGGCATCCTGCTGAAACTTAACAAATGAATAACCGCGAAACTCGTCGCGGTAGAGTTGCGCCAAATTACGTCTTGGCATATTCTTTTCTCCTGGCTCTATTCAAAATATCCGCAAAGGCTCATGCTCCCCGAAAGTCCTTTGTGTCAAAACAAGCACTATTCTACTACCATCTATCAGATATGTTTAGAAGCAGCAATTCTCAATATGGAAGTGAGCCAGCCTGCTTTGAATACGTAACGCCGTGAGTAACCGCCTGAAGGCGGCGTTACGTGGCGCATCTTGAGAATTGCTACAAGAATCCTGCCGAAATGAGCGGGGCTTTCTTAAAATCGCCCAATAGCCCCTCACCCCGGCCCTCTACCACTTCGTACCCATGCTGGGCATAATGGCACACGTCCCGGTGGAAGAGGGAGACATGCAGCAATTCCAAATCTAAAAGTCGTTTTTGTGCTAATCGTGCCAAGACAAGCGTCCAAGTCCTGCTTGCGCCGTGCGCAAGCAAGGTGAGCGGAGCGTGTTTCGACAGACTCAGCCCCCTGTTTGATGTATAATCGGCTGGCTGATGGACAAGTTGTTGTCACTGCGCTGAAATTGGTGGTTTTTTCCCTGGTCCAGGCCGCTCACGGTCTGGACGGCGTTTTCAGCATCCCGTAGCAGTTCTGTGACGCGCACCCCGCGACAAACGGGCTGCCATTTCGTCAGCCACTTCAGGCTGCGGGCGTACACTTTACGAGCGCCCACATAGTTCTGGCGCGTAAGATGATAATAGCAAACCGCCACCTGCAAAAGGCCGCGATACAAATCGCGAATCTCGCCTGGCTCTGCCATCCATGCCGCTTCGAACAATTCGCGAGCCTCAAAATACTCCCCCGCATTAAACGCCGCAATACCAGCCAGCACCTGATCTGGCAGGCACTCCGCGCATATTTGCTCAAAATCAGACATAAACAGTAGTATATCATGCTCAAACACCCCCGATTCTTTTCAAACGGAGATATTTATGCAAACATCCTCAAACACCAAACGCGCCATCGGCGTAGTAATGTATGGTCTGGGCGTTGTCATTGGCCTGCTTTTAACCGTCCTGCTCACCTGGAGAGATTTTGAAGCATCCTCCTTTGAACTGGCCCGCCAAAATGCGATGCTCTTCCGCCACCCCAAACAAGGGCTCAATCAATTCTCCTGCCCGCTGGCAATCACCCGCAACGAAAAGGCCGAAATCAAAGCCGCGGTTCACAACCCCCACGAGCGGACAGTAAAAACCGTTTTTCGGGCCTCGATCACAGATGGCTCAATCTTGCTGGCCGAGTATATTGAAGAACAATTGGAAATCGCCCCAGGCGAAAGCGTCGAGTTTTCCTGGCCGGTGCAGGCCTCCGATGCCGCCTGGGAACGGTTTGTCATGGCGCGCGCATTCACCGTGCCAAGTTTGCCCCTGGAATCGATGGCAAGTTACTGCGGCATTCTGGTCATCGACCTGCCCTTCCTGAACGGTCATCAGGTGCTGGGGCTGGCGGCCATGCTTGGGTTGGGCTTGCTCATCGGCGGCTGGTTTTTGTGGACGCGCAATCCGTCTGAACAGATGGTAAGAACCAGCCAGCGAAAAAATCAACTTCTAAGCGCCTATGCCCTGCTGATGATTATCGGAACAAGCGCGGCGGCCTTTGGCAGTTGGCCTCTGGCTGCCGGGTTATTGCTCATTAACACACTGCTCACACTGGGAATCGTATCCAGCGCGCTACTACACAGAAAATAAAATAGACTTCTTGCATAAGTCCTGAGCGGAGCGTCCTTCGACTACGGGCTTCGCAAAATACGCTTCGCCCTCCGCTCAGGACGGCAATGCTTTATGCAA
>DAOUML010000378.1:0-6751 GCA_034411635.1 Anaerolineales bacterium
GCCGACGGCGAAAACCAAGACAAGCGGCCCCAAACTCCCGATTCCCATCCAGGGCAAACATCACGACCAGGTCTTCCAGGCCGAGCTGCTCGACCTGCGCGGCAGCGTCCGCTACAACGGGCAGGACTACCCCACCCCGACCACCGCCGCCAAAGCCATCGTCACCGACTGGAAGGAAGTCAACGGCTGGGATTTTTGGCGATACTTGGAAAAAGGCAGTAGTGAGTGGAAGAAGATTGGCACGCTGCGCGAGAAGCCATGACCATCAACATAGCATAGAAAGGCACCAAACCATTAAAAGCAAACTCCAATTCACCCAGCACGAAGCCGCTGAAATTCGGCGGTTGCTCAGGCTCAAAGTCTCGGCAGATCATGGCACTCAAAAACAATTGCGAGCCAAGATTCGAGAAATAGGCTTTTACATTTCAGATTTCGATAGGTCCAGGCAGGGCTTTGCCGAGAGCGATTTTGACGCTCTTGTACGCCAGCAGCGCATAAAAATCACATCATAGTCCTGTTGTCAGCCAAAAAACTCATGCGAACCCTACCCGAACCCTTCCTGCAAGACCTGCTCCAGTCAGATGGCCGCTTGCACCCCATCCTTGCCCGGGTGCAAAAAGACCAGACCCTGATGCTTGCCATCCGTGAGAAAGCCGTCAACCTCTACTATCGCGGCGGGAATCTCGTCAGGCTGGCCGGACAAACTTCTGGCAGGTACAAAGCCGATTTTGACCCAAAATACAACCTTTCCGGCCAAGTGCTGCCTGCCCTGCCCGCGAATATCCAGCGTCAGGATGAGTGCGCCCAATGGGTGGCGGCTTTCCCCGTCCTGAAACAGGTCATGGACGAGTATTTCAGCGTCCACAACAAACCGGAACGCGAATTCCAGCAACTGCTGGCGCGCGAGAACAACCATTCATCGATTTCAAATGAGAGCGAATACTTCATTGCGGATATTGAATTTGCCGACTCCAACCTGCGCGCCCGCTTCGACCTGTTGGGCCTGCGCTGGGATGCGTCCCGGCGCGGCAGCGGGAAATGCCGTCCGGCCCTGTTCGAGATGAAGTACGGCGATGGCGCCCTGGGCGGTAATGCCGGCCTGCTCAAACATTTGCAAGACATTGATGCGCTGGTGCAGGACAAGGCTCGCTATGCTCGGTTGCTGGCAACGATGGAAAGCCAGTTTTGTCAGTTGGACCAGATTGGTATGCTCAACTTCACCCGCCGTCAGGCCGGCGTTCAGGTCAGCCTGGTGTCGGATGAAAAACCGGAAGTCATCTTTGTGCTTGCCAACCACAACCCGCGCAGCACCAAACTCAAGACCCTGCTCAATGCCCCCGAACTGGACGAGTATGCCCGCTCGGCGCACTTTGACCTGCGCTTTTTTGTCTCCAGTTTTGCTGGATACGGCCTGCACGCCCAGAACATGCTGACGCTGAACGAATTCCGCAGGTTGTTGTGAACCTTCTGTGCTACACTTTTCGCATCGACGCTTAATTTTTGGATAACCTTCTTCACCCTGGAGCACACCCATGCCCCTCCCCCTCAACCCCTACATCGCCGGTGACCCGGTAGGCAACAGCCCGGCCTTCGTCGGTCGCGACGACGTGCTGCGCGACGTGCTGCGCGTCTTGCGCAACCCCAACCAGAACGCCATCACCCTGTTTGGGCAGCGGCGCATAGGCAAGACCTCCATGCTCCAGCATCTCAAAAAGCGCCTGCCCGATGAAGGCCCCTACCTGAGCGTCTATTTCGACTTGCAAGACAAAGCCGCCTGGCCCCTGCCTCGGCTGCTGGCCGAACTGGCCCGCGCCATCGCCGCAGACCTGGGCTGGCCGCTGCCCACCCTGTCCATGCAGGATACCGAACCCTTCCGGCTGTGGATGAAATCCCGCCTCGACGCGCTGGACGGCGAAACCAGCCTGGCCCTGCTCTTTGACGAGTTCGACGTGCTGGCCGACCCGCAATCGGGTACCGCCGCGAAGGACTTTTTCCCCTACCTGCGCGACCTGCTCTCGCTCAATCCCTTACGCCTGCAATTTGTCTTTGTGCTGGGCCGCAACCTGACCGACCTGAGCAGCCTGGCGCTCTCGGTTTTCAAGGGCATCGATTCGAAGCGCGTCTCGCTGCTGACCCGGGCCGATACGGCCAAACTGGTGCGCCTTTCGGAGCAGAACGAAACCCTCTACTGGCCCGAAAAAGCCATCGAAGCCGTTTACGACCTGACGCGCGGCCACGCCTACCTGACCCAGGCCCTGTGCTCGCAAGTTTGGGAAGCCGCCTACGACGAAGACCCGGATTCAGCTCCCAAAGTCACGCCCCAGATGGTGACGGACGCCATCGAAGCGACCCTCGACAGCAGCCGCAACATGCTCGAATGGCTGTGGAACGGCCTTGGTCCTGCCGAGAAAGTCGTCAGCGCCGCCCTGGCCGGGGCCGGCCCGGTGGTGGTGGACGAAACCCGCCTCGAACACATCCTGCGCGAGAGCGGCGTCCGCATCCTGATTCGCGAACTGCAAAATGCCCCGCAACTGCTCGCCGATTGGGACATCCTCGAACCCGCAGAGGGCGGCCACGTCTTCCGGGTTGAACTGCTGCGCCGTTGGCTGGCTCGTTATCAACCTCTCAGCCGCACCCAGACCGAACTCGACCGTATCCTGCCGGCTGCCGATAGCCTTTTCCAGGCCGCCGAAGCCTTCTACGCCCAGGGCAACCTGGAACGGGCCGAAGACCTGCTTGAGCAGGCGATTGGAATCAACCCAAACCACCTTCGCGCCAACGAAATGCTTGCAGAGATCCTGATCGGCGGCGGACGGCTGGCCGAAGCCCGTGAGAAACTGGAAAAACTGCTCGAATTTGCGCCCTCGGTTGCCCGCCCGCGCCTGGTGCAGGTTTATTTACAGCAAGCGCAGGCCGCCGCTGATGATGCATCCCGCCTGGCGCTCTACGAGAAAACCTTGGGGCTTGATTCCGGCAACCCCGAAGCCCGCGCCGGGGTTGAGAAAATCAAGCAATTAGAACGCGAAGAGATGGAACTGGCCTTCAATTACATCGAAGGCCGTCAGGCCCTCCAGGGCGGCGAGTGGAACAGAGCTATCGAATTGTTACAAAAAGTGGTTCTCTTAAATCCAGACTACACTTATGAGAGAAAATTTGGCGCGGAAACCGCCGCCAAGTTATTAAAAAAAGCTACTCGTGGGCTGCATACTAGGAATAGATTGAAAAATTTTTCTCAGGGTTGGCTATGGTTCAAATCAATGATATTTGATAGAGTGGAAAAAATCCGAAAGTTATCCCAGGTAAAAATTAATATTCCTGTAAATAAACATCCAATAATTCATGATGATGTAGATGCTAACTTGTTGTCGGATGTCTTTTTTTCTGTACCCATTCCTTTGAAGAATTTCCCTTTTATTACACGAGAAATGATAAAAGTTCATAATAACTTACAGAAAGGTAATAGTGTATTTTTAACGAGTGGCCCTCGTATGGGCAAAACTAGCGTTCTGGAGTGGGTTAATAAGCAGTCATTTTCGACACAACAAGTCTTTATTGTCTATCTTTTTGGAATTGATACCCCCGAACAGTTATGGGACGCAATTACAAGGCAAACGAAGATAAATCCACGCTCTAAAAGTTTAAATAAAACATCAAAAAAGCACATAGTATTGGTTGATGAAGCAGATAATATTCTTGACTATGCCACAAATCATGGCAAAGATAGTCTTCAAGACTTCCTAAGTAATTTAAAAAAACTTCGCAATGGTGGTTTTGAATTTCTAGTGACATCTTATTTTTTACAAGATTATTGGGCTGAAAAAATGGAAAAGATTGAGAAGAGCTTGGCTTTCATATGGGGTGAAGTCTTCAGCGTAAATATTGTTTTGCCAGCCTGGGGGGAGGCTGATGTCAAGGAATATTTGTTGCAAATGATTTGTGAGCCCCGGGCTGATATTGATGAAGTAGCACGTGAAATATATCAGTTAACCGGTGGCATTCCGAGCCTTGTTCGCAGGTGGCTTGATATTCTCATTGAAGAATATGAGATGGAAGATGATAGTCAATTTGCAAAAATTACTCTCGATCACTTTTACACATCCATCCAGTTCCTCAGACAAGATGATGTAATTTACAGCGTTTGGAATAGCGCGTACCATTTGAAAATTGGGTTTGCAGCAGTAGTGTTCATGCATCAGGATGATCTACCATCGGTAGTTTTGGATGAGGTATCATCAATCGTTGAAAAAAATTTCGAGAAACAAATTCAGTTTTTGCATAAGATTAAGCTAGTTTCAATCCGTGATAAAAAGCCTAAAATTATTGCACAGGTTATTTCCAACGCTGCGATGAAATTTATAAGACGCGATAAGAATTTATTAGATGATATTCTTGAAAGTATCCGGATATTAAATTGGCAAGATGCTGAGTTTATGCAAAAATGTTTAGATGAGCTATCTATTCGTTATTCAGAAAATGAAGGGCCCAAAAATGAATTTAACTTTTTTCAAATTCAAGCAGCTCTTCAAAGAACTTTTGGGATAATTTCCCTGATCATAATTATTTGGGGTCTGTTATATTGGATAGGTCTACTATGAGCAAAAGTCAAATCTTTTTACTTTTTAGGGCATTTGTACGTAAGGCGAATAAACTCATTGGATGGATTTGGAAGTCGATTTGGGATAATTATCTTCCAGGGTTGAGAGTAATCTCCTTAATTATTGTTACTTGGTTGTTAATATTATGGTGGCCGTCTTTTCAGTCTTTCCAGATTTCGCAAGTAAAACACTGCTCAGAGAAGGATTTTGAGTTATTTCTGCACTATTCAGACAAATCCGCGCCAGGGGAAACAAAAAAAATTGATATTACAGTTCGTAATATAAGTGACAAAACAAATACACTTCGAATCATATTATTGCCATCATCAGAAGAATTTATTTTCCCAAATGGAAGCATGCTTTTGTTTAACTCTGTAAAACCTTATGAATCCATTTCGCAAAATATTGAATTTAAATTGGTTGAATCCCCGTTTGATGAGTTGAGTTTAGAACTGGCATATACGCGAGATAATGAAAGTCAACTTTTTAACATGCCGAATTGCCGTTCTGTGTTCTACTATAGCCACCTGCAAAATTTATGGAATATTTTTACTAAATTGCCGCCATTTGTAAGTAATTTGTCGACATTTTTCGGTTTTATAAGTTCACTCTTTGTTACCTTCTCTGTTATTACTGGTAAATCAGCCGATTTATTCCGAGCTATTATCAAGGTTTTAGGATATAAAAATGACTAACCAATTTATCTTTGGTACATCTGTAAGTGGCTTCAATTTTATAGGCCGGGCTCGCGAAATTCGACGCATCGTCGGCCGCTTGTCAAATAGCGGGCAATCGTTGGCAATTTGCGGCGAGCCGCGCATAGGCAAAACCAGCCTGCTCTACCACTTGCAAGACCCGACCCTGCGCGAAGTGCGCTACGGCGAACTGGCCGCCAACCTATTTTTCCAGTATATCGACGCTCAAACTCTGGACGTCTCTTTCGATCAGAATCAATTCTGGCAAATCGCCCTGCAACCACTGGTTGAAAAACTCGAACAAACCCATCATGTAGCCATGTCAGCCGCCTACGACACTACCAAGCGAGAAGGCTTCGGTACCTTTGGCCTCGAACGCCTGCTGGCCCACATGCAATCCGCTGGCTGGCGGCTGGTCTTGCTCATCGACGAATTCGACAACCTGCTCAGCCATCCCGTCTTGCACCAGGCCGAGTTCTACGGCAGCCTGCGCTCGCTTGCCAGCCGCTACACTTCACTCTCGTTGGTCATCGCCAGTCGCCAAAACCTTGAGCAACTCAACGACAAAACCAGCGAATATAGTCACTTGGGGTCGCCCTACTTCAACTTCATGACCCAGGTGGTGCTTGGCGCTCTTGAGAAAAAGGACGCACTGCAACTGGTCGCCAGCCTCCAGCCCGATTTGAGCGCCGCCGACGCCGAATTTCTGTACCATGTCGCCGGCGGGCAGCCCTTCCTGCTCAAAACCGCCGCCGAGGCCTTGCGCGATGCCTATGACGACGGCGAACCCGGGTCCCTGGCACGCTGGGAAAGCGCCTCGCGTGATCTGTACGACAGTGCCCGCCCAATCCTGAAAGAAACCTGGCAGACCTGGTCGCCGGAAAGCCGTATGGCCGTCGCCATCGTTGCCCTGGCCTCCCTGCCCCGCCTGGTCACGGTCCGCGACTTTGACCTGGACGAACTGCTCAGCTCCCTGCCCGATTACCGCAACGAAGTCGATGACCTGTGCAAACGCGGCTTCCTCGTTCACGACGCCAGCCCCGAATCTCGTACCGGCTACCGTTTGCAGGCCCAGGTCATGCTCTGGTGGCTGGCCGCCGAACTGCTGCGCGTCACCCGTCCGCAGGATGAAAAAGACCTGGGTGACTGGCTGCGCGCTCAACAATGGGACGGTCTCATCAAAGGCGCAGAAAAAGCCCAACTCAAAAAAGCCCTTGCATCCCTGGGCGGCCTGCTCAAAACCGGCGTCGAATCCTTCATCAAAGCCAGCGCCGAAGGCTTTGCCAAAGGGCTGGCCGGGGTGAAGTGAATCCAACCTGAGGTAAAATCGACCCATGAGACAGCCCGCTTTGACATCTGTAGACCAACTGGCAAGCGCCCTGAAAGCCTTGGGCGTTAATTTCATTCTGGGCGGCAGCGGCCCGGACGACTCCCTGCACCGTCAGCCTGCCCGCCTGATTT
>DAOUML010000379.1:0-5645 GCA_034411635.1 Anaerolineales bacterium
GGCGACATCTTCCTCGAAGCCGATACAAGCAACGGGGAATGGCGCGCCGCAGCCGTGATTACCGTCCACGATGCCGAGGGCAACCCGGTCGAGGGCGTCAGCGTCACCGGCGGCTGGGTCGGCCTGACCAGTCGCGGTGAAAGCAGCGCCGAAACCGACGCGCAGGGCAAAATCCGCCTGCTTTCCTTCCCGGTGGAGCGCATCGGCGAAATAACCTTCTGCGTCACCAATCTGATTGGGACAAATACCACCTACGATAAATCGGCCAACAGCGCAAATTGCGCCAAGATGGAGAAATCTGAATGAATTTCTACCGCGCCGTGATTCTTACCAGCCTGCTTATACTGACGCTCATCTCAGCCTGCCAACCTGCGGCTGTTCCCGAATACGAGACTATCCCCGGCGTCTACCTGGGCACTTTTCATGGCACCAGCGTCTCCAGCGTAAATTTGTTTGAGCGCATTGGCAAAGGCGTTGCCATTTCAGCCGTCTACCTGAACTGGAGCAAAGGATTCAACAACGGGCTGTTGAGTGCCAACCGCTACGCAGGCCGCGTCACCCTGATTACCTGGGAATTTTTCCCCGGCACAGCCATCACCAGCGAATACGAAGGCCGCGTGCTGGACGCCATCACCAGCGGCCATTATGACGAATATCTCGATAATTGGGCCAACGGTATGCGCGAATTCGGCGGCCCCGTTTTACTGCGCTTCGGACACGAAATGAACGGCGATTGGTACCCCTGGTCGGGCATCTTCAACGGCGCAGGGACTTTGGACGGTTACGGCGACCCAACCCTGGCCGACGGCCCGGAGCGTTTTGTAGACGCCTACCGCCACATCCACGACCGCTTTACCCAAAACGGCGCAGAGAATGTACTCTGGGTCTGGTGTCCCAACGCGCCTTTCTCATCCATTCAAGATTCACTCGGCGATTGGAACAACGCCGCCGCCTACTACCCCGGCGACGAGTACGTTGATTGGATGTGCTTCGACGGTTACAATTGGGGCGCATCTTCCTTCGGCCAAACCTTCAACGCCAAATGGACCTCCTTCGACGAAATTTTTGCCAGCAGTTACGCCGAATTGCAGGCCATCAACCCCGAAAAGCCCATCATCATCGGCGAATTTGCATCCACCGAAGAAGGCGGCGACAAAGCCGCCTGGATCAGCGACACTTTCCAGAAAATCCGCAGCAACTACCCGCAAATCCGGGCCATCATCTGGTTCCACACATCCAAAGAAACCGATTGGCGCATCGACTCCTCCGACGCCGCGCTCGAAGCCTACCGCAACGCCGTTTCAGACGACTATTGGTTGTCTGAATGGCCGGGGATCAACAAATGAACGAACCAAACAGCAACCACTTCGACTCGCTTGGGCGCTATACCCTGCCCAATTTCCAGCAGGCGCGCCCCTTCTCATCCTTCCTGCCGGGCATCGCCGGCACGCTCGGCATCCCACTCTGGGCCTTCTACGTCAATCGTGGGCAAGCCATCGCCGGGTTTGGCGTCGAGAGCAAAGACAAACCCATTCTCGAATTCCAGCCGGCCAGCAAAGCATACCGCCAGACCACCGCGACAGGCTTTCGCACCTTCATCCGCTGGCAGCGCAGCGGGCAAAGCGGCTTCTACGAACCCTTCAGCGGCAAAAACGCCCACCGCACCATGCTGGTCGGCATGAACGAAGTCGAAATCCGCGAAACCAACCCCGAACTCGGCCTCGAAACCAGCGTTTTATACTTCACCGTCTCCAACCAGCCCTTCGCCGCCCTGGCCCGGCGCGTCAGATTCCGCAATACAGGCGAAACCGCGCTCGAACTCGAAGTCCTCGACGGCCTGCCCGCCATGATTCCGTACGGCACCAACGACGGCGCCCTGAAAAACATGGCCCGCACCGTCGAAGCCTGGATGGAAGTCACCCACCTCGAAACCCGCATCCCCTTCTACAAACTGCGCGCCAGTTCGGGAGACAGCGCGGAGGTATCCGCCATCGAAGCCGGGAACTTCGCCCTGGCCTTTTCTGTGGATGGCAACCTGCTCCCGGTTCTTGCCGACCCGGTCACTGTCTTCGGTTTCGATACCGCTTTTTCCTGTCCTGAGCCTTTCGCCGCCCGTGGGCTGGATTCCGTTATCTCGGCCAGGCAAATCCTGGAAGGACGCACGCCCTGCGTCTTCTTCGCCGCAAAACTGGCGCTTGCCCCATCCCAAACGCAAACCGTTAACAGCCTGTACGGCATGGTCGCCTCCTTCCCGCTCATCGAAGCCCAGGCAGCCAAACTCACCAGCAACGAATTTTTCGAAACATCCCTGGCCGAAGCCCGCGACCTGGCCCAAACCATCACCGACCCCATCGCCACCCAAACCGCCTCGCCGCTCTTTGACGCCTACTGCCGCCAGACCTTTCTCGACAACGTCATGCGCGGCGGCTGGCCGCTGATTTTGGGCGGCAAACACGTTTATCACGTTTATTCGCGCAAACACGGCGATATGGAACGCGACTACAACTACTTCGTACTCGCACCCGAATATTACTCGCAGGGCAACGGCAACTACCGCGATGTCAACCAAAATCGCCGCGCCGACGTGTTTTTCGAACCACGCGTCGCCGATTTCAACATCCGAACCTTTGCCAGCCTGATTCAATCCGATGGCTACAATCCGCTCATTGTGCAGGGCGCGGCGTTTAGCCTGTCTGCTGAAAAAGGGGAGGCCATCCTTGCCCAGCACCGCCGGGGACTAAAGCCCCCGGCTACTCCTACGAAGTCGCCTGAAGGCGACTCGACAGTCCGCTTTAGCGGGCTTAGTACGAATAGCCCGGACATTCATGTCCGGGCGCGGCTGGAGAACCTCGAAAAACTCCTCGCCGCCTCCTTCACCCCCGGGGTACTGCTGACCGCCGCCATCGAAGCCGGACTGCCCAACCCGGTCGAATTTCTCGAAACCGTCCTGGCCCAGTCTGAACAGCACCTGCGCGCCGAGTTTGGCGAAGGCTACTGGGTGGACCACTGGACCTACCTCCTCGACCTGGTCGATTCCTACCTGGCGGTTTACCCCGACAAAAAAGCCGCCCTGCTCTTCGATTCCGAACCGCTGCCCTTTTACGAAAGCCCGGAAGTTGTCCTGCCGCGCCGTGAGCGCTACGTCCTTTCCGGCGGCAAGCCACGCCAACTAAACGCCCTGCGCAAAGACCCCGAAAAAGCCGCTCTGATTGCATCGGGTGGCGAAAACGGCCATTGGGCACGCGCAAAAAACGAAACAAGCAACACGTTCCGCCTCAATCTTTTTGGCAAACTAAATCTACTCGCCCTGCTGAAATTCAGCACCCGCGACCCATTCGGCATGGGCATCGAAATGGAAGCCGGACGCCCCGGCTGGTACGACGCCCTCAACGGCCTGCCCGGCCTGCTTGGCTCGTCGATGCCTGAAACCTATGAGTTATTGCGGCTGGTCAATTTCCTGCTCGCAAGCCTAGCCGAATCTCCGCGTGAAACCGAACTGCCGCGCGAAGCAGACATCCTGCTCGCCGCCATCCGCGCAAACACAGACAGCGACCCACTCGCAGCCTGGAACGCGCTATCAGACGCGCGCGAAGCCTATCGCGCCGCCACCCGCCTCGGCTTCGAGGGCGATACCCTGCGCCTGGATGCGGCCACTTTGACGGAACTCCTGCGCGGAATGAAGTCCAGCCTGCTAGAAGGAATCCGCCGCGCCGCCGCGCTGACCGAGGGTGTCCCGCCCACCTACCTGACCTGCGAACCAATCGAATACGACCTGCTCGACGAGACCGATTCCACCGGGCGGCCCTATATACGAGTAAAATACTTTCAACCCGTGCCGTTGCCGGCCTTCCTCGAAGGCCCGGTGCGCCAAATGAAAGTCCTGACGCCAGAAGAAGCCGCCAAACTGCACGAATCTGTGCGCGCAAGTGAACTGTATGACCGCAAACTCGGCATGTACCGCGTCAACGCCTCGCTCGATGACCAGCCGCATGACATTGGCCGCGCCCGCGCTTTCTCTCCCGGCTGGCTCGAAAACGGCTCCATCTGGCTGCACATGTCGTACAAATACCTGCTCGAAGTGCTGCGCGCCGGTTTGTATGAGCAATTTTTCGCTGAACTGCCTGCCAACCTGGTCCCGTTTATGGACCCGGCGGTATATGGCCGTTCGCCGCTCGAAAACTCGTCTTTCATCGTCTCCAGCGCCCACCCGGATGAGTCGCTGCATGGCGGCGGCTTCGTCGCCCGCCTGAGCGGTTCGACGGCTGAATTCCTGTCGATGTGGCAAATGATGATGAGCGGCCCCAATCCGTTTATCGTTCGGGATGGTGAACTGCAACTGGCCCTGCAACCGACCCTGCCGGGCGCGTGGTTCAACGCGGAGGGCAAACTGTCCTTCCGTCTGCTCGGCAAAACGGAAGTGACCTATCACAACCCGTCCCGCCGCGATACGTTCAACGGCATCGAAGCGGAAAAAACCGTCCTGCGCCTGGCCGGCGGCGAAACGGTTGAAATTCTCGGCGGAATCATCCCCGCGCCGTATGCCCAAATGGCGCGCGAGGGGAAATTCATTTCGCTGGATGTGTATTTCAAGTCCTGAGCGGAGCAACGAACGACAGTGAGGAGCGCAGTCGAAGGACGATTCCATCAACAACCCGTCCTTCGACTGCGGGCTTCGCAAAATACGCTTCGCCCTCCGCTCAGGACGTAGATTACGATAGTAATTTCACAAGGAGAACCCCATGACTTTACGTTTTCGCACGCTCGGCAAAAGCAACCTGAACATCACCGAAATCGGATTCGGCCTGTGGGCCGCCGGCGGCGACCAGTGGGGCGCAACCGACGACAGCCTGGTGCTGAATGCGATTGATTATGCCCTCGAGCAGGGCATGAACTTTTATGATACCGCTGATGTCTATGGCTCCGGCCACAGCGAAGAACTGCTCGGCCAGGCCATGCGCGGACGGCGCGACCAGTTCATCGTCGCGACCAAGATTGGCTGGCGCGAGTTTGACGGCGAAAAAGGCCAAAGCGCCTATACCAGCGTTGAGAAGTTCATCGCCGGGGTTGAGAGCAACCTGCAACGGCTAAATACCGACTACGTTGACCTGATTCAAAGTCATATCGATTTCCGCGACCCGACCATGGAAATCTTCGTCGAGGGGTTTCAGAAACTCCAGCAACAGGGCAAAATCCGCTCTTACGGGCTTAGCACCAGCAATTTTGAATATCTCAAGGCTTTCAACGCCGATGGCGGCTGCGCCAGCCTGCAAATCGATTACAGCATCCTGAATCGCACCGCCGAGGAAGAAATCCTGCCCTACTGCCAGCAAAACAACATCGGCGTCATCGTGCGCGGCGGGCTGGCGATGGGCATTCTGGCGGGCAAATTCACCCCCGAAACCCGCTTCGGCGCGGGCGATTTCCGCGCTCGCTGGCACGAAAATCCCGAAGAATATGAAATCTTCCTGAACGACCTGAACATTGTCGAGCAACTGCGCCCGCTGGCTACCCCCGAGCGCACTCTGGCGCACCTGGCCCTGCAATTCACGCTCCATCACCCGGCGGTGACAACCGTCATCCCCGGCATCAAAGACACTGCCCAGGCCGAGAAAAACATCGCCGCCGGTCTGCTCCCGCCCCTGAGC
>DAOUML010000380.1:0-10289 GCA_034411635.1 Anaerolineales bacterium
TGACTCCTCTGCAAAAAGTCATTCTTTAACTAGCCCAAACCGGCTGAAAAGCCAGCGCTGACTTCGAAAAGGGCGCGAAAATATGGCGTACGAAACCCAAAAAAGAAGGCGCAAGCGAATTCCGGTCACAATCTGGTTGGTTTGGAGCGACTTTTTGCCGCAATTCTGCTTGCAGCCTGGTTTGCAGGTAGCGTTGAATACGCCGGACGTTGGCTACGGCGGCAGAACCAATCAGCATACAGGTTACTCGGAATTCGCCTCGCACGGGTAATTGGGCCTCCGGGAAAGGCAGTTTGACACTCCGCACGGTGGCTTCCACGGCTGCCCGCAAATTGCCTGAACGCTGCTTGTTTTCCGCGCAGCGCCGTCGCCGTTGAGCGGTTTGCGCCTCTGCTAAAGTAAAGCGTAACCGTAAGCGTGGATCGGTTTGCTTGCCCGCCTGGGCCAGACATTTATTCTGTGCGAAGAGCGGACAAGTCTGACACATCGGTAGTTCGAAACGCGCCACAAAGCTCTTTTGCTGGCTGCTGGGGTGTGCCGGAACTTTCTGCCCTGCCGGACAGGTAACTTGTCTTGGTTTGCCATGCTCTCCGAACTGGATCTCGAAATCAGCCAAATGGGGCTGGGCGGGGTCCGGGTTCCGCCCGCGAAGGGCGGTTTGAACGAGTTCTACCTGATATTTAGCCAGGAGCGGATCAGACTGGCGGCCACCGTACCCGCCATCGGTGTTCATTTCATTCAAATCTGTGCGCGCTTTCAAGTTTGGGAGAGCTTCAGCCAGCAGTTGATCGTCATCGGTATGGTTGGGTGCAACTTGAACTTTGGTAATCAGTTGCAATTGATTCTCAGGGTCACAGGTTTCGGTCAGGTTGGCAACATAGCCTCGGTAGCCGATACCACGTTTCTCCCGATAAGTCGCTTCCAGGTCGTCTGGCGATTGTAAGCAAGCAGCGCTCAATTCTGTGTTTGGTTTCGCGCTGACTTGGGTCTGCTCCGTGCTGAAATGTTCGCTAAAGACGCGCTCCAGAACCTGATACACAACCTGGCTACCGTAGGCAGGCTGGAGTTCAACTAACAAGCGCTGCATGAATTCGCCGATGCGTTGTAAATGCGGGGCGACTTCTTCGCCTTTCATGCGATAGACGTAATGCCCGGCGTGTCCCTTCAAGTAGGGTGCAAAAGCCTCAGCATATTGAACCCGCTCGGCTTGGCCCAGCATGCGCTCTACTCTTTGCAGCACCTCCACCAACAACTGCACCCGGCCCATTTGCCGAATATTGCTGGAGACCTGAACACTATCCATGCGCTGTTTGCCTGTCTTGACTTGAAAGGCCTTCAGTTGCGCATCCGTGATTTTCTCAAAAGCTTGATCCAGCAGGTTGACACCTTTTTCCTGCATGTGGCGGCTGAGCCGTTCGCGAAAATAATACAGCGTCCGCAGATCAAAGTCACCTTCGCCTAACTGCCGGTAGCCCAGGGCATAACGCACCTGAATGTCGTAGCAAAAATTGTCATAGAGCTCTTCGTCCGTCCAGCCATTGCCTGCTTTGAGATATTCCAACCCGACCAGCACGTTCACCGCTACGTTGGGACGCGAAGGAAAGTCCGCATACAGAACCTCAAAGGGCTTTTCGTCCAAACGACAGAAAAACTCCCGATAGAAAACACCTGCCCAGGAGCTCTCCAGGCGTTTGCGCAGTTTCTCTGGCAGTTCGTCTACATGGCTGGTGAGCGGGATTTGCAAGTGACGGTAATGCTTCTTAAACATGGGCGAGCCTCGCTAGGTGGGTTGCCCTGATTATATTAAAGTTCACGCCTTTTGAGGAGGCGCAATTTGGATATGATTTATCTGGTCGTTTTTGCAGTGGAGTCATTCATAAAAAAGGATTTTTCATTCATGAACACTGAACACTTTCACACCATCGTCATCGGTGCTGGCTCAGGCGGCATGACTGTTGCCATCGGCCTCGCCGGTCTGGGTAAACAAGTTGCTTTGATTGAATCCAACCATGTCGGCGGGGATTGCACCAACGTTGGTTGTGTGCCATCCAAAACATTGATCCACCTTGCGCGTGAGTTTAAGCCAGGCGATAACCCGGACGAAGTTCTGCGTGAAGTCATCCGAAAACGCGATGCTCTACGTGACAAAGAAACTCATGAAGTGCGTGAGACAAAAAACGTGACATTTATCCAAGGCCTGGCAAAGTTTAATACGGCGAAGGAGCTTGAAGTGGCGCTCAAAGACGGCGGGATACGTAAAATAACAGCCGATAATATTGTTATTGCCACCGGCGCCCGTCCGCGCTTGCTCGACATCCCAGGTTTACCCTCCGAAATGGTTCTAACCAACGAATCTCTTTTCGACTTGCGCGATGCGCCCAAACATTTGGTCATTGTCGGTGCAGGCGTAATTGCCCTCGAGATGGCTTTTGCCTTCCAGAAAATTGGAACCAAGGTCACAATGTTTGCTTTGGACAGACGCCCACTGACGACCTCCATCCCCGAAGCCTCAGAAGCTATTCAGGCAGAACTGGCAAAGCGCGGCATCACCCTACACCTTGGCACGGTTGCCAAAGCCTGCGATGTCTCGACCCAGTCGCTCATTTTGCAATCTGGCGAAGAAGAAATTGTCCTGCGCGATGTTGACAAAGTACTCGTTGCAGTCGGACGCATTCGCAACCTCGAAAAACTGGATTTGGAAAAGGCAGGGGTAAAAGTTGACCATCGGCAGGGCATCTTGGTAAACTCCTACGGTGAGACAAATGTCAAGGGTGTGTACGCGATTGGGGACGTGACGCCTACTTCTGCCTTCACCCATTCCGCCAATGCCCAGGGACGGCGCGTCGTTCAGCGGATAGCTTTCCCGTATCTGCCGATTGCCAAAAACGAGCCGCTTTTCCCGAACGCGACCTTTTCCGACCCGGAAGTGGCCGCCGTTGGTCTGACCGAGCAACAACTGAAAGAATACTGTCATCCCGGCGTGATCAAGCGTATCCGGGTGGATTTCAAGACCCACACCGACCGCGGCTACACGGACGGAATCGAAAACGGTTTCATCATTGTGGACGCTGTACGCCTGACCGGCCGGATTTTGAGTGTGACCATCATCGGCCCGCGCGCTTCGGAGATGATTTCGTTCTTTACGCTGGCCATCAGCCAGAAAATTTCACTCTACAAGATTTACCGGCTGGTTTTCCCCTACCCGACCTATTCGAGCGGGATTTTAAAGGTAGCCGACTTTTTTATGCGCGAGACGTTGACAAACCTGAAGGGCGAGTTGGCGGCGTATCTCAAGTATCGTTTTGCAAAACCTGCATAGGTGATTTTGTATTTCATTAGGAGACCCCATGAAACAAATTTCTTTCCTTCTTATAATTTTTGCGCTTGTGCTTTCTGCTTGCGCTCCCGCAGCACCCGAACCGGCCTCATTAGGCGAATTCGACCTCAACGACTGGGACAGTGTCCTGGCAGCGGCGCGCGGCCAGACCGTCAACTGGTATATCTGGGGCGGGGCCGACAGCATCAACGCCTATGTGGACAATTTCTACGGCAAAGCCCTGCAGGAGCGATACGGGATTACGCTCAACCGCGTACCGCTGGCGGCCACCGAAGACGCTGTCAACCAGGTTTTGAGCGAAAAACAGGCCGGCACCGACCCTGGCGCGGTGGACTTAATCTGGATTAACGGCGAAAATTTTTTCACCCTCAAGCAGGCCGGAATGCTCTACACCGATTGGTCGCAGGCGCTCCCCAATGCCACGCTGGTCAACTGGGATAATCCCGCAATTAATCTTGATTTTGGCACGCCAGTGGACAACATGGAAAGTCCCTGGTCTTCAGCCCAGTTCCAGTTTGTCTATGATTCCGCCCGTATCGACGCGGATGACCTGCCGCGCTCGTATGCCGAACTGAAAGATTGGGCTTGCGCCCACCCCGGGCGTTTCACCTATGTCGCTCCGGGTCCGGGCGGGTTCATTGGTACGCGCTTCCTGAAAGGCGCGCTCTACGAGTTGAGCGGCGGCGAAGCGATGTGGAAAACCTTCGACCAGGCTACCTGGGACGAACACGCCCCCGCGCTGTGGGCTTACCTCAACGAACTGGAACCCTGCCTGTGGCGCAATGGCGAAACCTACCCCGCCAACGAACCGGAGATGGTGACGCTTTTTGCAAACGGCGAGATTGATTTCAGTTTCACGCAAGACATCAGTGGCGCGGGGCGTTGGATTGCCGACGGTCTCATGCCGCCCACTGCCCGCACCTTTGTCTTTGAGCAGTACATGATTGGCGACTTTAACTACGTCGCCATCCCGGCCAATGCGCCCAACAAAGCCGCCGCACTGGTGCTGGCGAACCTGCTACTCGAGCCGGAATTCCAGGCCGCGCAGATTTTGCCCGAAAACGGATTTGGTTTGGGCTATGCCATTGACGTGACCCGTGTTACCGACCCCGAAGCCAAAGCCCAGTTGGAAGTCGCCGCGGCCAAATTGGGCCAAGCCGCCACCCCCGCCGCCGACCTGGCCCGCTCCCTGGCCGGAGATACCGCCCCGCAGTATCAAGGGCTGGCCGAGCAGGGTTGGTTGGAGTTTGTGGTACAAAAATAGGTGTCAGGTTATTGGGTGTCAGGTACCAGGAAAAACATCGCCGCGCACCTTACACTTGATACCTGGCACCTGAAACCCTCCCCCATGCGCGATCGTCTCATCTTCTCCCCCTGGCTGGCCCTTGCCCCCGCCCTGACGATTATCCTCCTTCTTCTGGGGGCGAGTCTTGCCTATGGCGTTGCCCAAAGCCTGGGTCTGATGTCTGGGCTGGATGAATCCACCCTCAGCCTGCGCGCCTACGCCGACCTGTTCGGCGGACAGGGCATCGCCGGGCGCGAGTTTTGGGGCTCGCTCGGTTTTTCGCTGTGGGTAAGTCTGGCTTCAACACTGATTTCCGCTGTTCTCGCCTTGGTCCTCGCCTTCTGGATTTCGGGCAGCCGCTTCGATACGCTCGCCCTGAACAGCAATCTGGCTTTCCCGCACATGATTTGGGCAATTGGGCTGCTACTCCTGCTCTCGCAAGGCGGACTCCTGGCGCGCTGGGCAGCCTCTCTTGGATTGATTTCCATACCCGCCGAGTTCCCGGTGCTGGTGCGCGACAAGTACGGCATCGGCATTATCCTCAGTTACATCGGGAAGGAAGTGCCGTTTCTGGCCCTGCTGGTGATTTCGGTTTTGCGCACCCAGCCCGAAGGCTACCAACTGGTGGCCGAAAACTTGGGTGCCAGCCGATGGCAGCGTATCCGCTATGTCACCCTGCCGCTGGTCGCCCCGGTGCTGCTCTCCGGCTCGCTGCTAGCTTTTGCCTACATTTTCAGCGCCTACGAAGTCCCCGCCCTGTTGGGAGTCAACTATCCGCGTATGTTGCCGGTGCTGGCACTGCGCTTCTTCAACGACCCCGATCTCTCTGCCCGCGCCGGCGGCATGGCGATTAGTCTGGTGATTACGGTTATCACGCTCGTTGTGGCCTGGTTGAGTTTGCGAAATGGGGAGAAACAATGAGTAAACAGGTAGAACGTACACAGAGAAACACGGATACCTGGCTACGTGTTTCCCTGTTTCCCATGTTACGCCGCTTTCTCCCCCGCATCATCATCTACCCTCTCCTCGCCGCGCCCCTTGGCGTGTTCGTCCTCTACGCCTTCTCGCAGGGCTGGTTCTTCCCCGCCCCCTTCCCCGAAACCTGGACAAGCGCCGCCTTCCAGCGCGTCCTGTCTGACCCGCGCACCATCTCCAGCCTGCGCGACAGCCTGTTGATTGCCGCCGCCGTCAGTTTGCTTTCGCTCGTCATCGGCTTCCCGGCGGCGCGCGCCCTGGGCTTGCGTCAGTTTCGCGGGCGGCAGCTGGCCTGGCTCTTGCTCTATCTGCCGACCGTCGTCCCGCCGCTGGCGATTGGCATGGGGCTGAACATCCTTTTCCTACAAATCGGCATGGCCGGAACCATCCCCGGCATCGTCCTGGCGCACCTCGTCCCGACCCTGCCTTACGTGGTCTTCACCCTGGCGGGGGCTTTCGCCCGCTACGACGAAGCCTACGAGTTCCAGGCCTGGGTGCTCGGCGCGGGCGCCTGGCGCACTCTCTTCACAATCACCCTGCCGATGCTCGCCCCCAGCATGGCCGTTGCCGCCCTGTTCGCCTTCCTCATCTCATGGAGCCAATACCTGCTGACCCTGCTGATCGGCTCCGGGCGAGTCATCACCCTGCCGGTGCTGTTATTTTCGGCGGCCAGCGGCGGGAACCCCGTCACGATTGCCGCGTTGGCGCTGGTTTTCCTGGCCCCGCCCGCGCTCGTCATCCTTGCCACCGTCCGCCAATTGCACGGCGGTGAAATTCGCGAACAATACTAACCATGACCCAAGTCAACCTGCTCAATCTCACCAAACGCTACCCCAGCCAGCCCGCCCCGGTGCTGAAAGACTTCTCCCTTTTTGTGGAAAATGGGGAATTGGTCGCCCTTTTGGGGCCGTCCGGCTCCGGGAAATCGACCCTGCTCAAGCTGATTACCGGGATCGAACGCCCCGACGCCGGGGACGTGCAATTTGACGGTATTTCTATTCTGAATCTTCCTCCCAGCCAGCGCGGAGCAGTGTTCATGTTCCAAAAGTCGTATTTATTCCCCTTCCTGAGCGTGGAGGAGAATATCGGCTTTGGGCTAAAGGTCAAGCGCGCCCCGCGCGACGAGATTCGCCGCGAGGTGAGCCAAATGCTGAGCCTGATTGGTTTGCCCGGTATCGAAAAGCGCAAACCGTCCCAACTTTCGGGCGGGGAACAGCAACGCGTGGCGTTGGCGCGGGCGTTGGTGACGCGCCCCAATCTGCTCCTGCTCGACGAGCCGCTCAGCAGTCTCGATACCGAAGTGCGCCTGAACTTGCAGGAAGCCATTCGGGGCATTCAGCGCGAGTTGGGGATTACGACAATTTTGGTGACGCACGACCTGGGCGAAGCGATGGCGATGAGTGACCGCATGGCGTTGTTGTTAAACGGTGAAATTGTGGCGGCGGGAAAGCCCGAAGCGTTGTTTCACCGTCCGCCGAGTTTGGCGGCGGCGCAGTTTATGGGCATATCCACTTTCTTAAACGGGAGCAAGGCGGGGGGGAGTCTGGTCACGCCCTGGGGGGCGTTAAAAGTCACTTGCGCGGAATCCAGCCCCAGCGCCACGTATGCCATTCGCCCCGAACATATCCGCATTGAAAAAGAAGCGGCGGAAAACAGCCTGCCGGGCAAGGTGAGCGATTGCGTTTTTCGCGGCGAGTATGTGGAATATGTGGTGGCAGTGGGCGATATGAGCGTGCGGGCGCGCATGCCCATGCCCGCGCCCATGTTCGCGCACGGGGCGCAGGTGTATGTGAAACTGCCGTCAGAGAAGTTGTTTGAAATATCTTAATGTTAACTCAAGTTGCTACCTTGGGATGAACTTTGACAAAAATCCATGAAAGTCTGCTAGATTTGGGGTATCCCGACCACCAAAGAAGGAGACCATCATGGATACCCAAATTATAGTTGTTTATTGTCTGTGCGACGACATGCTCAATGCCTTGCATCATTACGAAGACAAACAGCGCAAAATGAGTGATGCAGAGATTATGACGACCGCCATCGTAGCCGTGTTGTACTTCAAGGGTAACTTCTGTATGGCGAGCCGGTTTCTATATGACGGCAATTACATTCCGAATATGTTGGGCAAGAGCCGTTTCAATCGCCGGCTACACAATATTGCTGATTTGTTCTTGACTTTGTTTTTGCGTTTGGGCGAGACCTGGAAACAGCTCAATGAGAAGTCGGTGTATGTGATTGACAGTTATCCAATCGCGGTTTGCGACAATTATCGCATCTGCCGTTCGAAAATCTATCAAGGTGAAGCCTGGCGAGGCTACATTGCCAGCAAAAAACGTTACTTCTACGGCCTCCGCATCCACATTATGGTCACAGAAACCGGTGAACCGGTTGAATTCTTTCTCGAACCGGGTGCATTCAGTGATACAAGCGCGTTAGGACTTTATCAGTTCGACCTGCCAAAACATTCCTGGGTGATTGGTGATAAAGCCTATAACGATTACACCATTGAAGATGTTATGCGCGAGGCCGAAATCGAATTGCTGCCCTTGCGCAAAAAGAACTCTCTGCGTCCAGTGCCGCCTTACACGACCTATTTGCGAGCCAGTATCAGAAAAACCGTCGAAACCACTGGAAGTCTCATTGAACGATTATTGCCCAAATCTATTCATGCCGTCACTGCGAAAGGTTTTGAGTTGAAAGTCGCTCTTTTCGTTCTCGCCTGCTCCATCAACTTCCTTTGGTAGCAACTTGGATTAATGTTAAGGAGACGAGCATGAAAACAAGAAAAACAAGCACAAAAAGTGAACGCCGGGGATTCCTGGCAGGCAAGAAATCAGTATTCCGTTGGTCTGTTGTGATAGTTTTACTGCTTGTGGGGTTTGTTGGCGTATCTTTTTACCAATCGTTGCCGCAGCCAACTGCGACGCTCAGTGAGGAACGCCTGGCCCAGGACCCAAGTTTTGGGTTTGACGATGCCCGGATTGTGATTGTCGAATATGCTGATTTTGGCTGTTCTGCTTGCCGCGCCTGGCATTATTCTGGCATTATTGAGCGAATTTTTATTCTTTACAGCGAAGATGTGAAATTTGTTTGGAAGGATTTTCCAGTGATTACAGCGCAATCTCCAAAGGCCGCTGAAGCCGGTCAATGCGCTTTTGACCAGGGTAAATTTTGGGAGTATCACCGCGTTGTGTATGACAACTACCCGTCTTTGGGCGTTGATAAACTGAAAGAATATGCGGAAAAGGTGGGGTTAAATATGCAAGAGTTTAACCAGTGCCTTGATTCAGGAAAAAACCGCGCCAAAATTGCGCAGAGCCTGGCAGAGGCGCGTTCGCATGGCTTCCCAGGCACACCCTCTTTTTTGGTTAACGGTCGTCCGCTGGTAGGGCCGCCCAGTTTCGAGACATTGCAGGCCATCATCGAAGAAATTCTGGCGGAAGATTAAATTGAGCGTTAAGTTATGTATTTTTGTTGGCGTGTTTGAACAAAATTTTGGGCAAAAACAAATACGCCAACAAACTAACATTTAGCAATGCTTCAAAGACCATGAATTGGATGCCATAATAATTGAGGTCCCAATAACTCACCGGGCTGTTGAAGCGGGCTTGCCAGTTGAAGGGGAACAGCAGGAGCGGGCCGTCCCCAGCGTGGGTGGGGATGTCTAGCAGGGTGTGCGCTAAACATCCCGCCGCGAACCACAGCCCCCAATGACCGACAGTCCCGGTTTTCTGGCGAAATCCCCACAGCGCGGCAATGGCGGCCAGCAAAAGCAGGGGGGCGTGCAGGAAGTTGTGCGCGGCAATCCACCAGGGGTTTTCGTAATAGGCGGGGTGAATGAATGCGTCCATCAAGTTGGTCGTATCCTGCCCCAGGATGAATCCGTAGTAGGCATACGAGCCTAACATTAGCAATCCCAGCGGGATATCGGGCAGGACAGCTCCAAATAAAAAAGCGGATTTGGCGATGTTTAATTTTTTGCCAAACTTTTTCTCGATGGCGGCGTTAATGACCAAATGGGATGGGATGGTGTTCATGGGGCTTGCAGCCACCTGGGGTCGGCATGAACGCCGCCGCTCAGGGCGCGCAGGAAGGCGATGAGTTGGGCAATTTCGCCCTCGGTCAGGTCGAGCGGTTCGAGTTCGGTGTGTCCGACCGGAGAATCGGGGGCCTGGTTGTAATGCCGCAGTACTTCCTCGAGCGTGGCAAATTGACCGGCGTGCATATAAGGCGCGGTTTCAGCGATATTTCGCAGGGTCGAAGGTTTGAACGCGCCTTCGAGTTCTTCACCTTCCGAGACGAGGAAACGCAGTTCGAGGCAATCCGTCTCCCCGGCATCGCTCCAACGTCCTAGACAGTTGAATTCGTCGTTGAGCAGGGCTTGCACGCCTGCGGCACGACCCATATCTAATGACAACCCTTGCCCGGTGGGAACGCCGGTGTTGTGGAAGTCGTTGTTGGTGAACAACGGCCCATTGTGGCACTGAATGCACTCGGCTTTGCCGATAAAGAGGCGCAGTCCGGCGACTTCATCTTCCGTCAGGGCGGTGTTCAGGGCGCGCCGGTCTTGATTGAGCAATGCTTCCACATATCGGTCAAACCGCGAGGGGGCAGGCAGGAGCAGGCGCTCATAGGCAGCAATTGCTTTGCCGACGTTGACAAAGACCTGCGTCACGGCGTCCTGGTCTTCGG
>DAOUML010000381.1:0-2036 GCA_034411635.1 Anaerolineales bacterium
CCCGACCCTGCTCTACGGCTACGGCGGCTTCAACATCGCCTACCTGCCGGTTTTTGCCGTTCAGTACCTGGCCTGGCTGGAGATGGGCGCGGTCTTTGCGGTCGCCAACCTGCGCGGCGGCAGTGAGTACGGCGAAGATTGGCACAAAGCCGGAATGCTGCACAACAAACAGAACGTTTTCGACGATTTCATCGCCTGCGCCGAGTGGTTGATTGCCGAAAAAGTGACCTGCACGCCCAAACTGGCGATTGAAGGCCGCTCGAACGGCGGTTTGCTGGTCGGCGCGTGCATGACCCAGCGCCCCGACCTGTACGGCGCCTGCCTGCCCATCGTCGGGGTGATGGATATGCTGCGCTTCCATAAATTCACCATCGGCTGGGCCTGGGTCAGCGACTACGGCTGCGCCGACGACCCGGAATTTTTCCCCACGCTTTACGCCTACTCGCCTTACCACAATCTCAAACCCGGCACGGCCTACCCGCCAACCCTCGTCCTGACCGGCGACCACGACGACCGGGTCGTCCCCGGCCACTCGTTCAAATTTGCCGCCGCGCTGCAAGCCGCCCAGGCGGGCGAATCTCCCACGCTCATCCGCATCCAGACCAAGGCCGGGCATGGCATGGGCAAACCGACCGCCGTCATGATTCAGGAATGGGCCGATATTTTCGCCTTCATCGTCCGCGCGCTGGGGATGGAATAGGCATGAACGGCACCAAACGCGCCCACATCCGACCCGGCCAGCGGGTGCAGATTGTCTTGAAGCAAGACCAGGCCAGCGGAAAACTGACCGAAGGCATCGTCCAGACTATCCTGACCAACGCGCCCAGCCATCCGCACGGAATCAAGGTTAGGCTGGTGAGCGGGCAGGTTGGGCGGGTGAAGGTGATTTTGGAAGAGCAGCACCCCGGAGAAAACCCATGACCATCTTTTATCTCGTCCTGGCAGTTGTAGCAATTCTTCTCGGCTGGTTCGTTTACAGCCTGGTGTGGGGCAAACCCTGGAGCGTTCAACTGCTCTACATCCGCACCTTCCTGCGCTTTGCCCTGACCGGTCCGGAACTGCTGACCATGCTCGGCCTGCTGGAAAAATTCGGCATCCGCGGGCACAACGCCAAACTCTCAGACGCCTCGGTCAAAAAAGAGACTGAGATGTTCGCCTGGATCAAGCGCGACCTGGAGATTTTGCGCAGTTACCCGCGCCAGCGCCAGGACAAGGCCACCCTGCTTTCCACCGACGTAATGGACTGGTTCCTGGATGACATCGTGCGCGGCGAGCAGTTTCGCTTTCATGATTACCCGCTCAACCAGATGTTCGGCATCCAATCGCAACTGCCCAGTTTTATGATGAGCATGCACCCGCTGGTCAACCAGGCCGAGGCGCGCAACTACATCAAACGCCTGAGCCGGTTTGGGGTCAAGTTCGAGCAGGTGCTGGAAGGGTTGAAAATCCGCGAGCAAAAGGGCGTTCTCCCGCCCCGATTCGTCATCCGCCGCGTGCTGGACGAGATGAGCGCCTTCGTCGGCCAGCCTGTCCGCGAGAATCCGCTGTACATCGTGTTCAACGACAAAGTCTCGGCGCTGGAGAAAATCGGCGTCGGGGAGCGCGAACGATTGCTGGCGGCGGTTGAGGCCGAAATCCAGAACACGGTCTATCCCGCTTATCAGCAATTCATCGACTATTTCAGCCAGTTGGAAGCCAAAGCCAGCGACGATGACGGCGTCTGGAAACTGCCGGAAGGCGCGGCCTATTACGCTCACTGCCTGCGCTCGAACACCACCACCGATTTCACCCCCGAAGAAGTGCATGAGATTGGCCTGCACGAAGTGGCGCGGATCGAGGCCGAGATGTCGGCCATTTTGGAGAAGTTGGGATATACGGACGTGGACAGCGCGCCCCGAAAACTGGCCGAGTTGGGGCGCGAAGAGCGATTCCTGTTTCCGAACACCGACGAAGGCCGCGCGGCGGCCCTGACCGAGTACCAGCGGATTCTGGACGAAATCGACGCCGGTCTCGACCCGTACTTTGACCTGCGCCCC
>DAOUML010000382.1:0-7214 GCA_034411635.1 Anaerolineales bacterium
GTTCCGTTGTGGCTGATTTCGATGGCGGTGTCTTTGTTCAGGCCAATGGCGAGTAGATTGGGGTGGTTGTATGCCAGGGAAAACCAGCGTCCAAAGCGGTTATCGGCCAGGAGTTGCGGTTGCAGGGTGATATTGACCAGTCCCAGGCCAGGTTGAATTTGGGTTTTGCCTTGCCAAAACGATTGTTGGGTGGCGGCTTCTTCGTCTTCGCCGCCGGCGGGGGTCGGGGGGTGAGCGGCGTAGTGCGCGCCAAGCAGGGTTGCGGCGGCGTTGTCGGCCAGGATTGGCGTGCCAGTGAGCCAGCGTTCTTTCAGCCATTCGGGCGGGGTCATTTTGCTGGCATCGCGCCCGATGTAGAGGATGCCGGTCAGGTTGGCGGGGTCGGTTGTGGCGTTTCCGGTTTGGGCGCTGGCACCCATGTTGACGAGTGCGTCGACATAGCGTTGGGCTGTGCGCTGGTTGGCGGAATCGTTTGCGCCGCCATCGGCAAAGACCAGCAGGTTGGCGTTTTTGCCGCCTGAGATTTCGATAAAGCGTTGCAGAATGGGGTTGTTTTCAATGGAGCCGGAGATGTCGCCGGAGAGAATGAGCGCGCCTGCGCCAGTGGGCAGGGCGAGCGCATCGAATTGGCGTTCGATGGTTGGCGGGGGTTGGTGCGGGGTTTGGTTGAATTGGGCAGAGCGGGTTTTGAGGTCGTAGGAGAAATTTCCGGGGGAGAGCAGGCTGAGGAGGATGTTGCGCGCGCTGAGGAGCGGCGTTTGGGATTGGGGGATGCTGATATAGCGGAGGCCGGCGGCAGCGTGGTACGTTTCAGCATCCAGCACGGTAACGGTATAAAGCCCAAAGACATCGCGCAAGGTTTCATTGGCGGAGATGACTCCGGTGTATCCATCCACGCCAATCCCGAGGTTGGGGGTATCGGGCCGCAAGATGGCGTTGAGCAGGCGGCCCATGCGGGCGCGCTGGTGGAAGTGTTGGTCGAGGATGGCGTTTTGCAGGCTGGAGGGCAGGCCGCGTTTTTCGGGGGTGTTCCACACATCTGCCGCGCCGAAGAAGAGCGCGTTTTCGCGGGCGTAGTTGGGGTTGTAGCCTGCCAACATGCTGACCGATTGCATTCCGCCGCCGGCGCTGGTGCCGGCAATGATCAGGCCGCGCTGGTGCAGTTCGCTCAGGCGGGTTTCAAAGGGGGTGTTGGCGAGGGCTTGCATGGCGGTGGTTTGGTCGCCGCCGAGGATGAAGATGGCGCTCAGGTTTTCGGTGAGCAGGGCCAGGGTTTCGGGTTGGGCGGCATCGCTGCGGGTGAAGACGGGGGCGATGATGGCGGCGCAGGTGGTTTCTGCCGGGGCGGCGCGTTTGCAGGCTTCTTCAATTTCAAAGCGGCGGCGTTCGGCGTCGTTCAGGTTGGTTTGGCGTTCGCCGGGCGTGATTTCGTTGGGGTTGGTGGTGTAGGCGCTGGGCAGAACCAGGATGTTAATTTGCCCGTCGCGCTCGTTTTGAACGATGGTTTGCATCAGGCTGTTATACAGATCTGCGTAGCCGCCGCCCATGGGGATGAGCAAGCCGGGCGCGGTTTGGGCGCTGGCGGGCGAAAAAAAGATGAGCGCTGCGGTTAGAAGGAGGGGCAGGAGATGTTTTTTCATGGGGGCGGTGATGGCGGTGTTTTATTTTTTGCCGATGGTGTGGCGTGGGTCGAGGGCGTCGCGCAGGCCGTCGCCGAGGTAGTTGATGGCGATGACGACGACGAAGATGGCCAGGCCGGGGAAGATGGCGGTCCAGGGGGCGGTGAGCATTTGGTTTTGGGTGTTGGAGAGCATGTTGCCCCAGGTGGGGGTGGGCAGTTGGACGCCGAAGCCGAGGTAGGACAGTCCGCTTTCGCTGATGATGGCCCCGGCCAGGCCGAGGGTAGCCGAGACGATGATGGGGCTGGCGACGTTGGGCAGGATGTGCAGGAAGAGGGTGCGGGCGTCGGAGCCGCCCAGGGCGCGGCATGCTTGCACGAATTCGCGTTCGCGCAGTTCGAGGGTGGAGGCGCGCACGAGGCGGGCGGTTCCCATCCATGAGAGCGCGCCAATCACCAGTGAGATGGGCAGGAAGGAGCCGGCTTGCAGCATGGGCAGGTTGAGCGTTCTTAAGAGCATGCCCATTGCGATTAGCACAAACAGGCGTGGAATGGATAGGAAAATTTCGGTGATGCGCATCAGGATGCTGTCTATCCAGCCGCCGTAGTAGCCCGAAATTAGCCCGATGACGGAGCCCAGCAGGATTGAAATTGCCATTGCGAGCAGGCCCACGCTGAGCGATATCCGTCCGCCGTAGAGGGTGCGGGTGAACATATCGCGGCCCAGGTCGTCGGTGCCAAACCAGTTTTGGGCTGAGGGCGGCTGAAAGCGGTTGCGCAAGTCTTGTTTGAATGGGTCGTAGGGGCTGATGAGCGGGGCAAAGGCGACCATGAACGTTATGACCAGAATGATGATGCCGCCGGTGAGGGCCATTTTGTGTTTGCGGAAGCGCAGCCAGAAGAACAGGAGCAGGGATTGCTCGCGGATGGATTTTTTTTGTGGGGAGGAGGCGATGGATGCGGTCATTTTTTCACGTTAAGGTTGGGTTGTGGCGCAAGATGCCATTTTGCGTTACGTTCTACGACAGGCGAATGCGTGGGTCGAGCGCGGCGTAGAGAATATCGACCAGCAGGCTGGAGAGGATAATCAGGCCAGAATAAATGACGAGTACCGCCATGATGACCGGGTAATCGGTTTTGAGCGCGGCGTTGAAGTACAGCCGTCCGATTCCGGGCCAGGCGAAAATTGTTTCGGTAAAGAGCGCGCCGCCGAAGAGTGATGGCAGGTCGAGCCCAACCAGGGTGACGAGCGGGATGAGCGCGTTGCGCATGGCGTGTTTGAAGATGACCAACCGCTCGCGCAGGCCTTTGGCGCGCGCCGTTCGGACGTAATCTTCGTGGATGACATCCAGCATGGAAGAGCGCATGTAGCGCATGTAGCCTGCCGCTGAAACCAGGGCGAGCATGGTGACGGGCAAAATCAGGTGTTCGATACGGTCAATCAGCGAGAATTCTGCGCCCAGAGTCATCATGCCAGAGCCGGGCAGCAAGGGCGTGCCATCCGGCTTTTTGAGGGTGACATGAAAAATAATGATGAGTAAAAGTCCAAACCAGAAGACAGGCAGCGATTGCCCCGCAAAGGCCAGGGTGGTGGTGATGTGGTCGAACCAGGTGTATTGTTTGATGGCCGATAAAATGCCGAGCGGCACAGCGATAATCAGGGTGACAATTAGCATGACGCCCATCAAGAGCATGGTATTGGGCAGGCGGTCTTTGATTTCTTCGAGTGCCGGGCGTTTTGAGACAAAAGAATTGCCCCAATCGCCGCGCAGGGTATTGCCGAGCCATTTCATGTAGCGCACTGGAACCGGGTCATTCAGTCCGTAGCGCGCTTCCATGCGGGCGATGTCTTCGGGGGTCATATCCGGGTTTTCGGCGTAGGCGGTCATCATTCCGCCTGGCACGAGGCTAATCAACCCAAACAAGATGATGGAAATGACGAACAGGGTTAGGGCAGATTGGAGTAAGCGGCGCGCGATATAAGTGGTCATGGGCAAATCTTTTTTGAATAGCGGGGATGGTCATGTTGACCACCCCCGCTGAATAGGTGTTTGGCTTATGTTTTACGGCTTGAGCCACCAGTTTTGCGAATCGATGGTGAAATCGGCATAACCAGGAGAAACCCGGAAGTTTTGCAGGTTTTCACGGTAGCCGCTCAGGATGAGTCGCTCGTAGAGGAAAACGCGCGGCAGGTCTTTGTTGATTTGTTCGGCGATCTTGCAGTACAGTTCCTTGCGTTCGTCCATGCTGGGGCTGAATGCGGCGGTATCAATCCACTGATCAACATCGGCATTGATATAGCGGCTAAAGTTATTGCCAGCGCCCTCATTGGCTTCGACCGGGATGCGCGCCGAGTGGTAGTTGCTGAACATGTGGCTATCGGGGTCAATGCCTGCGCCGGTGGTGTACATCAAGATGTCGAAGCGTCCTTTTTTGCGGGCGCCATCTGAACCCCAGGAGGCAAAGAGCATATCGGAGGGCATGTTATCAATAATCAATTCAATGCCCACTTCGCGCAGCATTTCGATCAAAACCTGTTGGGTTTGTTCGCGCAACTGATTGCCGGTGGTCGTGCCGATTTTCAGGCTCATGCGCAACCCGTCTTTTTCGCGGATGCCATCCGCGCCCACGGGCCAGCCGGCTTCTTCGAGCAGGGCTTTGGCCTTTTCTGGGTTAAACTCACTGGCGGGCAGTGGGCAGGCAAATGGCCCGGTAGGCAGCACGGTGGTACCAATTTTGACATTGCCAAACAGCAGGGCATCAGCCAGCAGTTGTTTGTCGATGGCATGTTGAATGGCCTGGCGCACGCGCAAGTCGCTCAAAATGGGGTGCGGCGCGGTGGAGGGGTCTTCGGGGGCAGAGCCATCGGCAATGCCGAGGTTAAAGACCAGCAGTTCATTTTCTCCTGAACCATACAGCGTGCCAGCCCAGGAAACGCCCGGCAGGCTTTCAATGGTCGCAAAATCGGCTTCGGTTAAATCCCACAGGGTGGTAATTTCGCCTGTGCCGAGCAATTGAATACCCACCTCGCGGCTGGGCAGAACGCGCACAATCAATTTATCGAGGTACGGTTTGCCTTCCTCGCGGTAATACGGGTTGGGAGCCATCTCAATATAATCGCCGGCTTTCCACTCTTTTACCACCCAGGGGCCAGTGCCAATGGGCGCGCGGTTATATTCCCAGTTATCCATCTGGTCGAGCGCGCCAGCCGCGCGCGGCACAAGGTACGAGAACAGACGCAGGTAAGGCGCGTACACATCCACCATTGTGACAATGGCGGTATGGTCGTCGGCGCACTCGATGCTCTCGATATCGCCATAGCCCGAAGTGCTGGCCCCCGAAAGGTCAGAAAGAATCGCGTCAAGCGTAAATTGCACATCGGCGCACACAAAATCGTCACCGTTCGACCACTTGATACCCTTTTTCAGGGTATAGGTCAGCACCAGCCCGTCTTCTGAAAGCGTTGGCAGGCTTTCGGCCAGCGTTGGCACATAATTGCCATCGGCGTCAATGCCAACCAGGCCTTCCACGATAAACGCGCCAATCACATCGTCAATGGTGCCAGCGGCTTGCAGCGGGCTGAGCGTGCCGGGTTCTTGTGGCGAGCCAACGATGGCCGTGCCACCCTTAACCGGGGCGTTGGGGTCTACAGCGGGCGCTTCGGGTTGGGCTGGGGCCTCCGATTGGGCCGGGGCCTCCGGCTGAGCGGGTTGGTCGGGCGCGCTGGGGCTGCCGCCGCAGGCGGTTAGCAAAAGCGCAACTGTAACCAACAAAAACAGAATGGGTTTTAAGGCTTTCATACGTTCTTCTCCTTGTGAAGAAAATTTAGTTAACGCTTTGCGCGCGCAAAACGCTATTCACTCAATAAAACTTTTTTGGGAATAACCGCCTGCCGGGTTGCCAAATCGTACACGCAACCCTCGGTCAGGATATGGAGAATTAAGCCGGATACCGCTATGGGCATCTTTTTCTCGATGTCGGCCACATCCGTTTCGGTAATTTGACCGCCATCCGCTATCGTCACGCCGCCCGAACCGACAACCGTGATCCGGGCATCTGCCTCCACGATGGCGGCGGTATCCTCGTCCACGCCCACGCCCAGCAACCCGGGGCGCGCGCTGACGGCGTACAGCAACCGTCCGAGCCGGTCGCGCTGTCGAAAGTGCTGATCAAAGACGATTTTTTGGGTAAGCCCCAGGCCTGGTAGAAATTGGGCAATGCCCTCGCGCGGGGTGGGGCCGCCCTTGCCATAAGCGATCATCACTTGCGAGAGAATGGCCGCCCCGGCGCTCGTCCCGCCGATGATTGCGCCGCGCTGGTAAGCCAGGTGTAATTCCTGCTCAAACTGCGTGCCGCCAAAAATTGTCGCCAGGCGCATTTGGTTGCCCCCGGCGATGAAGATGCCGGTGGCTGCCCGTAAAACAGCCAGAGACTCCGCCGCATCGATCTCATCGCGCCGACGGGTTTCAATCGCAGTGGCCTGCCCCGCGCCCAATTCGCGTAAAAAAGCCTCATAATATGCGCCGGTATCCTCCAGAGCGCTGGCCTGTGGCAAAATAGCAATTCGCGCTTGTTCGCCGCCTGCCCGCCGCGTAAATTCGCGCAAAACAGCAGGCTGGTTGCGCCTGAGCGCGCCGCCCATTGCCATCAGGGTTTTCATGGATTGCCTCGCAGCGAAGAGAGAAATTGCTGCCCGGTGGAAAGGATGTGTTCGTGCATGGCTTGTTCTGCCAGGCCGGCGTCGCCACTTTCAAGGGCCGCGATAATGGCCCGGTGTTCATTCGTATCAGGATGTTCGCGGTTGGGTATTGGCTGATCGGCAGTGGCGGCGAAATTACCAATCAGCATGGTTGGGAAGGTTTCCCACATTTGCGTCAGACTGCGGATTAAATAATCGCGCCTGCTGGCCGTGAAAATTATCTGGTGAAAGCGGCGGTTGAGTTCGCGGTAAAGGCTCAGGCTTTCGGGCGCAAAGTGATTTTCCATTTCGGTTTGCAGGCGTTTTAACTCGTTCAGTTCATCGGGGCGGATGTGGGTTGCCGCAGCGTGGGCGGCGAGCGCCTCGAGGAAAGCGCGATGAGCGTACAGATCGCCGACATCTTCAGGCGAAAAAGCGATAACGCGCACCCCGCGATAAGGGACATGCTCCACCAGCCCTTCGGTGGCTAACTCTTTTAGCGCTTCGCGCACCGGCATCTGACTAACGCCCAGTTCCTGCGCCAGTCGTTCCTGGCGCAGCCATTCTCCGGGCTGGTAGAAACCTTCGAGGATGGCTGCGCGCAAACGGTCTGCAACCACATTGCGTAACTGACGATGATTGGCAACTTCGGGGGTTGTGTTTTGGGTCATATTTTTTTCTCGCGTGATATTATATATAATATCTAATATCAAGAATACAACTTTTTTATTGAAAGTCAAGAGGCAATTTGGATTTTTTAAGGTTTAAAAGAGAAAACCGCCCAACAGGTTCGCTCTGTTGGGCGGTTTTCTCTTTTGTATATTAGACCTCTTGCAAAAGTCATCAATGGCAGCCTATAAGTGTCCTTCGACTGCGCTTTTTTGCATAAAGCATTGCCGTCCTGAGCGGAGGGCGAAG
>DAOUML010000383.1:0-7003 GCA_034411635.1 Anaerolineales bacterium
GCGCGACTTTCAAGTCGCGTTTAGGAGTAAGGCGGTTGAGAATTTGCTTTCAGGCGACATAAATGTCGCTCTACGAATATCAGTTCGTAGGCAGTTACAGTAAAATAGCAGAAAAAAAGAAAGGATACGCCATGAGCGAACAACTTCGATGGGGATTGCTCTCCACCGCCAAAATTAACGCCGCGCTATTCAAACCGCTGGCAAAATCAACCCGTAACACCTTGTTTGCAGTCGGCTCGCGCAGCGAAGAAAGCGCCCAGTCCTACGCCGCCGAACACGACATCCCGCGCGCGCACGGCAGTTACGAAGCCCTGCTGGCCGACCCGGAAGTAGATGTCATCTACAATTCCCTGCCCAACCACCTGCACGCCGAATGGACGATCAAAGCCCTCGAAGCCGGCAAGCACGTCCTGTGCGAAAAACCCTTCGCCCTCAGTCTGGCCGAAGTGGACGCAATGGCCGAAGCCGCCGAAAAAAGCGGCAAGGTACTGGCCGAAGCCTTCATGTACCGCACCCATCCACAAACGCTCAAAGTCAAGGAAATCGTCGATAGCGGCGCGCTGGGCAATATTCTGACCATCAAAGGTGGATTCACTTTCACCTTCAACCGTCCCGGCAACTACCGGCTCGACCCTGCTTTTGGCGGTGGCGCGCTCTGGGACGTGGGCTGCTACCCGCTTAGTTATGCCCGTACCATGCTTGGGCTGGAACCGCTAAAAGTCTTCGGCTGGCAAATGAAGGGAGAAAGCGGCATCGACGAATTTTTCAGCGCCCAAATGCTCTTCCCTGGCGACATCCACGCCCAGTTCGATTGCGGCTTTCGCGGCCCCTTCCGCACCCTGATCGAAATTGTAGGCCACGAAGCCACCCTGCACATCCCGGCCCCCTTCCACGCTGGCAAAAAGACAAAAATCTTCCTCTCGCGCGGCGGCGAACCTGAAACCATCCAAATCGAGGGCCAAAACCTGTATCGCGGCGAAATCGAAGATATGGCCGATGCCATTCTGGAAGGCAAGGCTCCGCACATTTCCCTGGCCGATAGCCGCGCCAACGTAGCCGCAATTCTCTCCCTGTATCAATCGGCCCGCACCGGCAAGGTTGTACGGGTTAAATAACCACGAGAGAATCCAAAAGCCCCATTTGGACTATAATTCCCAGCACACGCCACCCCCCGGAGGACCGATGAGCGACCTGCCAATTTTCCCCCTAACCAGCGAACATAAAATGATTCGTGATGCCGCGCGCGATTTTGCCAACAAAGAAATTGCGCCCATCGCCGCCGCATTTGACGAAAGCGGCGAATTTCCGGCTCAAACCATCAAAAAAATGGGTGAAATGGGCTTTATGGGCATTGAAATGCCAGAGAACTATGGCGGCGCGGAAATGGATACCCTGGCCTATGTGCTGGCCCTCGAAGAAATCAGCAAAGTCGATGCGGCGCACGGAGTCATCATGTCGGTCAACAACTCTTTGTATTGTCACGGCATTTTGAAGTTTGGCAGCGAAGCGCAAAAAAAGCAATTCATCACCCCCGTGGCTTCGGGTCAGGCAATTGGCGCCTACTCGCTCACCGAGCCAATGTCCGGTTCTGATGCGGCCACCATGAAAACCCGCGCCATGCTGGATGGCGACGCCTACCTCATCAACGGACGCAAATCGTGGGTGACAAGCGGCCCGGTGGCCGATTTCATCGTCCTGTTTGCCATCACCGACCCGGAAAAGGGCAGCAAAGGCATCAGCGCCTTCCTGATTGATGCCAAACAGCCCGGCCTGGCGCGCGGCAAAAAGGAACCGAAGTTGGGAATCCGCGCTTCGGCGACGAGCGAACTGATTTTCGAGGACTACCGCTGCCCGGTCGAGAATCGACTCGGCGCGGAAGGCGAAGGCTTCAAAATCGCCATGACCGTGCTCGATGCCGGACGAATCGGCATAGCCACCCAGTCGCTGGGCATTGCCGAAGCCGCCTACGAAGCCGCCCGTCAATACGCCGGCGAGCGTAAGGCCTTCGGGCAGCCCATCGGCCAGTTCCAGGGGACGGGTTTCAAAATTGCCGATATGAAAACCCGCATCGAAGCCTCGCGCCTGCTCATTTACAACGCCGCGCTCGCCAAAGAAAAATCCAAAGAAAGCGGCGCGCGCTACTCGCTTGAAGCGGCCATGGCAAAATTGTACGCATCCGAGACGGCCATGTTCGTCACCCACCAGGCCGTGCAAATTCACGGCGGCATGGGTTACAGCAAAGAACTACCCATCGAACGCTATTTCCGCGATGCCAAGATTACCGAAATCTATGAAGGCACCAGCGAGATTCAGCGATTGGTGATTAGCCGCAGCGAACTGGGGCTATAAAAACTACCAGGATAAACCAGCAAAGCCCCTCTAATCATTGGTCAAACTGTGAACCCTTCCCCTGAAGAAAAAAACAAACTGACTGCCGTGCTTTTCGGCGCGGGATTTTTGATTCTGTTCAGCGGCCTGCAATTTTTACGAACAGAGCGGTACCTCAACTATGGATTCCCTACGGCATTCGTCCTGCTCGGCATCTTCCTTGTATCGATGTCCTTAGTCATCGCCAGCGACAACCCGTTTTTTTCTAAAGGACAGCAGTATTTGCTTGCTTTGCCGGCCAAATTTTCCCTTTCCGCAAGCAAATTTGGCGCGCTCATTGCCAGTTTGCCGGTGGCATACCTGGCTTACCACGCTTCAGGCAACGAGCCTGTTATGAAAGACCCCGCTCTGGCAATCGCCACCTGGCTGGGGGGCATTTTACTGGCAGTTTGGGCCGGCTCAAAAACAGAAAGCGACTTGAAACCTCCTGCGCGAAAAACCATATACGCCTTGCTGGTCGTTTTTGCGCTGGCCTTGTTGCCGCGCATCATTTTCCCGGAGAGCATTCCCATTTACGTCACCGGAGATGAAGGCTCGGCAGGCATGCAATCCGCGCGGTTTGCCAACGGCGAAATCAATAACCTGTTTACGGTTGGCTGGTTTTCATTTCCAGCGCTTTATTTCGCTATTCAAGGAGTTGTCATTCAGGTTTTCGGCCAAACCGCAACCGCCCTGCGGCTTTCTTCCGCCATTCCGGGCGCATTAACCGTCGTCTGCCTTTTCTGGACATTGCGGGCGGTATACGGAACCCGCGCGGCCTGGATGGGCGCAATCTTCCTCAGTTTTCTGCATTTTCATGTCCATTTCAGCCGTATTGGGCTGAACAATGTTTGGGATGGGCTATGGGTAATGCTTTGCGTCGGCGCGCTCTGGTACGGCTGGACGCATGAACGCCGCAACGCCTACCTGCTGGCCGGCCTGGCCTTGGGTCTGTCGCAATACTTCTATTCAAGCGGCAGAATCCTGATTGTGCTGGTGCTGGCCTGGCTCACGCTGGTCGGAATTCTTGATCGCGCCCGTTTCAAGCGCGCCCTGATGAGCATTGGGTTTTTGTGGCTGGTGGCTATTGTGGTTGTCTTGCCGCTAGCGATGTTTTTCATCGAATACCCATCCCAACTGACCGCGCCGCTCGACAGAGTCACCATTTTAGGTGGGTGGATGGATTACAACGTAGCCGAACGCGGCCTGCCCGCCTGGAAAATTTTCCTTGAACAGATCATTCTCGGCTTTGGCGCTTATGTTTACACTCCTTTACGGGCCTGGTATTTTCCCGAAATTCCCATGCTGCATCCGGCTCCGGCAGTTTTCTTTATCATTGGCTTGCTGTTTGCTTTTTTCAACCGCCAAAAACAATTTAACTGGCTAATTTTCTTATGGCTGAGCGCCTACGGCATGATTGGCGCGCTCAGCGAAAGCACCCCTGCCGCCCAACGCTATGTGGCCTCCGCTCCAGCGGCGGTCATCCTGGTTGCCATCGGCTTGCATGAAAGCGCGGCCTTGCTACAAAAACTTTGGCCGCGCATGGAGAAAATTGCCTGGCAAAGCGCAATTCTGATCGCAGTTCTCCTGGCAGCCGCCAACGCTCATTTTTATTTTTTTGAATACACCCCTAAAACCGCCAAAGAAGCAGCGCTGAGCAATTCAATGATCGGGCATCGCCTGGGGCAATATTTGCGCCAGAGAAAAGACCACCCACAAATTTATTTCATCGGCGCGCCTGCCATGGGCTTTTACTCCATTCCCAGCACCCAGTATTTCGCGCCCCAATTCAACGACGGGATTGATGTCAACCACCCCTGGGGCGACGAGCGCAACCCGCCAATTGAAGGCGACCATCTCTTATTCATCGTGTTAGACTTCCTGATCGACGACCTGAACGCCATCAAAGACGAATATCCAGGTGGAAAACTTTCCGGGCAATATACGCCCGATGGTCAACCCCTGTTCTATCTCTACGAATACAAACGCCTGCCATAGATTTCGATATTTGAGATTAGAAACTCGATATTCGTTATTCGGGATTAGCGTACAGAGTACCGAGCATCTACCCACCCTCAAAAGGAAACCACATTCTCACAATGAAACGACTACACTGGTTTGAAATCGCCCTGATTTTAATTATCCTGGGCGTTCACTTATACGCCGCTTTTTCTACCGCGCAAAACTTCCCCCAGCGCTGGTTCCTGCGCGACGACGCTTACTACTACTTCAAAGTCGCCCAAAACATCGCCGAAGGAAACGGCTCCACGCTCGATGGCATCAACCCCACCAACGGCTATCACCCACTCTGGCTGGTGGCAAACATTCCCATTTTCGCCCTGGCGCGCTTCGACATCATCCTGCCCCTGCGCGTGCTGACGTTGGTGATGGCCGCCCTGAGCGCCGCCACCTCCATTCTGCTCTTCCGCCTCTTGCGGCGCGTCATCACCGAGCCAATTGCCATCCTGGCCGCCGCCTTTTGGGCCTTTAATACCACCATTCATTCCATCATTACCCAAATGGGCATGGAAAATGGCCTGGTAGCCTTTGCCGTCGTCCTGCTGCTCACCGTCCTGCAAAAAAACGAACTCGGCTGGCGCGCCGAAAACACAATCACCCGCCGCCAACTCTTGCTCATCGCCGCGGCCGCCCTGTTTGCGCTCTTCAGCCGCCTCGATACCATCTACCTGCTGCTCATCGTTGGCGTATGGGTCGCCTTTCGCGGCACGCCAATCCGCAGTCTGCTGCCCGCCGATATGCTCGTCACCCTGGCCCTGCTAGTGGGCGCCTTCATCCATCGCGCAGGTATCAAAGTGTACCTGATCAACTTTGCCGATAACGCCATCCTGACCTTCGCGCTGGTCTTCACCCTGCAAAGCCTGGCATTTTACTTCCTCGGCCTGTATACCCACCCCAAAAACGCGCCCGTCCTCACGCTGCTCAAACGCGCGGTACTGGCGGTTGGCGGCGTCACGGTTGCCCTCACCGTGCTCAGCCTGATTTCCGGCGCATTTGGACTTTCCATCCCGCGCGCAATACCGCTCTACTACCTGGCCGGAATGCTGGCCTGGGTACTGCTCTCCCGCTGGGGATACAGGACGCTCTCCCCCTGGCCTGCCTCGCCGTCAAATCAAATTGATTCGCCCTTTGAGCAATTCCGCCAAACCTGGCGCGCCTGGCTCGAGCGCGGACTGGTTTACTATGGGCTTTCGGCCCTCGCTTTGGGCGCATACATGCTCTACAACCGCCTCCAGTTTGGCACATTCATGCCCGTCTCCGGCCAAATCAAACGCTGGTGGGGCAGTTTAGGCGATAACACCTACGGCGGCGCGGCAAAATCCCTGCTCGACGTTTTCGGCCTCGACCCCAACCACGCCAGCCCCTGGGAACTGCTCTTCAATCCCATCCAAAACATCGCCGAACAAACCCCGCTCAGTTTTTGGACCATTTTGGGCGCGCTGGCGGCAATGTTCATCATCCTGGCCGCGCTCAATCGCCAAAAAACCGCCAATGCCGTCACCCTATTAGGGCTGATTCCGTTGAGCGTCTCTTCAGGGTTGCATACCATCTTCTACGGGGCCATGCCCTACGCCGCCCGCCACAACTGGTACTGGACCATGGAAATGCTGGTCATTGTCATAGGCCTGGCCCTGCTAGCCCACCTGTTTAGCGCGCGCATCCGCCAGCAACCCCTCGGACGGATGTTCATCTGGGCCGTATCCATTTTGGCGAGCGCATGGCTGGCCTGGGGACTCACCACCACCATCGTCAACCGTATGACCTACGCCCCGGCCAGCGACCCAGCCTACATGGACGTGCTAACCCTGATCGAAGAAAACACCGAACTCGGCGCAGTTATCGGCATGACCGGCGGCGGAAACTTTGCTTACTACATCAAAGACCGCACCGTCGTCAATATGGACGGCTTGATTAACAGTTACGACTATTTCAAGGCTTTGCAAAGCAACCAGGCCCCGCAATACCTGCATGAAAAAACCGGCATGAACTACGTTTTTGCCAACCCCTACCTGTTACTCTCCACCGCGCCGTATGGATCCCAATTTCAGGGCTGGATTGAAGAAATTCCCGAATTACCGGCTTATGGCAACAAACAAATCCTGCGCTTCGGGCCGCCAGGAGATTAACCGATGAAAGCCGCAATCAGCGCGGGAATATTAAGCGCAATTCTCCTGCTTTTTTTCCTGTGGAACCTGCTACGAACCGCGCGCGCCATATTCGATTGGCAAGTCCTGCTCGAATATGGCGCGCCTGCCATTTATCTACTCATCAGTGGCCTGTTTTGGGCGTTGGCGGCTGGCGGCTTGCTGGCAGGCTTATTCCGCGCCTGGCCCAAACTCAGGCGTGCCGGAATCGCAATTTCTGTGTTGTATTGGGTGTGGTATTGGGCCGACCGGCTTTTCATCCAGGCCAGCCCGGCCCCCAACCTGATTTTTAGCGTAATTTTTTCAGTCCTGTTCCTGGCGGCAATACTGTTGCTCTGGCTGCCGCTCGATTTTGAAAAATTGTAACTGCCTACCGTAGCGCGACTTTCAAGTCGCGTTTATGGAGTAAGACAGTGAGAATTTGCTTTTAGACGACATAAACCCCCATTCGGGGACGATGTGTCGCCCTACGA
>DAOUML010000384.1:0-8669 GCA_034411635.1 Anaerolineales bacterium
AATCATCCAATAATTGGTCAGCAAAACACCTTCCTGAATCATGCGACCCAGGCTATCGGCCCACCAAATGGCATTGTAGAAAGAATCAGGGGTGGCCTCGCCACCGACCGCCTTGCTCCAGTCGGAGTTGGTTTCGGTGACGGCAATCGGCAGGTTGCGCCCGGTTTCAGCATGGACAAGGTCTCGGAGATACCGCAGGGTTGGGGTCCAGTTGACCGTATCCCGGCGCAGGTCATCGACGCTGCGGGCCGGGGAGACGGAATTTGCCGGAAACGGATAACGGTGAATCGAGACGACATCCACAAGGTCGCCGTTGGCGCGCAGGAATTCAACCATCCAGTCTTTGCCCTCGGAGTCTTTGGGGTTGGCGGCCAGGTCAGGACCAAAGTTGGTTAGTTCCGGGCCGATGATTTGAATGGTTGGGTCAACGGCCTTCATCGCCAGCGCAAAGGCACGAAACTCGCGGTTGAAGCGCTCAACCGTGTAAGGTTCGCCCAGGGCGGCCTCGTAAAACTGGGGTTCGTTGCCAATCGCCCAGTAACGAATGCCATAGCCTTTTTCGATATTGACATAGCGCACCAGTTCGGCGGCTTCTTCAGGCGTGCCGGTCATGGTGCGAACGTTGATGGTGGCCGTCGCGCCAATGCGCTGGCAAAAATCCATGAACTGATCTACCTGATAAGGCTTCAGGGTGTTGCGGTCGCCCCATTCGCCGCCGGGAAAACGGATGACGGTGACTGGCAAATTATAGGCGTCTTCAATCCGGGTTGAAGGGACCGCCGCCCAGGGGCCGTGATTGGTGCCATAGACCAGCGGGCTGATGGGGCCAAGATCGAGGCCTGGGTCAACGAACAGGATGTCGGGCCGGGGGGTGGGGATGGCCGTTGGCGCGGGCAGGGGCGTAGGTTCGGCAGGAACAACAGCCGCCGGCGCGCAACCAGCCAAAAGAAGGAACAAAAAGACAAAGTGAAGGGCTTTCGACACGGTGATTCTCCTTTATGTAAGCGTTTACATCGCGTCAATTATACCCTAACTTTTTCGCCGCAATCACCAGCAGATGCTCGGCAGCGCGGCGGGCGCCATCGGCAATTTGGGCGCGGCAGGAAGCGCCGGGGGCGACAATATGAGTCTCAGGGCTGGCTTTGCGAACGGTTGGCAACAAAATCAGTTCCCCAACCGCCATCGAGACCTCGTAATGTTCTTTTTCGTAGCCAAACGCGCCCGCCATGCCGCAGCAACCCGAGGGGACGATTTCCACGTCACAGCCGAGGGCGCGCAGCAAAACGGCAGTGGCGGCCTGCCCCACCGGGTAGCCATCTGGCGCGGGCGGTTGGGCTTTTTGGTAGCAGTGGGCATGGAGAAGGACCGTATCAGGTGCCAGGTGCGCGGTGTCAGGTTTGTCCTGAGCGGAGAACGAAGCCTGAAGCGATGCCCTGAGTTCATCGAAGGGTCGAAGGACGGATTCGGGAGATTCACTCGAAGACATCGCAATATCCGTCCTTCGACTGCGCTCGCTCCGCTCAGGACTTGACATCAACATATTGACTACACGCTCTTTTTCCTGGCCGGGGGATTTACGGATGAGAAATTCGTCGATCAGGAAGGCACGTTGGGCGATAGCGACGGCTTCGGCGCGGCGTTCGGCGGGGACGAGGTCGCGCAGTTCGTCTTTGAGGGTGTAGAGTTCGCTGGGTTCGATGCCGAGGATGGTCAACTCTCCTGCCGGGTCGAGGCGGCGGATGGCGTCGAGCAGTTTCAGGTGGTGGGCGCGGGCTTCTTGCAGGAAGCCTTTCGATATCAGCGTCCGGCCTGCGCCCAGCAACGGGATTTCGATCAGGCAGATTCCGGCAGACCCCAGAAGAGACAACGCTGCTTGTTCAATCTCCGGCTCAAAGTGGCGGGTGAAGGCGTCGGGGAGATATAAAACGGTTTCAAGGGAATCAGGTGAGGGTTGGCTGGTTGGGTAGTTGGGTGGTTTAACGGAAGCAAGTTGAGGGGAGTCCGCAGCGGGAGGGGTTGAAGGGCGAATCCTGCTGGGGGGCGGGGAACCGAATTGCGGGAGGGGACGTTCAGCGCTGATTCTTAGAATGGGATTGATGATTTTTCGGACGAGCGAAAGGCGCAAGAGGGCGTTGATGGGCGCGGAAAGGCGGGTTTTGTGGATGAGCGCGCCAAGCGTGCCGATGTGGGCAAAGAGATAATCGCGCAGGGGGCGCGGGTGGCTGCGGTAGTAGCGCTCGAGGTAGGCGTATTTGAGTTTGGCGATGTCGACGCCGCTGGGGCATTCGGATTTGCAGCCTTTGCAGGCCAGGCACAGGTCGAGGGCGTGTTTGACCTCGGCTTCGGGCGGCGGGAGCGGTTTGGCGCTGACCAGGGCGCGCATGAGGTTGGCGCGTCCGCGGGTACTGAACATTTCAATGCCGGTGGCCTGAAAGGAGGGGCACATCACGCCGCCGTCTTTGCGGCAGACGCCCGCGCCGTTGCACTGCTCAATAGCCCCCAACAAGCCCCCCTGGGACGTGAAATCGAGCGAAGTCTGCCAGCCCTCGGCGTGATAGTCCGCGCCATAGCGCAGGTGGGTATCGAGGGGCGGGGCGTCGAGGATTTTGCCGGGGTTGAGCAGGTTGTGCGGGTCGGCGGCGCGTTTGAGGGCGCGCATGGCCTCGAGCAGTTGCGGGCCGTAGGTGGCTTGCAAAAATTCGGAGCGGATGATGCCATCGCCGTGTTCGCTCGACATGGCCCCGCCCAGGCGCAGGGTCAGTTCGAGGGTGGCTTCGGCGATGCCGCGCAGGGCGCGGATGTCCGCCAGGGTGCGCAGGTCGAGCAGGGTGCGGATGTGCAGGGTTCCGGCGGAGGCGTGGGCGTAGTAGTCACCAGTGGTGCCATGCGCGGCCAGGATTTTGTCGAGTTCGCGCACAAAAGTGCCAAGATTTTCAACCGGGATGGCGCAATCTTCGATGAAGGACAGGGCGCGGCGCGGGCCAGGACGTGAATCGAGCAGCCCCAGGCCAACTTTGCGCACGTTCCAGACGCGAGCCTGTTCTTCGCGGCTCTCGGCGATGACCGCCTGCGGGCCGAGTACCCGGACGCGCTCGCGCAAACCGTCGGGGGTCTCGCCGCTGAATTCGACCACCAACAGGGCGGCCGGGTCGCCGCGCACCCAGGTCAGTTGGGCGGCATAGGCCGGGACATCTCGCGCCAGGCGCACCAGGCTCTGCGGAATCAGTTCAACGGCGGAGGGGTTCAGGGCCAACAAACGCGGCACGTCGTCGCAGGCTTCGGCGATATTGTCATAAGACAGAACGCCCAGGATGGTATGGGCCGGTTTGCGCACCAGGCGCACGGTGGCCGCGCGGATGACGGCCAGGGTGCCTTCGGAGCCGGCCAGGAGGGTTGAAAGGTTGAAAGGTAAAGATGGGTAATTGGTAATTGGTAACTGGGGATTGGTAATCGGCGGGTAGGGGGCGTTGCCCCATTGGGGCGGGGTTGCGGGCGACCAGGGCAGCAGGTAGTTTAGACGGTAGCCCGCCGAATTGCGCCAGGTTTTGGGCCAGCGGGCGCGGATTTCGTCGGCATGAGTGGCGCGGATGGAGGTGATGGTTTGCAGGATTTGTTGCTGGATGTTGGATGTTCGATATTCGTTATTCGATAATTCGAGTATCGAGTATCGAGTATCGAGTATCGAATTATCGACTTCCCCCCAATTCGCCAAACTCCCATCCGCCAAAATTACATCCGCCGCCAGGATATGGTCTGCCGACATGCCATAAATGATGGAGTGCGCGCCGGTGGCGTTGTTGGCGATGACGCCGCCCATCGTGGCGCGTTCGGCGGAGGCCGGGTCGGGGCCGTATTGCAGTCCGTGGCGGGCGGCGGCAGCGTTCAGGCGAGCGAGGACAACGCCCGGCTCGACGGTGGCGGTCTGGGCTTCGGGGTCGATGGCGAGGATTTTGTTCAGGAAGCGGGAGGTGTCCAGCACCAGGGCCGGGCCGATGGCCTGACCCGCCAGCGAAGAACCTCCCCCACGCGGCAGGATGGGAACGTGGTGTTTGGCGGCCAGTTCAAGGGCGCAAATCAGGTCGTCCTGGGTTCGCGGGATAGCCACCCCCAAAGGCATCATCTGGTAGATGCTGGCGTCGGTGCTGTAGAGGATGCGGCTGGCGCTATCCGTCAGCACGTCGCCGTGAAAGTGGCGTTTGAGTTCGGAAGTGAAGTCGAGGGGCAAGGTCATGGCGGTATTGGGGATTGGTAATTGGTGAATAAGGATTCGAGAATTGTACCGCTATCAAAAGAAAAAACGCCAGAGAAAATTGATTCTCTGGCGTTGAAATTACCAATCCCCAATGACCAATTACTTCTTGGAAGCCTGCGCGGCAACCGCAGCGGCGGCAGCGGCAACGGCTTCGGGGTCGCCGAGATAGTAACTCTTGACCGGTTTCAGGTCGGCATCCAATTCATAGACCAGCGGGATACCGGTCGGGATGTTCAGTTCGAGAATATCCTTCTCGGAAACATTATCAAGATACTTGACCAGAGCGCGCAGGGAGTTGCCATGCGCGGCAATCAAAACGCGCTTGCCCGATTTAATCATCGGCGCAACGGTTTCATGCCAGAAGGGTAAAACGCGCTCGAGGGTGATTTTGAGCGACTCAGTAGCGGGCAACTGTTCGGGGGTCAGCCCGGCGTAACGCGGATCAAAGCGCGGATGTCGTTCGTCATTCTCATCCAAGGGAGGTGGGGGAACATCATAACTGCGCCGCCAGATTTTTACCTGCTCTTCGCCAAATTTTTCGGCGGTTTCGGCTTTGTTCAGGCCTTGCAGGTTGCCATAATGACGCTCGTTTAATTGCCAGGCGCGAAAAACCGGAATCCACTCCAGGCCGGTTTCTTCCAAAACCGCCCAAAGAGTCTTAATGGCACGCTTCAGAACCGAGGTGTAGGCAATATCAAAAACATAGCCGCCTTCTTTCAGCAGTTTACCGCCCGCGTGGGCTTCGGCCATGCCCTGCTCGGTCAGGTCTACATCGGTCCAACCGGTGAAACGATTTTCAAGATTCCATGCGCTCTGCCCGTGTCGAACGAGAACAAGGGTGTATTTTGTTTCCATGTTTAGAACTCCTTTTTTACATAATCGTAGGGGCGCAGCATGCTGCGCCCCTACGGGAATTGCGTTTTGCTCGGGGCCGCTTTAGCGAATGGCCTGTTCGGTTTCAGGATCGAAAATGTGGAACTTGTCCATGTTGAAGGAAACTTCAACTTCATCGCCAACGCGGAAACTGGTGCGCGGGTCAATACGGGAAACAAAACTATTGCCACCAGCAACCAGATACAGGAAAATTTCGTTACCCATCAACTCGATCACGTCCACTTTGCATTTGAAGTTTTCAGCATGAATGGCCGGGGGCAGATATTTGGGGTTGTAAATATCCTCAGGGCGAATACCAAAAACAACCTTCTTGCCGACCAACTTCTCATAGGGGCCGGTCAGGTGGGCCGGAATGGCAACAGCGCCGGTGCCGAGATCAACAACCAGTTTATCGTCGGCGCGCTTGAGCGTACCGGAGAAGAAGTTCATCGCCGGGGAACCGATGAAGCCTGCCACAAACATATTGGCCGGGGTGTCATACAGCACCTGGGGGGTATCCAACTGCTGAAGCGTGCCTTTATTGATAACGGCGATGCGCGAGGCCATCGTCATCGCTTCAACCTGATCATGGGTCACATAGATGAAGGTGGTTTGCAGGCGTTGGTGCAGTTTATTGATTTCGGCGCGGGTCTGAACGCGCAGTTTGGCATCCAGGTTCGAGAGCGGTTCATCGAACAGGAAAACCTTCGGGTTGCGAACAATCGCGCGTCCTACCGCAACGCGCTGGCGCTGACCGCCAGAGAGCTGGCGAGGTTTACGCTCAAGAAATTCCTGAATTCCAAGAATTTCAGCCGCTTCCTGCACGCGACGCTTAATCTCATCCTTGGGCGTGCCACGAAGTTTAAGGCTGAACGCCATGTTGTCATAGACGGACATGTGCGGGTAAAGGGCGTAAGACTGGAACACCATGGCGATATCGCGGTCTTTGGGCGGAACATCATTGACAACGCGATCACCAATCAAAATCTCGCCGCTTGAAATTTCCTCCAACCCTGCCAACAAACGCAAAGCGGTGGTTTTACCGCAGCCAGACGGCCCAACGAAGACAAGAAATTCTTTGTCCTCGATATGGAAGTTCAGATTATTCACCGCGCGAACATCACCGAACTCTTTGACAACATTTTTGTAAGTTACACTTGCCATTACAGCCTCCTTCTGTGAGAATATAGTGACTATATTATATCGCAATACGTCCGAATTGGAATGGACGAATGTCACATATTTCACGAATACGAAGTAAAATCACCCCATGAGCGATGAACAAGCCACCCCCGTCCGCCAACAATACCTGAAACTAAAACGCGAACATCCCGATTGCATTCTGCTCTTCCGCCTGGGTGATTTTTACGAAACATTTGACGAAGATGCCGAAATCGTCGCCAGCGATCTCGATATCGTTCTCACCTCGCGCCCGGTGGGCGGCGGCGTGCGCGTGCCGCTGGCAGGCATTCCCTACCACGCGCTCGATAACTATCTGGGGCGGCTCGTCGAAAAAGGACGCCGGGTTGCCATCGCCGAGCAAGTCGGTGAAATGCCCGCCAAAGGCATCTTCCCGCGCGAGGTGGTGCGCATCGTCACCCCCGGCACGCTCATCGAACCCAGCCTGCTGCCCGGCGATGCCAACAACTACCTGACGGCAATCATCATCGAGGGCGAACGCGCCGGAATCGGCTATGTAGACATCACCACCGGCGAATTCGCCGTCAGCGAACTGCACAGCCCCGATATTCAATCCGCCATCCGCGCCGAACTAACCCGCCTGCGCCCTGCCGAAGTCATTCACCCTGATAACCAGATCCTGCTCAACAATCTGCCCGGTCACATCACCCCCTGGCCGGCCTGGCGCTTCGAGCCGGGCAAAACCAGCGAAACCCTCCTGGCGCACTTCAAAACCGCCACGCTCGATGGCTTCGGACTCAAAAACCAGTCCCTGCCCGCCCGCGCTGCCGGGGCAATCCTGCTCTACCTGCGCGAAACCGAACCCGCCGCCCTTGAGCTGCTCGCCAGCCTGCGCGTTTACTCCACCAGCGAATTCATGTCGCTCGATGCCGCCACCCGGCGCAATCTCGAACTAACCGAAACCCTGCGCTCGGCCCAAAACAGCGAAGCGCGCGGCGAAACCAAAGGCTCCCTGCTCGGCATCCTCGACCGCACTGTTACCCCGATGGGCAAACGTCTGCTGCGCCAGTGGGTCAGCCAACCCCTGCTCGACCTGCCCAAAATCGAAGCCAGGCAAAACGGCGTCGCAACCTTTTTCAGTCAATCGATGCTGCGGGCCGAACTACGCGCCGCGCTCAAGCCACTCGGCGACCTGGAACGGTTGACCAACCGCATCCTATCGGGCCACGCCCAACCGCGCGATCTGGTCGGGTTGCGCGAAACGCTGCGAAAACTGCCGGGGATTCTGGGCTTGCTCCCCATTCGGGCGGATGAAACCCCGCTCTCACCCCTAACCCGACGCCTTTCCCCGTGCAACGAGGAACTCACCCTGCTCGAAACAGCCCTGGCCGAAGACCCGCCAGCAACCCTGCAAAACACCGGCATCATCCGCCCCGATTACTCCGCCGAACTGGACGGAGTCATCGAAGCCTCGCGCCACGCCCGCGAGTGGATCAACAACCTCGAAGCGGTCGAACGCGAGCGCGCCGGCATCAAAACCCTGAAAGTGGGCTACAACAAAGTCTTCGGCTATTACATCGAAATTTCCGCCGGGCAAGCCGCCAACGCCCCTTCGCACTACATCCGCAAACAGACTCTGGTCAACGCCGAACGCTACATCACCCCAGAGATGAAAGAGTACGAGACCCTGGTGCTCAATGCTGAGGAACGCATCCGCGAAATCGAGTTGCGCCTGTTCAAAGAAATCTGCCTGACCCTGGCGCGCGCCTCGCAAAACCTGCTTGCCACAGCCCGCGCCCTGGCCGAACTGGACGCGCTCGCCGCCCTGGCCGAAGCCGCTGCCCTCGGCGGATATGTCCGCCCGCAGGTGGTCGAAAGCGATGTGCTGGATATCCGCGAGGGCCGCCACCCGGTGGTCGAGAACAGCCTGAGTGGGGAGCGCTTTGTCCCCAACGATATTTCTTTTGAAATGGGCGAAATTGTGCGCGTCATCACCGGCCCGAATATGAGCGGTAAATCGACCTACCTGCGCGAAGCGGCTTTAATCGTCCTGATGGCGCAGATGGGCAGTTTTGTCCCGGCCCAATCGGCGGTCATCGGGCTGACGGATAGAATCTTCACCCGCATCGGCGCGCAGGACGAAATCCACGCCGGTCAATCGACTTTCATGGTCGAGATGATCGAAGCGGCCAATATCCTGAACCACGCCACCAGCCGCTCCCTGCTCATCCTCGACGAAATCGGGCGCGGCACCAGCACCTACGACGGCGTCTCGATTGCCTGGGCGATGATTGAATACATCCACAATCACCCGCACCTGCGCGCCAAGACGCTTTTCGCCACCCATTACCACGAACTGACCCAACTTTCTGACCTTTTGCCGGGGGTGCGCAACTACAACGTC
>DAOUML010000385.1:0-3847 GCA_034411635.1 Anaerolineales bacterium
AGCCGCTTCGCCGCCTTGTTATGCCGTTCGGCCAACTCGCGCTCATTGACGGTCACCAACTGGCCTTCTTTCACAACGAATTTGCCGCCGACAACAGTGTAATCGACCCGGCGGGGTTGACAGAAGACCACCGCCGCTACCGGGTCGTGGATTGCGCCACCGGCCAGGTCGAGCGTGTTGAGGTTGATGGCGAAAAAGTCGGCGCATTTGCCGGGCTCAAGCGAGCCAATGTCTGTGCGGCCCAGAACCGCCGCACCGCCGCGTGTGCCAAGGCGCAAGGCTTCGCGGGCGGTCATCAACTTGCGCGAGGGGTCGTCTGAGCGGGAAAAGCCGGTAACGCCTTCCTTAACGCGCGCCAAAAGCATGGCCTGGCGGGCTTCGGCCAGCAGGTGCGAGCCGTCATTCGAAGCGGAGCCATCGACGCCCAGACCGACCTTGACCCCGGCGGCGAGAAATTCCTTGATCGGGGCAATACCGGAGGCCAGGCGCATGTTGGATGTGGGACAATGGGCCACGCCGCAATCGTGCCTGGCATAGACGCCGATTTCATCTTTATTGACGTAAACCGAGTGCGCAAACCAGACATCGGAACCAACCCAGTCGACCGATTCCATGTAGCCGACCGGGCGATAGCCAAATTTTTCAAGACAGAATTGCTCTTCATCTTCGGTTTCGGCCAGGTGGGTGTGCAGGTGGACGCCGTATTTGCGCGCCAACACGGCAGAATCTTTCATCAGTTGGCCGGTGACGCTGAAGGGCGAGCAGGGCGCAAGCACGATTTGGGTCATCGAACCCGGTTTGGGGTCATGGTAACGCTGAATGAGGCGTTCGCTATCCGCCAGGATAATGTCTTCTTTATCGGTGACCGAGTCTGGGGGCAGTCCGCCCTGGGATTGACCCAGAGACATGGAACCGCGCGAGGCGTGGAGTCGAACTCCGAGCGAGAGTCCCGCTTCGATTTCGTCATCCAACTTTGAACCATTCGGGAAGAGATACAGGTGGTCGGAGGCGGTGGTGCAGCCGGAAAGGGCCAGTTCAGCGAGAGCGGTTTGGGCGGAGGTGAAGATATCTTCGGGGTTGAGGCGGGCCCAGATGGGGTAGAGGGTTTTGAGCCAGTTGAACAGGTTGGCATCTTGGGCGGCGGGGATGTTGCGGGTGAGGGTCTGGTAAAAGTGATGGTGGGTGTTGACCAGGCCCGGCAGGACAAGATGACCGGAAAGGTCGAGGACTTCGTCGGCCACGGATGGCAAACTGGAAGTTTGCCCTACGGCTTCGATGAAGCCATCTCGAATAAAAAGACCACCGTCCGAAATCTCGGTCTGGTGGTTGTCCATTGTGGCAATGGTTGCGTTCTTTACAAGAAGTGTGCTCATCTTTTGCCTCGCGCCGCTGACGAAATTTGTCTGACAACTTATAGTTTAGCAGAAAGAGTCAGACAAGTCAATTGGTTTGCAGGCAGCAATCACGCCTTTCTTAAAGTCGCAGGGGCTTGAAAAGAAAAACCTTCTCCGGTAAATTTGGGGGCTGCAAACCAGCCAAAACCGAGGAAGGTCAAGATGAAGTCTAATGGGAGGCCGAACCGACACTGGATGCTTTGTCGCCCGAAATTGGACAGCCCGAAAGCGCATCTCTGGACACTGGCTTTTTCAGAGAGCATAATATTATGGCTCTTGAGAAGCGTAACATCGAGCCTTATATTGCAACCGGGAGAGAGCCGCATTACAAAAGTGTGGATGACTTGCTTGGCAATTGCCGACCAAGCCAACTGATGATGCCAGCCCAAAAGATAAAATGGCCTACAAACTCACTACCGAGATTGGTAAAGAAATTTATCGCTTACGTAAATGTACCGTTGAGCCGGTGATTGGCATCATCAAGGAAGTTCTCGGTTTTCGCCAGTTTTCTTTGCGGGGCCTGGCAAATGCCGCCGGTGAGTGGTGCCTGGTCTGCTTAGCCTTTAACTTGAAACGTTTGCACACACTATTTATGGCGCACTCGCTCTATTAACGCGCCTGAAACTCAGGAGTACATCAATCTTGGCCTATCAGTCCGCTAGTTTGGCCGCTTTTTAGTCACTTTTTTGCTTTTTTGTACGACTATAAGATCATGCGCCTGCTGCAAGACGAGCTCTCCGACAGGCTGCTATAGGGGAGAAATCTGGCGCACGTGTGGGAAGATTTCTCGATGGGTCTCGATAAGATCTCGATGAACTCGACCCAACGACTCGACCATCGCGCTCGAAATGACAAGTAAAAGAGTAAAATTATCCGCACAGTATAATCTACACGAAACAAAAGGAAAAGATAATGACCGGGCCACTTCATGCAGCCCAATATGCGTGATTTCTACATCCAAAAATTCGGCGATGTGGACGAAACAGAACTCAACAAAATCAACCAGATGCACATTCTTCTCGCTCAAAACCTGCCGAAACTGAAAGATGTGCGCAAAGAAAAGTATTTTATCAGCCAGTTCGAGCCGCAGTGGGTCAACCGCCGCAGCGAAGCCCGCCGCCTGATTGCGGGGAAAAAACGCCGGGTCGCGGGCATTGCCGAGGAGCATCCGCGCCGTCCGCAAGAATTGGCCGAACTTGAAAAGATGGAAACGATACTGCTGGCAATGGTAGACGAGGAATTGATTCGCCTGCGCATGAAAAAGCCTTCAGAACGGTCAAAGATGTAGAGCAGGATGAGAGGCGAGAAGCCTTCCACGCCATCCAGCCCATCCGCAAATTGCGGAAAAACTTCCACAGCGCCGCAGGCTTCGGAGCGGCTGGGCTGAATGGGGGTCTGTTCTTTGTCTGTGAAAGGCGAATGGATAAGGCCGATGGAACGCAACGTAAAACCCAGTTCGACAAATCAAACGCCCCGCCTGCTTCATCAATCAGCCGGGCGCGCTTCCCCAGAATAAATTGAGCGCGTTGCAGCGAGGCTTCATCGGGCGGCTCGACCCAGGATTCGGCGGCGGACGGGTAGGCAGCAGCAGGTGAATCTCGTCCGCGCCGATATCTTCCAGCACCGCTGCCAGGGCCTTGAGTTCAGGCACGCCATCGTTCAGGCCCTTAATCAGCATGACCTCGGCCCACAACTGCCCGCCATACTCGGCGCGAAAATTTTTCAGCCCGCCAATCAGCATTTCCAGCGTCAACGAGTGGTGCGGACGGTTGATTTTTCGATACAAACGCTCACTGGCGGCATCCAGTGAGGGCATGACCGAACAGGCCCAAAAACAGTTTTCATTACCCGTGCCCGTGCGCCACGCTCTCGTCACAAGGCGCGGCATCTTTCAAAGCGCCGCCAAAATAATGCTCCAGCGCCTGTCGGACAGTGCCACTCGCGCCGGTGGCGGCCTTAATTCCGGCCTGCGCAAAAAACTCGATGGCGCGACCGCCCATGCCCCCGCTCAAAATCACATCGGCTTTTTGCTGCTGGATAAAGCCCGGAATTTGCCCCGGCTGGTGCGCTTCGGCAAAGGGATTGGCAACGGCTGCCACAGCGCTAACTTCGCCGTTCTCCACATCGACCAGCATAAAGAAGGGCGCATGACCAAAGTGCTGGGCAACCAGGCTTTCAAGACCATTGTTATTTTCTGCGGTAACTGCGATTTTCATGTTAATTCTCCTCATTAATTAGTTTTTGCAAGTCTTCCGCCATCAGGTAACCCTCGATGGCAATTTCTTGTGATTTGACACCGGGCACCTCAGCCACGGCCTTCTTGATATTGACGGCCAACATGACCGCAATCGGACATTCTCTACCGGACAAAAATAGTGGCTGACCTCTGGTAAGCTTGGGTTCCTACTACAGAACCAGGAGCAGACCATGAGTGACAACCACAAACGCTATCG
>DAOUML010000386.1:0-2610 GCA_034411635.1 Anaerolineales bacterium
AGCGCGACTTTCAAGTCGTGTTTGGAGTAAGGCATTTGAGAATTTGCTTTCAGGCGACATAAACCCCCATTCGGGGACGATGTGTCGCCCTACGAATATCAGTTCGTAGGCAGTTACCATTATTGTACAAGCCTGCCGGTGAAAAAAATAGGGTCGGATGTCATGTTTTTGGGCGATAGAAGTTCACTGTTTGTAAATGTCCTTCGACTTCGCTTTTCCGTTGAAGGGAATACCGTCCTGAGCGGAGGGCGAAGCGTATTTTGCGAAGCCCGTAGTCGAAGGACCCTCCGCTCAGGACGCGATAGGACTAGAACTGAATGCTGCTATTATCTCCGATGTTGACCGTGCGTGCGCGGCCTTCGACGCGTGCCTGGCGGCCAATGAAGGCCCCGGTCAGCACCGATTGGGTGGCGACTGCGCCTTCGTCGAGGATGCTGTTGTGGATGACGCAATCGTCCACTTCGCAGCCGGCTCCAATCGAGACATGCGGCCCGACGACGGCGCGGGTCACTTTGGCGCTGGGGTGAATGAAGACCGGCGGGATGACTGTCACCCCGCCGCGTTGGGCGGCGTCGACGGAGTTGTCGCGTCCGTGTTCGAGCATGTACAGGTTGGTTTCGAGGGTGGCTTCAATCGTGCCGGTATCCAGCCAGACATCCACTTTTTCGGGGCGCATTTGCGCGCCGTGTTCGAGCATGATGTTGATGGCATCGGCCAGGAAGTACTCGCCTTTGAGTTGCACATTGCGCTTGATTTGCTCGTCGATGGCGGCTACCAGCGATTCACCCTTTTTGAAGTAATAGCAACCGACCAGCACGAGATTGTTTTCAATCGTTTGCGGTTTTTCAATTAAGCGGGTGACGCGCCCGGCCCCGTCCACCTCGGCCACGCCGAAGCGGCGCGGGTCGGGAACCGGCTTGACCCATGCGACGCCGTCCAGGGCTTCCTCGGCGATAAAGCCGAAGTCGGTTTCGATGAGCGTATCCGAAAAGACCATAATCGTTGGGCCGTGCAGTGAGTGGCGCGCCAGCCAGAGCGCGTGTGATTGGCCTTTCATCTCCTCCTGCACGACATAACTGGCTTTCACCTGCGGGTAGTGTTTCTTCACATAAACCGGAATTTGCTCGCCCAGGTACGGCCCGATGATGAAGATGTATTCCACCTCCATGCCGGCGGGCAGGCTGTCGAACATTGCCATCATGTGATCGAAAGAAGTGCGCCCGGCTACGCTGACCAGCGGCTTGGGCTTGCTCCAGGTGTGCGGGCGCATACGCGTCCCCCAACCGGCCATCGGGATGATGATTTTCAGGGTTTGGCTCAAGGTGTCCTCCAAAAATTCATATTTCACGCAAAGGCGCAAAGGGCGCCAAGTTTTTAAGGGTTTTTCTTTGCGTTCTTTGCGACTTTGCGCGAGAGAATCATTTCAAAATGGTCAAATGCGCCAGGGTGGCAGAAAGGCGCTTAATGCCAACGCTTTCAAAGACCACATCCACAATTTCATCGTCCTGCTGGATGCGGCTGTCCAAAACAATGCCTTCCTCCCAGGTGGGATGACTGACGCGCATCCCGGCCCGGAATTTGGGTTCGATGATTGGGGCCGGACGTTTGGGCGCGGGTAGACTCCACGTATCGCGGCTCGGACTGTAGCCTGTGCCGCCGCTTCGACGGCCTGCGCTGCCCGCGCGGCTTTTTCCGTTTAATAACTCACCCGGAACGTCTTCCAAAAACCGGGAAGGAATCGTACTTTCAGCGTAGCCGCGTCCGCCGCGTTGCAGGGCGCGCACGAGGTAAAGCGACTCCTTGGCGCGCGTCATGCCCACATAGAACAGGCGGCGTTCTTCTTCCATTTGCTCCGGCTCTTCAAATGAGCGACTGTGTGGCAATGTGCCGTCATCCAACCCGACGATGAAGACTGCGCCAAATTCGAGTCCTTTGGCGGCGTGCAGGGTTAGCAGGGTGGGAGCGTTCTGGGTTTCGCTGAGGGTGTCCTGGTCTGAGATCAGGGCCACGTTTTCGAGAAATTCTGAAAGCGTGCGGCTTTCGTAATCCTGGGCCAGGCGGCGCAGTTCCAGCACATTTTCCCAGCGTTCCTTGCCTTCTTCGCTGCCATCGTCGAGATGGTCGTGGTAGCGGGTATCGGCCAGAATTTTGTCGAACAGTTCTGGCACGGTGAAGGCCGAGGCCACGCCGCGCCAGGCCGAGAAGGTTGCGCCGAAATCGGCCAGGGGCAGGGCGGCGCGTCCGGTAAACTGGGCAAAATGGGGGCAGTCTGATCCGCGGGCCATATCGAGCAGGACAGAGCCGGGGCTGAGGCCAGCGGCGCGGGCAACGGTGTGGAGCGTCAGCAGGGTCTTTTCCCCAATCCCGCGCGGTGGGACGTTGATGACCCGCGCCAGCGAGACTTCGTCGGCTGGGTTGTGGACCAGGCGCAGGAAGGCGATCATGTCTTTGACTTCGCGGCGGCCATAGAAGCGCTGCGCCCCGACCAGTTTATAGGGCAGGCGCGCCGCGAGGAAGGCTTCTTCCATCAGGCGCGATTGGGCGTTGGTGCGATACATCACGGCGCATTCGCCGGGGTCAAAGCGTTTGCTGGCGACCAGTTGGGCGATG
>DAOUML010000387.1:0-5379 GCA_034411635.1 Anaerolineales bacterium
AGCGCGACTTTCAAGTCGCGTTTAGGAGTAAGACAGTGAGAATTTGCTTTCAGGCGACATAAATGTCGCCGTACGAATATCAGTTCGTAGGCAGTTACAACAATTCTACGAATAAACAGAGTGACTCTACTGCAAAAAGGCAATTAAACACAAAGGGCACAAAGTACACGAAGGATTCTTTATAACCTAATTTGAAATCTTCAAGTTTCTCGCAAGAAAAATGACGCAATTTGCGCAATGAATTAAAAAAACTTTGTGACCTTTGCCTGCACCGTGCGCAGGCACGCGTGTGTCCTTCGTGTTTAGAAAAAGGTTTTTTCAGCGGAGTCATAGAGTTCATATCTAACAGAATGACTATTCTTCGTCATGGTGAGAATTGCTGCTGTTTTTGTATTCTTGCTTCTATCTTTTGCTGAAAAGCAGTATAATCTCATTATCTCACGAAGGCAAACAGGTGGCGCAAAATCTTATGGCTGCTCAAAAAGAAACAGAAATCCAGATAACCCAAACGGAGGGGCTCTTTAAAGTTGCGCGCCTGCTCAGCAGTAATGTTGAGATGGAGACCCTGCTCGAAACTGCGACTCAGTCTATGGCCGAATTAACCGGCTGTCAATCTGGGTCTGTTTTTTTATACGACGACGAAGTTCATGCCTTACGAATTATCGCCTCTTCCGATTCAAGACATTTGATCACCCACGAGTTATCCATTCCACTCAATGAGAGCATTGCCGGGCAGGCTTTTTCTGAAAAACGCGCGATTGCAGCCAAAGAAAAAACAGCAAAATTTGCGCGTCATTACAAAAAATTAGACGAAGTCACCAATTTTGTTACCCACTCGATGCTTTGTGTGCCAATTATCTACCGCGGACAGCCGCTTGGGGTTGTGGAAGTGGTCAACAAAAAGGATGGCCTTGATTATACCGTTGAAGACGTTACCTTTTTAGAGACTTTGGCTTCCCTTTTGGCGCTTTCTTTTGAAAATGCCAGTTTGGAAGGCATTATTGGCAAAATCAAAGAAGAAGCCGCCCGGCTCGATAAGATGAAAACCGACTTCATCGCCATCACCTCCCATGAACTACGCACCCCGCTCGGACTGATTATCGGACATTCAACCTTTTTGCGCGAAATTATCAACGATGAATTTCACGATCAGATGGACACCATCATTCGAAATGCCATGCGGCTGAAAGAACTCATCGAAAACATGACCAGCGTCGATAACGCCCAGGCTGGCACAGCGGTTGTGCGCGCCCACAACGTATCGCTTAAAAAAATTATTCAAGACACAATCGAAAAAATCAGCCTTGAAGCCCAGCATAAACGGCTCAACATCCAAACAGACCTCAACCACTCAGCCATGATGATAGAAGGCGACGAGGAAAAAATCGGCCTTGCCATTCTGAATATCTTACGAAATGCCGTCATGTTTACCGATGAAGGCGGCAGCGTCGTGCTAAAAGCCAGGGAAAAAGACGGCAATATCCAACTTTCTATCATCGATAGCGGCATTGGCATCCCTGAAAAAGATTTACCGCACATTTTTGAACGCTTTTATCAGGTAGAATCGCATTTAACGCGCAAACATGGCGGCATGGGGCTGGGGCTTTCGGTTGCAAAAATGATGATCGAAATGCACGGCGGCAGCATCAAAGCCAGGAGCATTCCGGGCAAGGGCAGCAACTTTACCATTAGTCTGCCCGTCGATTCATCCAACGCAGAATCCACCTCCAAAGTCTTTATTACCTGATGCCCGCTCCCCGTCCCCTTGTTATCGCCGGGCAATTGCGCCGGCAATACCTCCTGCCGCCCGATGGCCCGCCCCTGCTCGATAAGCCTGGCGGCAATTTGTTATATGCCGCTGCCGGGGCGCAACTATGGAACGAAAGTAAAGAAGAAGTAATCGCCATGCTTGGGCGAGTAGGCGAAGATTACCCCCAGGAGTGGCTGCGCAACTTCAAAAAAAATGGCTTCGATACCCAGGGCATCAAAATTCTGCCGCAAAGTCTCGATTTACGCCACTTTCTGGTTTACACCGGAACCCGCATCAGCGCAAACGCCAATCCGGTTTCCCATTTTGCCCAACGCGGCCTAACCTTCCCCAAAACCCTGCTCGGCTACCAACCGCCCCAAAACAAAGAAGACAGCCGCGCGCGTCAAAACTTCGACTCGCCGCGCCTGCTCGATATTCCCGATGCATACAAACAACCGCGCGGGGTTCACCTTTGCCCGCTCGATTTCGCAACCCACATACAACTGGCCGCCGCCTTTCGCCACGCTGGGGCCGCCTTTCTCACCATAGACCCCACGCCCGGCTACATGAACGCCAACTTTCTGGTAGACTTGCGTTCCCTGCTACAAGGCGTCACCGCCTTCATGCCCTCCGAAGAAGACCTGCGCAACCTGTTCTGGGGCCGCAGCGAAGATTTATGGGAAATGGCCGCCATCTTGGGCGGTTTTGGTTGCCAGTTCATCGTTATCAAACGTGGCACGCGCGGTCAGTACCTATACGAAAGCCAGACAGGCCGCCGCTGGGAAATCCCCGCCTACCCCAACAACCCCTTCGACCTGACCGGCGCTGGCGACACCTTCTGCGGCGGCTGTCTCATCGGCTACGCCAAAACCCTCGACCCACTGCAAGCAGTTTTGCACGGCAACATCGCCGCTTCGCTCACCATCGAAGGCAGCGGCCCCTTCTACGCCTTCGATGCCATGCCTGGCCTGGCCGCCGCCCGCCTGCGCTCGCTGGCAGAAATTGTTAAAGAAATCAAATGAAAGAATTTCTTGCCAACCTGGCCGAAAAAATTCAGCAAATCCCCGCGCCCACCTTTGATGAAGGTGAGCGCGCCCGGTTTGTTTTGGACATGTTCCGCCAAAGCGGATTATCGCATCTCGAAATTGATTCCGCTGGAAATGCCCTGGCCTGCATCCCTGGCGCGGGAACAGACTCACCTGTAATCGTCTCCGCGCATCTCGATACCGTATTCCCCGCTGAAACCGACCTCGCCATTCGGCGCGAAACGAACCGGCTCTACGGCCCCGGCATTGGCGATAACTCGGTTGGCGTGGCGGGCCTGCTTGGGCTGGCAAAAATGCTTCAAGAACGAAACATACACCTGCCCGGCGATCTGTGGCTGGCCGCCAACACCTGCGAAGAAGGCCTGGGCAATTTGCGCGGCATGAAGGCCATTTGCGAGCGATTCGGCCCAGGCCCGCGCCTGTACCTCGTCCTCGAAGGCATGGCCCTGGGGCATATCTACTATCGCGGCATCGGCGTACAGCGATATAAAATTACCTGCCACACCCAGGGCGGACATTCATGGAGCGATTACGGCCAACCTTCCGCCATTCACGAACTTGCCCGGCTGGTAACAACTCTGGGCAGCCTGTCGCTGCCAGTCAACCCGCGCACCACCCTGAACATTGGGCGCATTGCTGGCGGCACATCCATCAACACCCTGGCCGCCGAAGCCTGGCTCGAACTCGATTTGCGCTCCGAAAGCACAGAAGAACTGCGCAAACTAACCCGCCAGGCTGAAAACCTGATAGCAAGCAACAGCCGGAGCGGGGTCTGGTTCCAGATCGAACTCATCGGCCAACGCCCAAGCGGAGAAATAAGCCGCAAACATCCGCTGGTGAGCCTGGCGCGCGATTGTCTCGCGGCTCAGGGCATTGAAGCCAGCCTGACTCAGGGTTCCACCGACGCCAACTGGCCGCTCAGCCTGGGCTACCCCGCCATCGTCCTCGGCCTGACGCGCGGCAACGGCGCGCACACCCTGAACGAATACATTGAAATTGAACCACTCGAACAAGGCACTGAGCAACTCTTCAACTTTGTTCGCAAAATTTGGACTGTTTAGCAACGAAAGGAAAAACGCATGACCGAATCCATTGACGCCACCGTTCTCATCGTAGGCGCCGGGCCGGCCGGTTCAACCGCGGCTTATTTCCTGGCTACCGCCGGGGTAGATGTCCTCCTGGTAGACCAGGCCACCTTTCCACGCGATAAATCCTGCGGCGATAGTATTTGCCCCGGCGCGGTTGAAATTCTCGATAAAATGGGCCTGAGCGATTGGGCCAGGCTCAAAGGCTACGCCAAAAACATTGCCTACCGCCTGAGTTCACCCAATGGCAGCGTTGCCTACATTCCCTTTCCTGAGCAATTCTCACAGTATCCCAATTACTTAATTCCCCGCCGCGAGTTCGACCACGCCCTGGTACAACATGCCGTCTCTGCCGGCGCGCGCCTGCGCGAAGGCGTGCGCCTGACCGGGATGACACGCATCAGCCCCGATGTAGTTCAAGTAACAGGCTCAGAAGACAAAAAACCGGTCAACCTGCGCGCCAAACTGGTCGTCGCCGCCGATGGCAGCATCTCCGCCTTTACCAGCCGCCTGGGCATGGTTCCTGGCCCGGCCGATGGGCTGGCCCTGCGCCAGTATTACCGCAATGTGGCTGGGGAACCGGGTCTGTTTGAATTGCACTGGGAAAAATCGGTGCTGCCCGCCTACGGTTTTATCTTTCACATGAACGATGGAATCGCCGTGTTTGGAACCGGCATGTTTCGCAAAGACCAGCAACGCTTGAAGGCCAATATTCAAGAACGCCTGCAAACCTTCATTACCCAAAACCCCTACGCCCGCGATGCGCTCAAAAACGCCGAACCGCTTGGCCCGGTGGCCGGGCATCCTTACCGTGACGATGCCGAAGTAGTCAAACCCTTTGCCGATAATCTATTACTGGTGGGAGATGCCGCCGGAACCGGCCACCCGATGACCGGTGAAGGCATTGGCCCGGCGATGGTTAGCGCCGAACTGGCCGCCCGCTACGCGCTGGCCGCCCTGCAAAAAGGGGATGTCTCAGAAGCGGGACTTTCAGGTTATGGCGTAGCCTTCCATCAGAAATTCGACCGCCTGCACAAAATTTCACAACTGGCTCGCAACGCCCTCACCTTCCCCTGGATGGTGGATCGCACCGTGCAACGCTGCGCCAAAGACCCGGTCTTTGGCGCGAACATGGCCGGAATTTTGGCGGGCATGGTTTCTCCAGGCGAAATGCTAAAGCCCGGCATGATCTTACGGTTGATAGCCGGTTAATGCAAACAACATAAAAACTGCTCACCAAATCAAGGATTTGTTTGGCGATATAGAGTCTGTTTACCACTTCGCCGCACGCAGAGAAGCCGGGAACACCCTCAAAAAAGCCTATTGAGGCGGCTTGCGCCGCTCCAATAGGCTTTTTGCATAACTGCCTACTCTGGAATTAATCCATTTCGCGCTCTTTAATCGTAACTGCCTACGAACTGATATTCGTAGAGCGACATTTATGTCGCCTGAAAGCAAATTCTCAACCGCCTTACTCCTAAACGCGACTTGAAAGTCG
>DAOUML010000388.1:0-6243 GCA_034411635.1 Anaerolineales bacterium
GGTAGGCAGTTACGGATTTTCTTTTGGGCTTGGGGATGAAAATTTCAGGGTAGGGGGGTTACTCGCACTGGGAAATATCGAGCAATCGCCGCCGGTCAACCAGAAAGTTGTCGTTGCTGCGGCGGTTTTCGACTTCGCCGATGATTTGAATGCAGGCGTGCTGTAAGAGGTGTTCGTAGCGCTTTTCAAAGCGCAGATCGTGGTAGAGGTAATCGTACCCGGCGGTTTTCAGGCGGTAAGGGTCGGGGTTTTCGGCCAGGTCGTCCCATTCGGGCAGGGTGGTGCCGAAGTTGAGCGCGGCGATGGTCGGGCGTCCGGTAACGGTGATGCCGCGCAGGTAGTTATGGTCGAAGACCATTGTATCCGGTTCGATGGTGTTCCAATATTTGCGGAACATCTGGTCATCGAGATATTCGAGGAAGGGCGCGTAAATCGGGTTGGGCATGGCCTGAATTTGGACGCCGAAGAGCGCGAATCCGCTCAGGCAGGTTGCCAGTCCCCAGACCATCAGCGTGGCCTGGATTTCATGCGATTTTTCTCGCGCCCAGTTCCACAGCAGCGGCACGGCAAAGATGTTGGCAACCAGCCCAAAGTGGGCCAACATGCGCGAAAGCGCGGTGGGGCCGGCGTTGCCGGTGTACTCGAAGAAGATAATCAGCATACTGGGGATGGTGGATGCCAGCCAGGCGGCGGAAATCCAACGTTCGGCGCGGACTTCGCGGCGCAGGTAGGCAAAGACCCAGGGCAGGGCCAAAATTCCCAGCCCCAATTCGGCCAGGATGGGCGGCCAGTGCAGCGGGTTGAACAGGGATAGCCAGCCCAGGTGCGCCGAAAGTACGGTGGGCGGTACCAGGCCAAAACCAACTTTGTAGAGGCTGTTGGCCTGCCCGACCGTGGCGCGTTCGATGGCGCTGAAGGTCAGTTCGGTCATCATGCCGCCCTGTACCAGCGAAAGCAATCCACCGGCGAACAGTACGCCCAGCCAGCCCCACAGTTCGGGCTTGAAGCGCAGTGAGCGGTTTTGCCAGGCCCAGAGCAGGAAGGCAAATCCCAGGCCGAGGTACAAAAAGCCGAAGGTGACTTCGTTTGCCAGGGCCATCGAGGCCAGCAGGACCGCCAGCACCGGGTTGGCCCAGCGACTTTGGCGGTTTTCGGCCAGGAGAAGCACCAGCAGGGCAATCAGGATGGCGCTTGACCCAAATCCGGTGTGCGACATGGAGAGTGAAGGGTCGATGCCGGAGCCGTACAGGAAGGGGAAGGGAACCGGCCCGGCTCCCTCAATGCGCCAGTTTTTGTAAAGCGTAATCGCCAGGCTGGGGCCGCTGTCGGCTCCGGAGCCAATCATCTGTACACTGGAGGAGATGCGGTTGAGAATTGTGGCTGGCAGGAAGAGCAAAATCCAGCGCGCGCCGCCGGCGAAAGTGAAGAAAATTGCCGCGAGCGTTGCCGCGACTTTGTTGCCGGTGATGCGAAAGGCCAGCAGGCCGGTGAGCAGGATGGTGAGTGAGATGGCCAGGCCGCGCGCGATGTCGAGGGCGACCCAGGGGGCGGTTTCAATCAGGTTGACGAATTGGGCGGCCAGCAACAGTTGGAAGTAGTGGTAGCCAAAGCGCAGGCGCGGGTCGAAGGCGGTTTGGGGTGGAATATCGCCAGCGGCCATGGTGGAAACGGGCGGCAGGTTTTGGTAGTCGTCGAAGATGCCGAGGCCGCGTCCGATTAGCGTGAAGAGGAGGAAGACGATGCCGAAGAGAATCCACTGACGCAGTTGCAGGCTTTCGGGTGGGAAGAGTTCGGCCAGAATCAGGCGCGGGGCGCGATTCGCTTTGGGGGTCAGGAACCAGGCTGCGGCCAGTCCGAGGGCGAGCAGGATCAAGGCCGAAAGCCAGAAAGCGGCCAGGGGCGGCAAAATCCGCGCCAGCCAGTTGGCGGCCCAGTTTGCCAAAATGATTCCCAGGCCGAGGCCGAGCAATCCGCGTTCGTGGGGGGCAACCTTGAAGATGCGGGCTGTTAGCAACCAGCCGCCGAGGGCCCACAGGCTGAGAATCAGCAAGAAGGGTAGGGGCGAAATTTCAGAAAATAGGTACATCGAGCAGGATTAGTTGAGTTCTTGCAGTTGGGGTTTGAAACCGAGTTGAGCGAGGAGTTGTTCGTATTCGGGCTGGGTAAGCGCGCGTCCTTTGCCCGCAATGGCGACCAGCGCGGCTTCCATCATGTTGGTTCCGAAGGAGCGACCTTCGATAACCGGCGTGCCGGTGATGAGGTATTTGATGCCGGCTTTGCGGAAGAATTCAACATCTTCGCTGGTGGTGGTGTTGGTGAAGATGACTTTGCCGGGCAGTTCATCGGGCATGTGGCGTTTGATGTAGTGGCAATCTCCGGCGATGACGGTGGCCCAGCGGAACCATTTTTCGCCTTTGGGGGCGCGTTTTTCTTGCTTTTCACCGAGCGGATAAATCCACGCAAAGGGCAGACGCCCAACGATGGGCATGAGCAGGGCGGCCAGGGTTTTGATTTGGCTGGCTTTGCTGAGGACAATTGGCACGTCCAGGCCAAAGAGCAGGTCGCCGTAGCGGGTTTCGTACCCGGCGGCGGGGAAACTGGCGGTCAGCCCCCAGCGGTCTATGCCGACGGGCAGCAGGGCTTTGCGGCCCATTTTTTGGATGTAAGCGCCAAGATGTTCCTCGATGAAGGCCGGGGCCTGGGCTTCGAGGGAGTTTTTCAGCCCGGTGCCATCGACCAGGGGCGTTTTCTGCACAAAGCGCACCATCGGTTTGACAGAGTGGAAGGGGTACCACTTGCCATCCACGAGCGCGCCCAGATCGCCGCCGCCTACGCCAAAGGCGTCTACTTTGCCATCCAGTTCTTTGTATTTGAGGGCGGCGGCTTCCATATCGCCATCGGTGCCGATGCGTTCGATGGAAATTTCTTCGCCAAGCAGGTTGATGGTTACGGCTTTGTTGCGTTTGGATGAACCAATGCTGATGCTGACGGCTCGTTTCATGGGAGTTCTCCTGCGCCGGGGGTGTTTGTTGCGCGGCGCAGGGTGATTATACCCGTCCCGTTCACAAATTGCGCTTTTCACAAGAGCATAAAAGCGCAATTTGTGAACACGGGCATGCTATACCCGTCTCGTGGGAAAAATTATCCTTGAAAAAAGGCCTTATAATCGGCTTCATGAAAGTACGCAAATTGATTCTTCTGATTCTCGTTGGCGCGCTGGCGGGCGGCGGGTTTTATCTTTATCGTCAGGTGCGTTCGGGCGGGGGCCGCAATGCCATCGTTTGGGCCTTTTTGACCAATCCGGCTTCACAGCCTGGCAAGGTGGTGCAGGCCGGCGCGCGCTGTGGAGACGCGCCCTTTGAGATTCCCACCGACGGACTGATTGGCTTCATCTGGGATGATTCCTTCCGCCCCGGCCACCGTCATTCGGGCCTGGATATTTTTGCCGGAACCGAAGTGGGCGTAACCCCGGTCTATGCGGCGTACCCCGGCTACCTGACCCGCCTGCCCGATTGGAAATCTTCGCTCATCATTCGTATTCCGAGTGACCCGCTTAACCCTGGTCGGCAAATCTGGACGTATTACACGCATCTTGCCGATTCGTATGGCAATACTACCGTTGCGTCTGCCTTCCCGCCTGGCACTTCTGAAGTTTACGTTGAGGCTGGCACGCTGCTTGGCTATCAGGGCAATTATTCCGGCACGCCGGGCAGCCCGGTGGGCGTGCATTTGCATCTTTCGGTGGTGAAGGATGATGGGTTTGGCCGTTACCTGAACGAGACCGATATTCACAACACGCTCGACCCTTCGCCCTATTTTGGAATGCGGCTGAATGCCAATTCCAATTTTGATACAATTCCCACCTGCCCGGAGCCATAATGTCAGCATTGGTTGGAAAAGTGATATTGATTACCGGGGCCGGGCGCGGCAGTGGCCGCGAATTGGCCCTGTCGCTGGGCGCGCGCGGCGCGATTCTGGTTCTGAATGATATTTCGCCCGTGAATGTGGATGCGGTGGCTGCTGAAATTGTTGCCGCTGGCGGGCAGGCGCGGGTTTATTTGCATGATGTCGCCAAAAAGGTTGCGGTGCAAGCCCTGGTCAATCAGGCGTTGGATGATTTTGGCCGCATCGACATCTTGATTCAAAATGCCAATGTCGAACCCCCGGCGGGGCTTCTGGCGATGGACGAATGGGACTTGCACCGCGTCTTTGAAGTCAATACAGTTGGCGCGTTTCTGATGATGCAATCGGTGGCGCGGGTGATGGCAGAGCAGGGCGGCGGGGTGATTTTTAACCTGCTGGGCAACCTGGAGCGCAACCTGCCCCCGGCATCTGCCTCCAGTCGCCGGGCGGTGGCGGAACTGACGCGCCGCGCATCGGCGGAGTTGGAACGGCAGGGGGTGCGGGTGGTTGGGTTGGAGAAAAGAGTCGATTCTGACGCGCAATTTTCGAATCTGACTCAGGCTGTTCTCGCTTTGGCCTTTTCACGGGCTGAAACGGGGCAAATTTTTGGCGTTTGCGCTTGATTTTTGGAGGTCAAGTATGTATATCTTTGTCCGTTTTACCGCTGTTGCCGCCATCATTCTGGGCGTTTTGCTGATGCTCTTTGGAATTGTCGGTTCGGTCTACGGTTTTTTGCAGAATGACGCTTTCACGGGTCTTGTCAATGAGTGGCTGGAAGCCAGCCAGGATATGCGCCGGGTGATTAATGCCGGTTTTGGCCTGCTCATTTTGGGCGCGGTCAGTTTTATCGTTGGCATGATTACGGCGGCAACCGGCCAATTACTGCTTGTCTTTGTCGATATTGCCACCGCCTCGCGCGAGACCAATACCCTGCTGCGTGGTTTGCGCGCCCGGCCTGCGCTGATTGCCCCGGTCAACAGGTCCAGCCTACAGCCGGTTCAAGAGGAAGCCCCAGATTTTTATGAATCCTGAAACACAGAAAAAGAAAAATTCACGCGCGTTTCTCTCCCTTTCGATAGCCTTGCTGGTGCTGGCCTTTGTGTTGGCGATTTGGGTGCTGCCCTACTTTTTGCGGCCCCCGGCGATTGAGGGCATTTCCACTACTTATGGCGCTGGCACGTTGCGCGCGCGCATTACTGACATTATCGAAGAGGGCCAGGTAGACCTGGGCGGATTCGAGCAGACGTACCAGATTGCGCGCGTCGAATTGCTGGAAGGGGAATATAAGGGCATTTTGATGGAAGTCGAGTATGGCCGCCGTCAGGTGCGCCCCGACTTTACGCCGTTTTCGCCCGGCGAAGAGATTTTTATTACCCTGGGCAAGCGCCCCGATGGCGTGCTGACCGCTTTCTATGTCGATTATGTCCGCTCTGGGCCGCTCTTGTTGCTTTTTTCTGTTTTTGTGATCGCCATTTTGCTGACAAGCGGTTGGAAAGGCCTGCGCGCCTTGCTGGCGATGGCTTTCAGTTTGATGGTGATTATTGGCTATATTGTGCCGCGCATTTTGGCCGGCGAAGACCCGGTAACAGTCAGCCTGATTGGTTCGGCGATTTTGCTGGGGTTATCGCTTTATATGACCTATGGTTGGAATCTCAAGACTCATGCTTCGGTCTTGAGCATGATTATCGTGCTGGTGCTGACGGGTAGCCTGGCCGTCTTATTTATTGAGTTGACTCGTTTGGGCGGCTATGGCAGCGAAGACGCGCTCTTTCTGGCGCAAATGTCTGGCGTCAATATCAATTTGCGCGGCTTGTTGCTGGGCGGCTTGATGATTGGCGCGCTGGGTGTGTTGGATGACCTGGTGACAACCCAATCTTCAGCCGTGTTTGAACTCAACCGCGCCAACCCGGCGCTGAACTTTTTTCAACTCTTTCGCACTGCCATGCGCATTGGGCAGGATCATGTCGCGGCGACGGTCAATACCCTGCTGTTGGCCTATGCCGGGGCCTCCCTGCCAACCTTGCTTCTGTTTAGCCTGGGGCAAGGCAATTACGGATTTTTGCTCAATGCAGAAATGGTCGCAGAAGAGATTTTGCGCACCCTGGTTGGTTCGCTCGGCCTGGTGGCCGCAGTGCCGATTACGACGGCGATTGCCATTGCGCTGGCTTTGTATGGCGACCGGTTGGGCGGTTTGCGTCCGTACCTGGGGGCGCGCACGGGCAGTGACGAGCATGGGCATCATCATTAGACCTCTTGCAAAAGTCATCAATGGCAGCCTATAAGTGTCCTTCGACTGCGCTTTTTTGCATAAAGCATTGCCGTCCTGAGCGGAGGGCGAAG
>DAOUML010000389.1:0-15664 GCA_034411635.1 Anaerolineales bacterium
CTTGTCGGGGCGGCGGGATTTGAACCCACGACCTCACGGACCCGAACCGAGCGCTCTACCGGTCTGAGCCACGCCCCGAAAGCCGTTAGATTATACACATGCCACGCTGTTTTGGCAAGCGTTTTTCAAAATGCGTTACCACTCTATTTTTACAGTGGTTCCCACCTCGGCCCAATCATACAGTAACTGGGCTTCATACGTGCCAAGCACCACGCAGCCATACGAGATGGGGGTGCCCAGATAGCCTTCCCACAAGATTGCGCCGTTTGGCAAAATCGGCAGGGCGTGTATGCCGTTCTGCAAATGCCCCGACCAGTAAATGCCCATCCAACTCGGCATCCAAATGTTCCAGGTGGCCCCATACGCGCTCGGAATTTTATTCAGCACTTCAAACGTACCAGCACGGGTTGAGTTTCCCATGCCGGTTGAGGCCACAAAACTATACATTAACTGGTCATTTTCGTAAGCCCATAAATGTTGTTGCGAAATGCTGACCAAAATCAATTTCTCAACGGCGTAAGAGGGCGACGGGGGGCTATCCTTTGCCGGCGGAATGCTGAGACTCATGCCCGGCTGGGCTTGTTCGGCGTTTTTAAGTTCGTTTAGGGCCAATAACTCCGAAACTTCAACGCCATATCCCAGGGCAATGCTGGCGGCATCTTCGCCAGGTTGGATGATGTGTGCCAGGAGGTCTGACTCGGTGATGGCAGCGGGTTTGGGGCTGACAGGTGTTTCCGTTTCTTCGGGGGGGAGCGCTGCCAGGGGTTGGGGCTGGGTGGCTGTTTCGAGCGGGGATGGGGTGGCTGAGGCCGAGTCCGTTGGGGTGGGGGTGAATAGCAACGGGGTAGGCGAGGCGTCCATAACGGGAATCGCGCCAGGAGGCGGTTCACCCCGCAGCAGCGTAGTGACAGCCCAAATTTGCGCAGCCACAGGCTGGGGGGGGCGCGAGCGGGCAGAACCAGGCCAAAAGGCGATGAAGGCCAGGGCAATAGAAAAAAGTATCAGCGTGGAAAAGGCCGTTATCATCCCCCAAGAAGAAAGTCGTTTTTTGGGCGTTGGCGCGACGCGGGCTGGCAGCGGCGATGGCCGTTTGGCGCGTTGTTCGGCAATGAGCCGTTTGCGCGCCCAGCGCAGGCCCTGGCGGGCGCGTTGGCTGCGCGGGTTAATTTGCAGGGCGCGTTCAAGGTAGGCGACGCTGGCGCGCGGGCTGGCGCAGGCGGCCAATACGAGCCAGGCTTCTTCGAGGCCAGGGGCGGCATGGGCGGCGCGGGCGGCCCAGTGGTGGGCGTTGCGCTTGTCTCCTTTTTTGAGCGCGGCGTAGGCTTGTTGCAGGGCGGTGATGGGCATTGACTCAGGGTTTGAGGCTGTGGCGCAGTTTTTCGGCAACGGTGCGCAGAACTTTGATGCGCGAGAAGAGTTTGTCGTTGGCTTCTACCAGCGTCCAGGGGGCGTTGGCGGTGCTGGTTTTGAGGACCATATCGCGGGCGGCGGCCTGGTAGTCTTCCCATTTGGCGCGGTTGCGCCAGTCTTCGTCGGTAATTTTCCAACTTTTGTAGTTGACGCGTTCGCGTTCGCGAAAGCGTTCGAGTTGTTCTTCTTTGCTGATGTGCATCCAAAATTTGAAGATGACGCCGCCGAAATCGGTAAATTGACGTTCAAATTGGTTGATTTCGCTGTAAGCGCGCCGCCAGGCTTCTTCGCTGCAAAAGCCTTCGAGTCGTTCTACCAGCACGCGCCCGTACCACGAGCGGTCAAAGATGGCGATTTGGCCTTGTTCGGGGAAGCGACGCCAGAATCGATAGAGGTAGTGACGCTCGCGGTCGTCGCCGTGCGGGGCGGCGATGGGCCAAACGACGTAGCCGCGCGGGTCCATTTTTTCGGTGAGGCGTTTGATGGTGCCACCTTTGCCGGAGGCGTCCATGCCTTCAAAGACGAGGATAACGGGCAATTTTTGCAGATATACCTGGTAGGCGAGTTGATGCAGGTCAGATTGCAGGATTTTAAGCCAGCGGTCGTATTCGTCGCGCGGCATGTTGAGGGATAGGTCTAATCGCTCAAGCATCGACAGCCCCCTTCATCTCTTCGCGGCTGCGTTGCAGAACGTCGTCGGGTATTTTGAATTCAATGGTTTGAATGATGGTTTGAAAAACTTTGAGGCGGGCATGGTAGCGGTCGTTGGCTTCGACAATGGTCCAGGGGGCGTGCGGTGAATCGGTACGCGCGAACATATCTTCGGCAGCCTGGCAATATTGATCGTATTTTTGATGTTGCAGTTTGTCGGCTTCGCTTACCTGCCAGGCGGTTAATTCATCGCTGAGTAGTTTTTTGAAGCGTTTCTTCTGTTCTTTTTTGCTGATGTGCAGCCAGAATTTGAGGATGATTGCGCCATCGGCGGCAAGTTGCTCTTCAAATTCGGCAATTTCCTGGTAGGAGCGGGCCAGGTCGGTTTCGTCAATGGTTTGGCTGATGCGGTCAATCAGCACGCGGCGATACCAGGAGGTGTCAAAAGCGACCATTTGCCCGTAGGCGGGTATTTGCAACCAGAATCGCCACATCCAGGGGTAACGGGTTTCGGCGGTGCGCGGCGGGGTGATAGGGACAACCCGAAAGCCGCGTGGATCCATGCGTTCGGCCAGGATTTGAATCAGTTTGCCTTTTCCGCAAGAGGCCCAACCTTCAAAAACAATGATGACCGGGATTTTGGCATCGAAAACGGCGTGTTCGAGTTCGTACAGACGTTGTTGCAGTTGGCGAATGCGGGGGCGGTATTCTTCCTGGGCCACTGCGAGATCGAGGTTGAGGTATTCGAGCATAAAAATCTCCGTCAATAGCGGGCTTTCAATTCGCTCACCGGCAGGGTAATCTGTCCTTCTTCGGGATCGCCAATTTGCACAGTTTGGTCAGGTTTCGCGGCTAAAAGCCAGGCGGTATGGGCGGCGGCCAGGGCGTCTAGCCTTTCGGGGGTGTAGAGCATTTCGAGCGGCAACTGGCCTTTGAGCAATTTGTAACGGGTTAATTCTTCAAAGAATTCCATCGGGTCACGAATGGACAAACCTTGCTCATAAAGAATGAGCTGACGCTGTAAACGTCCTTCCAGACTGGCGCGGGCCAGGGGCTGGCAACCGAGCAAAACCGTAAAACAGGCCTGGGCATTGGTTTCAAAAAAGGCGCGCGCGGGTTTTTCGGGCGTATGCGGTTGGTAGCCCATTTCGGCCAGGCGGCGGAAGCAGGCAAAGCCATCTTGCATCCAGGCTGGGCCATATTCGGGGCGCGAGGGGGTGGCGGCGATATTGATTCCGCGCTCGCGCAGGCGATATTCGGACAGACGCATTTCCTGAACGCGCCCCGGCTGGCGCAAGAGCGGCAAACTCTGGCGATTCTCACGCGCCAAGCCCACATTGGGGCGCGGCGGCGCGCAAATGGCTACCAGGGCTTGCGGCTGACCGCCCAAAAATGCCAGAACATCTTCCAACTCGCCCTCGGCCAGGGTTAGCAGGCGCGCCTGAGCATTGAGGGCCGCATAGGTAAAAGGTTTGCGGCCTCCTGATGGGTCAACACCGACAAAAACGGGAGTATCATATAGCATGGTTGCACATCTAATAGAATAGAATTCGACACATTAACTATAGAGGCAAAATGGATTTTATGCAACACCTGAAACGAAACTGGCAGGGTTTGCTGGCCCTGCTCCTGGCCCTGGGCTGGATGTGGCTCACCCGCGCCCCCAACCAGGATGCCACCACCGCCGGGCTAATTCCTGCGCCCCAGGCCGGGTTTCTCTCGCCTGATTTTACCCTCAATAACCTGAACGATGAGGCCATCCGCTTGAGCGATTTGCGCGGCAATGTGGTGTTGGTAAACGTTTGGGCTACCTGGTGCCCACCCTGCCGGGCCGAAATGCCCGCCATGCAGCGCGTTTATGAAGAATATCAGGCGCAAGGTTTTGAAATTTTAGCCGTCAATGCCAGCGCGCAAGATACCTTTGCCAATCTTGAACCGTTTGTCGCAGAATACGGGCTAACCTTCCCCATTCTGCTCGATGAAACTGGCGAAGTCACCCGCGCCTACCGGGTACTTTCACTGCCCACTTCGTTTTTCATCGGCAAAGATGGTGTCATTCGTGAGGTAGTCGTCGGCGGGCCAATGGACGAAGCCTTGCTGCGGGCGCGCGTCGAAACCTTGCTCAAGGAGGGCCGCTAATGTTCCCAACCCTGCAACTTGGGCCGCTGGCCTTGCCCGTCGCGCCGCTTTCGCTCATCTTGAGCATCTGGCTGGGGCTATCGCTCACCGAAAAATTCGCCAAAAAGCACGGACAAAATGCCGATGCTTTGTATAATCTGACTTTTATCACCATCCTGAGCGCCATCGCGGGAGCCAGGCTTTTCTTCGCCGCCCAAAATTTTTCCGCCTTCGCTCAAACGCCCCTCAGCCTGTTCTCGCGTGAAACCGGCTCGCTCGACCCCTTTGGCGCATTCGCTGCCGCCCTGCTGGCGGCCCTGCTCTACGGACGCCGGGCCGGGCTAAAGTTCTGGGCCACGCTCGATGGGCTCACACCGTTATTTGCGGTTTTCGCGGTCGGGTTGGGAATCTCGCGCCTGGCATCTGGCACAGCCTTTGGCATGGAAACTTCCCTGCCCTGGGGAATCGAACTCTGGGGCGCAGTGCGTCACCCTACCCAGGTCTATGAAATTGGGCTGGCGCTTCTCATCCTGCTCAGCCTCGGTTGGTGGGCAAACGGCAAACAAATTGGCAACGGGGCATTATTCCTGCTCTTTGTGATTCTCACCGCTGGCGCGCAACTTTTTGTAGAAGGCTTGCGCGGCGATTCGACTCTACTACCGGGCGGTTTGCGTGCCGGGCAAATACTGGCCTGGCTGGCAATGGCCGCCGCGCTTTGGGGCAGAAACCGGGTGGTTGATCAACAAACCGACTAAACAAAAAACTGGCACTTTACAGTGCCAGTTTTTTATCATTAAAATCGGTTATCGAACGCGCGGCTCAATCAACCCATAGGTATCATCACGGCGGAGATACAAAATATTCACGGCTCCGGTTTTGGCATTGAAAAAGACGAAGAAATTATTATGCCCCAGCAACTTCATCTGCTCAACGGCTTCCTCTTCAGCCATCGGAATCAGGTCAAACACCTTGCGGCGAACAATCACCGGCGGCTCTTCCTGATCCAATTCGGCCAAAAATTCCGGTTCAACATCCACAGCCTCGGCCAGAGATTTGCCATCACCACGATTATTAAATCGCTTGCCCTTGTAGCGGTTCACCTGACGGTCAAGTTTCTCCAATGCAACGTCAATTGCGGCGCGAATATCATCAGCGCGTTCTTCCGCGCGCAAAATAAAACCCTTACCACGCACCGTCATCTGGGCAACATAACGATCAATTGCGCTGCGCGCCGATTTAACATGGCTCAATTCAATCCGAGTCTCATCAATCATGCTGAGATGCCGATCCAGTTTGGCAACCTTCTTTTTGACATAGTCTTCAATTCGGTCTGTCACTTCAAAGTCACGTCCAACAATCTCTATCTTTTGCGCCATCATGGCCTCCTTGAATAAAAGTTGGATAGGTCTTAACGCGTTGCAAACTCAGGACAATCAGGCATCACGGTGTGATATTGCCCTTGCAACGGTGTAAGCATAAACAGATTTAGCGCCCGACTGTAAAAGCGTATCAGCCGCTTCAAGCAGCGTCGCCCCGGTTGTGCAAACATCATCAACCAGCAAGACTCTTTTTCCACAAACAACCTGGGCATTGGCCTGAAAAGCCATCTTCAAATTTTGTTTGCGCTCCTCAATCGATAGCCCCACCTGTGAACGAGTATGCCGGGCGCGAAACAAAGCCCCGGCATGATATTCAAGCCCCGTCATTTGCGCCAACGGACGAGCGACTAGGGCGGCCTGGTTATAACCACGCTCACGATAACGTTGCTCGCTCAATGGAATGGGCAAAATCATATCAATGGGCCAATGCAGGCCTACGAAACCAGGCTCAAGCGATTCTGCCAGTGAATGACCAAGAGCAATATTTTTTCTATATTTGAGCGTGTGCAAAGCATTTCTCACCGGTGCCTTAAAGACAGCCCACGACCGAATGTGAACCAGGCTCGGTCGTGAGGTGGCGCAACGTTTACAAAGCGTAGTCTGACAAGGCTCGCCGCAAACTTCGCAAACCTCGCGCGGCATACGGGCAACAGAATTTTGACAATCAGGACACCAGCGATTGCCAACTTGCTGGCAACCCGGGCAAACAGGCGGAAAAACAAAATCAATCGCGTTCCAAAAGGAACGTTCAAACCAGTATCGGAGGGGCTTTTTGATGGTCACAACCCGATTCCTTGTTGATGGGAGAAAACAATTGAGAAACTTCGTTTATCTAAAAATCTCCACTTTCATAATGCGTAACACCGCCGGGGTCATCAGAACGATAAAAATAGACGGAAAGATAAAACCAACCATCGGCAACAACATTTTCACCGGGGCCTGGTGCGCTTTTTCTTCAGCCAACTGACGGCGGCGCATGCGCATTTGGTCGGCCTGAATGCGCAGAATTTTAGACATGCTTACGCCCAATTGTTCGCTCTGCACCACAGCGGCGACAAAACTGGTCAAATCGGCCAGGTCAATTCGGTCTGCCATATCGCGCAAAGCATCGCGTCTCACCTTGCCAAGTTGAATTTCACGAATGGCGCGCGCAAAAGCGAGCGAAAGTTCATTGTCCCATTTTTCTGCCACATTAGACATGGCGGCATCAAACCCCAGGCCGGCTTCCACGCAAATCGTGAGCAGGTCAAGCGCATCGGGCATGGCTTTTTGGACTTCTTTTTGCCGTTTTTTGATTTGCTCATCCAGCCACAATTGCGGAAAGAAAAAACCAACTGCAACCGCAATCAACGAGTAAAGCATTGCCGTTGCAAAAGTTTGTTGTACCACAGAGCCAGGAAAACTAAAGACAACAAAAGCAACCACACCCGCAACACCCGCTGCCACAAAGCGAAGAGAAAGAAACATCGGTGCGTCAATCCAGCCAGCGCGACCAGAGCGTTCGAGTTTGAGCGTAATTTCTTGCAACGCATTTTGCGGCGTGAACCGGGTGGTCATTTCGCCAAATTTTCGCAGGGTAGGGTAGATCACCCGTTCCTGAAAAGATTGCGTCATTTCAATCTGTTCGAGCGAAACAGTTTCGCCACGCTGGGTAAATTCGCTTAAACGCGCCTCAAGCGGATCTTGATCGTCTTTTGGCACACGCGAACCGACATAAATCAATACCCCGGCAATGGCGATCACAATCACAACGATTATCAATAAGATTGTAGAAGTATCCATACTACACCTCAATATCAGCAATTTTCATCATAATGGCATAGCCAATACCAATCATAACGATTCCTACCCCAATCGCAATGCCGCCACAGAGCGCATTGTTAAAAAACTCCATCATATATTCCTGGTTGATAAACCAGATCAAGACAAAAATTGCAAACGGAATGCCCGAAAGAATACTGCCCGAAGCGCGCACCTGAGAGGTCATTACCCGGATATCGCCTTTGATACGAATACGTTCGCGAATAGTGAAGGCAATCGTGTCCAAGATTTCAGCCAACGGACCGCCAACTTCGCGTTGAACATTGATGGCGGTTACGACAAAATCCAGGTCTTCGCTTGGGATGCGGCGCAATAAATTATCGAGCGCCTTATCCATTGGCACGCCCAACTGCATTTCCTGCACAACGCGCCGGAACTCTTCGCTAATGGGCGGCGGAAGTTCCCGGCTGACGGCTTCCATGGCTTGCATGGTGGAGTAACCTGCGCGCAAGCCGTTCACCATCAGGTTCAGCATATCGGAAAGCTGATTATTAAACTTGGTCAGGCGGCGGCCCTGCTGAGAACGGACATAGAAAATAGGGATAAAAAATCCCAACAACGCGCCAATAAAACCGGATACGGTGCGGCCGGTGGCATCCTGCCCTCCCAAAAACCAGGCCAAAGCCCCCAAACCAGCAGAGACGACAATCAGGAAAAGAATAAACTCGCCTGGCTTAAATTTCAAATCGGCCCGCGCCAAACTACGGGCCAATTTCTCGCCCATCGGCGATTTTTCAACGCGGCGATTAAGCCACTCAGCGGCAAGCCCCGAAGATTTATCGCGTGATTTCTGCGGCTCATCCTGCTCAAGATATTTCCCCAATCGTTCTTCCATCATGTTTCGCTCGCTTGAGGAGGAAACATAAACACCAATGCCTAAAAGAACGAGGATGATAATGATCCCAATAAGGATTATGCCTAATTCCATATCAAATTCCTTGCTTACCTAATTCCTGAAACTTCAAGCGATAAGATGATTAGTAGCGCTTTCCGCCAACGCCAAAGACACTGGCCGGAAGGTGAATACCTGAATCTTCGATTTTTTCCATAAACTTCGGACGCAATCCTGTTGGGCGCAAGCGACCCATGACCCGCCCGTTTTCGTAACCCGTTTGCTCAAAGACAAAGATATCGGTCAGGGTAATCACATCGCCTTCCATGCCACTGACTTCAGTGATGTTAATAATTTTACGGGAACCATCGCGCATTCTTTCCTGCTGAACAATCAAATCGACCGCTGCTGCGATTTGTTCGCGAATGGCGCGCACTGGCAGGTCCATGCCTGCCATCAGGGTCATGGTTTCCATGCGCGCCAAGGTATCACGCGGCGTATTGGCATGAGCAGTGGTCATCGAACCATCATGGCCGGTGTTCATGGCTTGCAACATGTCTAGGGCTTCCGCGCCACGGCATTCGCCAACAATAATCCGCTCAGGGCGCATACGCAACGAGTTAATTACCAGATCGCGAATGGTAATTTCTCCCCGGCCTTCAATGTTGGCCGGGCGCGATTCGAGCGTCACCACATGCTCCTGGCGCAATTGCAACTCAGCCGCATTTTCAATGGTAAGAATCCGCTCATCATTCGGAATAAAACCCGACAAAATATTAAGCAAAGTTGTTTTGCCCGAACCTGTACCGCCGGCAACAACAACGTTCAAACGAGCAATAACACAAGCCCTTAAGAACTCAACGGCTTCAGGCGTAACCGTGCCAAATTGAATCAGTTGTTCAACTGTAATCGGATTTTTAGAAAACTTACGAATGGTCAGCGCTGGCCCAACCAAAGAAATGGGCGGAATAACGGCGTTAACGCGCGAACCATCTGGCAAGCGGGCATCCACATAAGGGCTCGATTCGTCGATACGGCGTCCGAGAGGGGCAACAATACGGTCAATCACACGCAAAACATGGTCATTGTTTTCAAAGGTAATCGGAACCCGAATCAACTTGCCTTTGCGTTCAACATAAATATTTTTCGGCCCATTGACCATAATTTCTGAAATGCTATCATCTTCCAGAAGCGGTTGCAGAGGGCCGAAACCTAAAATTTCAGCCGTAATTTGTTCAAAAAGACGTTGCTTTTCAGGTCTGGAAAGAATGATGCTCTCTTCATTCAAAATTTGCTCGAACAAATCAAGAATGGTATGCCGAACCTCATCGGCGCGGCTAATGTCGGTAGAGGGGTCTAATTCGGCAAGTAGTTTATTCTGCACGCGCGTTTTCAAATCAAGATAAGTGCCTGCCTGGGGCGTGGCAGAAGGGGCAGAGACACGCTTGGCCTGCATTCCAGCAGACAAACCACCCCCACCTGAACCGCCAGCCCCGCCTGGCGTGCTTTTATTCTGAGTTTCAGGGGCGCGCCCCTGACCTTGTTCAATCCGTTTCAGCAAAGACATTTTCAACCTCCAGCGATACGAGTAAAAACCTAAAACTGATTATTTTCAATTTGCTTGCGAATCACTTCGGCCAATGAAAACACCGCTTTGGAACTGGGCTGCGATTTATTATCAATCATAAACGGCACCCCGCGATTGACCGAGGGGATGACCACCCGCTCATCGAGCGGAACAATGCCGACAATGGGCTGTTTAAGATTTTCGCCAACTTTCTCAGGACTAATCGATATTCGTTTGTCATATTTATTCATAACAAAACAAATTTTTTCACGCGGCATGTCGATTGTCCCCATAATATCGAGGAACAAACGGCAGTTTTTGATTGCGGGAATATCCTGAGTAACAACCAACATAACAATATCCGCATTATCCAGCGCAGACAATGTAATTTCATCCAAACTGCTGGATGTATCCACAACAACATAAGCATAGTGCTTGCGCATGTATTTAAGAATTTTAGCAAACTGTTCCGGACCAACCTGCTCGGCTTGCTCAGGGCTGGCAGGGGCCGCCAAAACACGCAACCCCGATGCGCTATGCTTGATTAATACGCTTGAAACAACTTCCTCATCCATTTCATCAGCGCGCGCTGTTAAATCGACAATGGTGTTTTTGCCTTGCTCATTCAGGAAAATTGAAACATCACCATACTGGAGTTTCGCATCCATCAACACCGTTTTGGTTTCTTCATTGTGCAATGTCACCGCCAGATTAACCGCCAGCGTGGTTGTTCCCGCGCCGCCTTTGGGACTATACACAACAATCACCTTACCCTGCGATAGAGATGAAAGCGAGGCCTGCGGACTTAATGCCGCTGAGACGGGAGCAACCTCCACAGGAACGCTCTTGGCGCGGGTCGCATGGGCCATCTGACCGGCCCGCCGAATCGCAGAAATGAGTTCATCGGCCATGGGCGGCTTGGTTAAAAAATCACGCGCGCCGGCAAGCATGGCCCGGCGCATATAATTTGAATCTCCCTGAACCGATAAAATAACAATTTGTACGACCTGATCGCGCTGGCGAATCGTCTCAGTCGCGGTAATACCATCCATATCCGGCATGTTGATATCCATTAGCACAACATCCGGTTTCAGGTCAAAAGTTTGCTGAACGGCCTCTCTGCCAGTTCGCGCAGCGCCCACCACTTCAATATCCGTCTCAAACTGAAGAAGTTTGCGCACATTTTCCCGTGTTTCGGCTACATCATCAACAATCAGCACTCGAAATTTTTCAGCCATCTATGGCATCTCCACGCGCCCCAATTACGGGACAAATTTATCTGTTCAAAACATACTGCTGGCGCAGTCAACCCTTATTTCCTGGCCTTGCAGAGTGAAAGTACGCGGCACGATGAGAGCCAACACATCATCACGCTGCGCGCCTGCACCCACATACGCAAAAAAGATTGCCGCTATTAAGGTGCTGTAATCACAGACTCTTCTTCGCTTTCATACTGTATGCCAAACGGCAATTTTGCGGGCAAAGAAATATTGTACTGGCTGATCAAGTATTGCAACGTAACCGATTCTGGCTCTGCCAAAATGTTGGGATCATCAGGATAGCGCAGGGTCAGGGTCAAATCAACCTTGCTGTGCAAGAGATAGGTCAGACTAATGGCATCCTGTGGCGAGACAATCAGGGTGATGATATCAGGCACGGGAGGCGGAGGCGCTTCTTCGCCTTCCGGGGCCGGCGGAGGCGCGGTTGGGTCACCTTGCAAATTAAATGAACCAATGTGCAGAACCTGAATATTTTGCAAAATCATTTGAGAAACCAGGCGCGGACGCTGAGGCTCTGAAGGGAGATAATAAATCGCCTGCCCAAGCGTAGGCTCAAGTTCGGCGCGGCCTTGAATCGACGAACCGCTGGAAACTGTCAGTTTGGGCAAAGCATCTTCCGGCGTTCCCAATGGAGCCGGCCCAAGCACCAGGCTGGTATTGTTCGGCAGAATACTCTGAAAAGATGTATCCAAATCTACAAACGCGGTGGTCGCAATCACATTGACAAAATCGCCATCCCGAACAGCAAAACCAACGGCGCTTAAACGCGAAATCGGGACGCTAATCGCCGTCATTCCGGGCGGAATGGTTCTGGCAACCTGCGACCCATCCAGTAACACGCCCGGACGCTCGGAAAGCAGTTCTGTCGTGAGTGGCTGCCCCTGCACGAGCGGATATTTGGCATATTGATTGGCCGGAACATCGGTAATATTGCGGAACATAAAAGCCGTAATGCTTTCAGCCGGATATGGAATTTCTTGCAGAACGGTCTCGTCGATCAGCGTATCTCTGGCAACCGGTTGAGAAAGCACCACAATCGTAGTGCCAGCCGCCACATCAACAGGGCCGGGTTGCTCTGTCGTGTCACCAGACGGTATCAGGCCACCAAGGCCGCCGCCACTTAAGACAAAAAACGCCGCAATGCTCAAAATCACAATCAAAATAATGATAATGAGCAGGAGGATGCCACCACGTTTCATAATATTTCTCCTTCAGGCAAAGAGGTTTCTTCTTATGATTATACAGTAAAACCGCAAGGGAATAAGCGGTCTTTCAATAGGAAAATGATAGTGCAATGGAACATGCAGAAAACAAATCATGTACAATTGTAAGCAATCACACTCACGTATTTTGCAATAAACAACCCCAACCTGTCAATAGGACAAAAGATTTGATTGATAAAATATGCACAAGTTTTCTAAATTATAGCATTTTCATAGCAAATGTACAAATTTAAGGAGAATTTAGATGAAAAACACCCCGAAATTTCTGTTTCTTGCGCTCCTCATCCTGCTCGCGGCTTGCGCCCCTGCCGTTGCGCCAACAACGCAGCCCACCGAACCTGTCGATTTGCCCAAAGTTCTGACCATTAACCTGCAAAAAAGCGAACTGCCGCGCTACGAATCACTCGAAATGACGGTAACGCTCGAAGCCCAGTACGAAAATCCCTATGATGCCCGCCAGGTTCGATTGGATGGAATCTTCAAAGGGCCAGACGGAAGCGAAATGCTGGTTCCCGGCTTTTGGGATGGGCAGGCGGAATGGAAAATGCGCTTCACCCCCTCCCAGGCCGGGGAATGGGGATACAGCCTGACGATCCGCGATGAGCGCGGCGAATCGGCCCCGGTTGCGGGAAAATTTACCGTCACCGAATCAGACCTGAAAGGCTGGCTGCAAATCGGACGGGATGTCAACCCGGAGTACAGCCCCCGCTACCTTGTCCACCATGACGGCACGCCTTTTTACGGTTACGGCTACTGCGAAGCACTCAATATCCTGATCGACGGATTCAGCGTCGATAACGGGGTTGGCCTGTTTAACAACATGGTTGAAGCCGGAGAAAATTTCGTCGTCTGGTGGCCGCTCTACAGCATGTCGCCGATTAACAGCCGCTACGACAACTACTCGGCCTCGAACATGAACACCATCGACGCAATTGTGCGCGATGCCGAGCAAAAAGAGATTTACCTGATTTTCACGGTTTGGGATCACCCGCAACTGCGCGCCGACAACCACCCCTGGGGACGCGGCAACTGGGCCAACAACAACGGATTCCGCACCCTGGGCGACCTGCCTTCGTTCTTCACTGACGCCGAAGCCTGGGCCTGGCAGGAGAACCTGTATCGCTACATCATTGCCCGCTGGGGCTACAGTCCGGCCATCGGCATGTGGCAGACCGTCTCTGAGATTAACGGCACCGAATCCTTTGACCTGACCGACACCTGGCACCAAAAAGTTAATGATTACTTCGTCCAAAACGACCCCTACCGCCACCCGACCACCGCCAGCATGTCGGGCGATGTCGATTGGACGGCGGGGTACGCGGTGATGGACGCGCCCCAGGTGCACCTGTACGAATTCGACCAGGGCGCGGTGCAGTCTGCCGAGGTGCTGCGCCGCTGGACTCATGCGATGTGGGACGCCGAGGAGAAACCCAACTGGGTGGGCGAGTTTGGCGTGCCTGGTACGCTGGAATACCCCGAACTCTTCCACAATTCAATCTGGTCGGCGCTGGCGGCGGGAGCGGCCATGACTCCAGCCGAGTGGAACAGCGGCGGCTCGTGGGGACGCCCCACCGAGGAGATGAAGGCAGATATGACGCGCTTTATCCAGTTTGTGGAGATGATTCCGCTGGCAAAACTGAATCCCGAACGAGTGCAACTCACTATCAGCGACCCGCAAGTGCGCGGCTGGGGCATCGCTGGCCCGGAGGGTGGCCTGTTCTGGGTGCAAGATTTTGCCCTCGAAGGACTGCCAATTGCCGACTTGCGCGCCGATGAAACCATCCGTAGCGGGATACGGGTCGAAATCCTCGGCCCGCTGGACGGCGCGTACACCATCACCCCCTACGATACCTGGCAGGGCGTTTTCCTCGCGCCAATACCGGTCACTTGCGCGGCGGGCCAGCCGTGCCTGGTGGAATTGCCTGATTTTAAGATGGATATGGCGTTTAAGATTGAAAAGTAAGGCGGGAAAAAGTAACGAGTAGAAAAGGAAATTAAGGAAAGTCGCCAGTATTTTCGCTCGAAAATACTGGCGACTTTTTATCTTGTCATTTCGAGCCGCTTTTTGGCGAGAAATCTTTGTCACTGCTACGCGGTTCGAAATAACAGCACCAATTACGCCCCCGCCGCCTCAACAAACGCCCTGAACAAATTGCGCGTCGGCTGTTGGTCGGTCAGCCATTCGGGATGCCATTGGACGGCGTAGGCAAAGGGGTGGCCGGGCAGTTCGACGGCTTCGACCAGACCATCGGGGGCGTAAGCAACCGGTTTGAGGGCCGGGGCCAGTGTTTCGATTCCCTGGTGGTGCAGACTGTTGACCTGCAACTCGGTTTCAGCGAAGATTTTGGCAATCTGGCTATCGGCTTCGACGCGCACGGGGTGGGCGATGTGGGTGCGCGGAATGTCGGGGTAGCAATCGTGGCGGATGTCGGTCTCGATTTGGTCGGGCAGGGGGGGGTGGAGCGTGCCGCCCAGGGCAACGTTGACCACCTGACAGCCGCGGCAAATGCCGAGAAACGGAATGCGCTGCTCGACCGCGTAGCGGAGCAAAGGCAATTCGAGAGAATCGCGCTCTTCGTCCACGCCGTCGACCCTGGGGTGGAGCGCCCCGCAGAAAAGTTCGGGGTCGATGTCGCCGCCGCCAGTAAACAGGATTCCGTTCAGGCGCGGGACCAGTTCCATCCATTCTTCCTGATTTAACTGATTGGGGAGCAAAAGCGGCAGGCCGCCAGCCTGCAAAATGGCGTGGACATAGGCAGTGTTGACCGCCACGATGGGCAGGTCGGCGGGGCTTTTTCCGTCGTAGGTGGTGATGGCGATGAGCGGGCGCATGGTTCTCCTGTTTTTGGCAAATTATACCCGTGAGAGTTAAAAGAAGAAGGGTACAGCGGTTTGCTGTACCCTTTTTGGATGGCTTGAATGTAATTAGTTGAATTTCTGCTTGAGGCGAGCCGACTTGCCAGACAGACCACGCATGAAGTACAACTGGGCGCGGCGCACTTGCGAGTGGCGTTCGACGACGACTTTATCGACACGCGGGGAGCGCAGCAGGAAGGTACGCTCGACGCCGATGCCATTGGAGGCAACGCGGCGGACGGTGAAGTTGGCATCCTGACCGCCCTTGCGCAGGCGGATGATGGTGCCTTTGAATTCCTGAATACGCTCGCGGTCGCCTTCTTTAATGCGGACATGCACAGAGACAACATCGCCGGGGCGCAGGGCGGGAATATTCGAGTTGACAGGGGCTTCGACAGATTTAATCAGGTCGCTCATTTGTTTCTTTCCTTACGAATTATGAAATACTGCTTCACAGCAGTCGATTAGCGCGAGAGCGGATTATAGCATAAAATGCGGAAAATGGAGGAAATTTATTTTGGAAATTC
>DAOUML010000390.1:0-12129 GCA_034411635.1 Anaerolineales bacterium
ACTACGGAAAACCTTTAATGCTTTTACGTCGTGTTCCGTCGTTGCCGTCGTGGTAATTTTCTTGCTTTTTGTGCAAGGATTCAACTTTAAAGTTCCTAACCAAGGTCGCCAGGACAAGCGAAAGCGGCGTCGGGAGCCTGTCCTGAGCAAAGACGAAGGATGGGCAACCGCCCCGCCGACCATAATTGGCCTGCTTTTGACTTTTAACGGGCAAGATTTTCACGAGATGCAATGTATTCGATAGCCGCCTGGGTAATAAACCCTGAACGGCTTTCGCCATGCTCGTTGGCATATTTATCCATCAGATTTAACACGCGCTCAGGCAACGTAATATTAACCCGGCGTGTTTTACCTGATAATTTTGTAAGATCAACAGTAACAAAAGCCCAAACTCCCCCAGCATAATCGGGGTTACTTTGATGAAATTCCACCCTTTTAGGCGAGGGAATAGGTTCGCCATCTACCAATAAACCTTCCAAATGGCATTCAATCGCTTCAACGACTTCTTGCAAGGCTTCGTCAAGCGTATCACCTGCGCTGAAGCAACCAGGCAAATCAGGCACGGTAACGCCATAATCGCTTTCAGGGTCTTTATGAAGTACAACAGGGTAACGCATAGTTTCTCACTTTTTCTCTGACCAATTCCAACCGGCTTGACGATAAATACTTCTCAATGTTCCAACAGGTAAATCTTTCTTTGGATAGGGACAGGCCGACACGGTAGAGCGACCAGTTACCCGGTCGACCTCGCACAAACCTATACTGAGTTCATCGGCCGTTTGGGGCGTTTGTTGATATGCGGTTTCACTAAGCGGAGAACCACCCCGCTTTTGTCCGTGTCAAGCGATGTTTATATGCTCTTGACTTTGAAAGCAACTAAAACAACCTGAAAACCTGCGTACTTTCAAACTGCTGCAAATTTAAACTATTCAAAACACTGCTTTTTATGGGACGTTTTTCATCCCAGAAAATCAAAGCAGAATAAAAATCTCTTGCCAAATTAGAAGACAGAATCTTGAAAATTTTAGTTGCTTCTTGTTCAGTATTGAAACTCAGAAAATAGACCGTATCATCGAATACTGCTGGCTTGCCTTCAATTTGGCGAACTAAACGAAAGTCAAGTTTTTTATAAAGCCCACAAATTGCTATTTTATATGGCGTAAAAGTATAAGAACCCACACCAAATATTGAAAAACGGGGATTGTCTTGATAAATTCTGCTTTTCCGTTCGTCAAGATATTTGGCATGGGTTTCCAAGTAAGCCCAAGTTTGTGGGGCAAGTTTTTTTATTAGGCTGGTTGGTTCCCCAACAGTTTTTTGAGTGACTAGAACATATCGATTTGTTTTGTCAATACGATTGTTGGCTACATCAGAACCTTTTAGTAGCGGGTAAAGATATGTTGATTCGATTTCAATGACTTCGCCTAATCCATTAATGTAATTTTCACCATTTTTTTGTAATTCCATCACATCTGAACAATCGTGCTTGACACCAGAACGCCATTTCGTCTTACTGTTTCCATAATATTTGCTTAATCGCTCAAAAGTATCTAAATCCCGAACCGTAATACCGTTTCGATGACCAACTCTTTGTCCTCTTTCGCTGTCTAGACTTTCATAAATATCATAGTCGTAATTATGGGATTGTGCGTCAAACTCACAGAACAGAAGGCAGGCTTCCACAGATACATCAAAATATTTCTTAGCGTCAATTCTATAAATTGCTGAACGGAACAAACAAATTTTTTCTGTATGAAGATGATTCAGAAACTTTCTTGCAACCGAAGTCTTGATTAACATGGCGAGATAACCATGCTGTTTCCTTAGCCAATTTGATGCTTGAATTAACATCCACTCCGAAATATCGAAATTACTCTTTCCTGTCATTGCGTCAAAACCGTTTCGGTTTTGGAAATTAACCTTTGCCGGAAGGTTTTCTCCGCCAATTGCGCCTTGCTGAGAATTAGTGACCCAGGGAAAATTGCCAATTATTAACAACGAACCTTTGTTAGGAATTAGACCTTTCCAGTTAAATCCAAAGAAATCACCTTGTAGTAAGTTGATGCGCTCATTTTTATCAAATTGTTTTTTTCGATTTTTCAATTCGTCAAGGTATGTCTGATTAACTTCCACCCCAATAATCTTTTCTGCGGCAGGAAAAATTACAGCCGATGCTTCAACAAAAGCACCAACCCCGCAAGTTGGCTCAATAATCGTTTCTGGCGACACGCCTAATTCCACCAGTTTTTCACATACCCGTTTTGCCAATTCGAAAGGGGTTTGGAAATCTCCATATTCAATCTGAACCTGTCTTAAAGCGTTACTCATTGATTTACTCTATAAATTCCTTCAACTTGTCCTGCTTGCTCAATGACTCGACTGTATTGCAACCGCCACTGTAAAGCATTGGAAATGGTCAAGTAACCTTGTTTCGGCGGGTTGTTGATGATTTCATCGGCTATCTTATTAACTTCAATCTCATCTACTGGCAAATTCTTTTCAAGCAGGAAGGCAATAATATCATCTCTGTTACCGTCATTTACCAATATTTGGAGAATTCCTTTTGTCATTTGAAAATCGGCTGTTCTATCAGCAGTGACAAAAATGGTATGCAAGATTTTCAAAGAAGCCGTTTTCTTGCTGGCATTGTCTGTCTTTTCATAAACAAACACCAAAAGTGAGTAACCCAAACCATAAATTTTTTGTCGGGCAGATTTGAAAGGACAAGACGATTGAGGTTGATTGATGCTTGTGACTTTCATATCAACCAGCAAATTTGGAAAGTCTATGCCACTTGCTGAATTTCCTGCTTCAAAAGCGTACTTTTCTTGCAAGTATGCTTTGAATTTATGCTCAAGATATGTTCCAACGGCTTTACCATCCGTTACCCCAAACAAAGACTTTTCGGCGTCAAGTGATTCTGCGATTGAAAAGATAGCCGCTTCCTTGCGTAAATTTTCGATGGTTAGTTTGAGCATAAAGAAAGACCTTTGCGGAACGATTTTTCCTGATTTTACTCCAATAAAACAGGTTGCTATTTTTGGAAGGGCAACCCAACGAATTAAAGATTGATGCGGCTGAAGGAATGAAAGTCTAGAGGAAGGCAATATGTGTATTTTAGCACAGTAAAAAAGACAATGCAGACGAGCCTACCCCCCACCCAATCGCAACGAATCGAGCAGATGGCCCCACTCCTCGAGCGAGAGCGTCTCGGCGCGGCGCATCGGGTTAATACCGGCTTGTTCGAGCATCTGCCCTGCTGCGGCGGGGGTAAGGCGCAGGCCAGCCGATAAACTGTTGCGCAAGGTTTTGCGCTTTTGCGAGAAACCGGCTTTGGCAAAACGGAAAAACTCGTCCAGGTTTTGGGCTGGAATCAGCGGCTCAGAGTACAAATCTACACGAATAACCGCCGAATCGACCTTCGGGACGGGATAAAACGCCCCGGCGGGAATATGAGCCGCAATCGACGGTTTGCCATACACCTGCACGCTTAAGGCCAGCAGGCTCATCTCACCGGGCGCGGCGCAAATCCGCTCGGCCACTTCGCGCTGGATGGTCAGCGCAATGCGGCGCGGGCGGGGCGGATTTTGGAGCAAATGCCGAAAGACCGCCGAAGTGATGTAATAGGGAATGTTGGCCGCCACCAGATAATCGCCCGATGGCATCAATTGGGCGGGCGCGTAATTCAGAATGTCGCCCTGCAACACGCGGACATTGCCAAAGGGCCTGAGAACCTCGTCCAAAACCGGAAGCAGGCTGCCGTCCAGTTCGACCGCCGTCACCGAACGGGCGGCAAGGGCCAGGTGACGAGTCAAACTGCCCAGGCCGGGACCAATTTCAAGCACGTCATCCGCCGCTGTCACCCCGGCGGCGGCGGCAATTTTTGCCAGTACAGAATCGTCCTGCAAAAAGTTTTGTCCCAGTCCCTTGCTGGCCTGTAAGCCATGCGCGCGCAAAAGGGCGGCCACGCTCAGGGGAGGCAAAGCGGGTAAATTCATTGGCAAATCCAATCTTATTTCAAGAAATAAGGCACCACATCTGGCGCAGGGGCTAGAAAGTAAACCGTCACCCAACTGCTCCAGGGGACGTAATCCGCATCGGTGTAGCCCAAATCAATCCACGGACGGCCATCCGGGAAGCCGCCGCCCACATCGGCCACCACCGCCACCCCATAGCCCGGCACATACACGCGCGAGCCGCTCAGGGCATTGTACCAATGACGCGACATCGCCACCACCCCGCGCTGAACCGGCAACCCAAGCACCGTGCCGTAATAACAGCGCTCCAACGTGCCAGCCCCACAAGGCGAATACGACACCGCATACATCGAAAGCGCGCGCCAATATTGCAAACCCGGCTCGCCCGGCACAGCCTGCAAGACGATCTTCGTCCCGCGCCCGCTCAGGCGGTCTTGCGGCGGCACAATCACGGCTTCCGGCTCTTCCAGCCGCAAAGTTTCGGCCCCGTTTTCATAACGGATGCGCGTCCGAATGGCCGCCACGCCCGGCCTGCCGGGGGAGAGAATCTCATCCACGCCCAGCGGCACTTCGTCCGATTCAATGGATTGGGTTTGGAAAGGAATGGACTTTTGTACCAGCGAAATCGTTTCGCGCACGCGGACAATTTCAATCACCCCCTGGGCCGGTACCGGAGCAGACTCAGCCGGAAGGCTGTAATCCAGCCCGAGCAGCGCAATCCCGGCTGAAGCCAGGGCCGCGCCCACGGTCTCACCATTGGCCTTTGTTGTTATCTCAGCCCCATCCACGCGGACGGTAATCTCCCGCGCCGGGCGGTATTCGACCATACTATCGGCCTGAAGCGGCGTTTCGGGCGGCGGCCAGGTAAAATCGCGCTCGCCAAGCACCAGGCCAACCTGCGCCAGGGCCTGCCCAACCGTCGGCGCGAACGAGGCAAAAGTCTGCTCGCCATCCGGGGTGAGCAAAGTCACCTGCCAGGTTTGCGGCGTGGGCGTTTCAGGAACAAGAGTCGGCAGGGATGAATCGGCCTGTCCGCAAGCGGTCAACAGGAGGATGAGCAGGAAAACCGGGAGTTTTCCTGCAACAGGAAATTGCCGCGCTCGCAAAATTCGCTCGCTCGCAATGACACGATGAAAAATTATTTTTCCACCTGCCTTAAACCTGGTTCTCATCTTCCAACGCCTGCGCCAAATCAGGCAAAATCTCGCCCGATTTGCCATGAAAAGCATAATCGGCCATGCTGGTTAAAGGCGTCGGTTCGTAATTGATTTCAACCAGCACCGCGCCATTCTGCTTGGCCCAGACCGGCATCGAAGCCGCAGGCTGAACCAATCCGCTGGTGCCAATCGAGAAAAAGACCTGGCAGGTATTGGCGGCATGGATGGCGGTTTCCAACTCATACTGCGGCAAACTTTCACCAAACCAGACCACATCCGGGCGCAGCATCGCGCCGCAGCGCGGACAAGTCGGAACAACATCCGGCAATTCGTCCCACTCATCGACCACCCCGCAAGCGCGCGAACAACGAATGCGGCGCAGATTGCCGTGCAGTTCAAGCAAGTTCTGACTGCCAGCGCGGGCGTGCAGGCTGTCAATGTTCTGGGTGATGAGGGTGAACTTCTCGAAGCGCTTTTCCAACTCAGCCAGGGCATAATGACCGGGGTTGGGCTGGGCTTCCCCGGCCCCTTCGCGGCGGGTGGCGTAAAAATCCCACACCAGGCGCGGGGTGCGCATAAAAGCCTCCGGGGTAGCCAGGTCTTCGGGACGGTATTGCGCCCAAATGCCAACCTGCGCATCACGAAAGGTGCGCAGGCCAGATTCTTGCGAAACGCCCGCCCCGGTCAGTACGGCAACACGCGAGGCAGCGCGCAAGAAAGAAATCAGTTCGGGGGGAAAGTGGGTTGTCATGCCCAAAGTATACCCGGCCTGAATGCAGGTGAGTAGATTGAAAATGGTATATAAAACATTCGTCTGGACGCTTTTTTATCCGGGCGGCAAGGATTCACCCTCCAGAGCGCTTCAACTGCCGGTAAACCGTCACAAACAGAGTAATAACCGTAAATGGAATGACAAACCACAACATGGCGTCGGTTAGCAGATTGCGTTCTTGCAGGCTGCCTGTAGCGCTCAACACGATATAGGCCATGTAAGCCAGGTAGTAAAACAGGAAAAGCCCGCCTTCCCAGCGCGCAATCAAGTTGCCGGTGAAAAAAATGGGCAGGGTTGCCAGGGCAACCGCGATCATGACCGGAATATCAAACGCCAATGCAGAGGCCGAAACGTTAATCCCTGCCGGGGCAACAAAAGCCGAAATCCCCAGAACGCCCATGATATTAAAAATATTGCTGCCCACCACGTTGCCAACCGCAATATCCCGTTCCTTTTTAATGGCCGCCATCACCGAAGTTGCCACTTCGGGCATCGAGGTGCCCGCCGCGACAATCGTCAGCCCAATCACCAAATCACTCACCTGAAATATTTTTGCCAGCGAAACGGCCCCGGCCACCAGCCAATCTGAACCAAGCACCAGCAGCCCCAGGCCCACCACAACCAGAGCAATATTAACCGGCATCGAAGTCGGCTTGCTCCCCTTTTCAAGCGCATATTCCTGATCATATTCCTGTTGAACCGCCTGGCCTTCTTTGCGACTCTGGCGAATCCCATACCAGATATACGCCACCAGGCCCAGGAAGAGCAAACCACCATCCAGCCGGCCAATGTTGCCATCCAACCCAAGCATAAATAACAAAACCGAAAGAGCAATCATCAGCGGCACATCCAGGCGCACCAACTGCTGATGAACCACCAGCGGCGTAATGACCGCCGAAAGGCCAAGAATGAGCAATACATTGAAAATGTTACTTCCAATCACGTTGCCCAAAGCAATATCGGCGCTGCCACGAAACGCCGATTGTACGCTCACCGCCAGTTCTGGCGAACTGGTGCCAAAAGCCACCACCGTCAGCCCAATGACAAGCGGCGAAATGCCCAGGGCCGCCGCCAAACGCGAAGCGCCGCGCACCAGCAATTCCGCGCCAAATACCAGCGTCAGAAAACCTCCCACCAGCAAAAGCGGAATCATCCAGTCCATAATTTTTGGTTCTCCTTCAAGGCGGTATTATAGGCCTATCGCACAAAAATTGTCTAAATTTTCCATAAATCAGCAGCATTTGGCAGATTCTCTGACATTTTCGGGAAGAAATTATTTTTCCCCACAGAACAGACGAACGGGTTAAAATCAGATTGGAGAACCCCACAATGAGAAAACTTCCCGAACATGGCAGTTGTTTCGTGTGCGGAACGAGCAACCCGCGCGCGCTCGGCCTGGTCTGGTACGCCGACTCGGACGGAAATATCTACGCCGAATTCACCTTCGACGAAAGCCAGCAAGGGCCGCCGGCGCACGTCCACGGCGGGGCATCGGCAGCCGTGCTGGATGAAGCCATGGGCGCAGCGGTTTGGGTGGCCGGTTTGCAGGTCGTCGCCGCCCGGCTGGAAGTGGACTACAAACGGCCCATCCCACTCGGCCAGAAAGTCAGCATTCGCGCGCGTATCAGCGAACAGCACGCCCGAAAGACGCTGACAACGGCTGAAATTGTCCTGCCTAATGAAAAAATCGCCGTCGCTGGAAAAGGAATCTACGCGCCTGCGCCGCATCTGTTTGCCAACACCAAGTTTGAAAATATCCCCAACAGAAATGACAAACCATGACGAACCCCACCCTCGACCTGATTCACGCCCACGGCTCCTGCCGCCGCTATCGTCCCGACCCGCTGCCTGATTCCGTCATCGAAACCATCGTCCAGGCCGGGCAACGCGCCTCGACCTCTTCCAACATGCAAGCCTTTTCGGGCATCGCCATTACCGACCCGCTCAAACGCGCCGAATTGGCCCGCTTGAGCGGCGAGCAAAAACACATCACCCAGGCCCCCGTCTTCCTGGCCTGGTGCGCCGACCTGGCCCGCATCGAACGCGCCTGCCAGTTGCGCGGAATAACCCAATCCAGCGAACATGTCGAAAACTTCCTGATTGCCGCCCTCGATGCGGCCATTGCCGCCCAAAACGCTGCCCTGGCCGCCGAATCGCTTGGGCTGGGCATTTGCTATATCGGCGCAATTCGCAACAACCCGCGCGAAATCATTCGACTGCTCGAACTGCCGCGCCTGGTCTTTCCAGTTACCGGCATGACGCTTGGCTGGCCTGAGAAACCCGCGCCCGTTCGCCCACGGTTGGGGCTGGAAGCCGTCCTGCATTGGGAACGCTACAACCCCGAACAAGATTCCGCCTTGCAAACCTATGACCGCGAAATGGCCGCCACCGGCATCTACGATGGCCGCCAGGTAGAAATTCCCGGCAAACCAGGCCACCTGGAAGAATACGGTTGGCTCGAACATACCGCCCGGCGCGTCATTAACCCGATGCGCCCCCACCTGCGCGAAGTTTTGGAAGAGCAGGGGTTTTTGTTGAAATAAGGAAAAACGCCATGCAACCTACCCGCCAAACCCTATCGCCCTCTGCCCAAAAAGTTCAAAACGCGTTAATTGAACGCGGCACAAACCTGAAAGTGATCGAATTTACCGAAAGCACGCGCACCTCGGCAGAAGCCGCCGAGCGGGTTGGAGTCAGCGTGGGCCAAATCGCCAAATCGCTGATTTTCAAAACCAAAACCAGCGGCAAGCCGGTGCTGGTCATTGCCAGCGGCGCAAACCGGGTAGACGAAAAAAAGATAGCCCAATTGCTGGGCGAAAAAATCATCCGCGCCGATGCCGATTTTGCCCGCGAAGCAACCGGATTTGTCATCGGCGGTATTCCACCCTTCGCCCACGCACAGCCCATCGCCACCTTGCTTGATGCTGACCTGTTCCAGTACGAAATCATCTGGGCCGCTGCCGGAACGCCCAACGCCGTGTTTGAATTGACCCCATCCGTGCTTCAAACCCTGACCGGCGGTGAGACGGAAAATATCCGCGTGGAAAATTTACCGGACTAAGCGGGCAAACAAACATTTCAAATAAGCCCCTTCAGGAAAACCTATCGGATGATCAAGCGCGTGTCCGCTGCGCTCCAGTTCGACCAGGCCAGCACCAGCACGATGAACGGCATTGAAAAAGGCATCGGCAGTGATACGGCTGGAGCAGGACGCCTGCACCAACACGCCACCAGGCTGCAAAACGCCCAACCCTAAACGGGTCAAACGCTGGTAGGCATGCAAAGCCGTTTCGATTTGGGATTGATTTTGAGCAAACATCGGCGGGTCAAGAATGACCATATCAAAACGACGGTGCTGCTCGCCCATGCGTTCCAGCAATTGAAACGCATCTTCTGCCAGGGTTTCATGGCTGGCGGCGAAAGGGCCATTATGAGCCATGTTGCGCGCCGCGGCTTGCATGGCCGCCGCGCTCACATCCACACTGACCACCTGCCTGGCCCCGCCGCGCGCCGCATAAACCGAAAACCCGCCCGTATAGGCAAAAACATTCAGCACCGACTTGCCCGCCGAAAGGGCTTCAACCCGGGCGCGATTATCGCGCTGATCGAGAAAAAAACCGGTTTTTTGCCCAAAAACAGGCTCGGCTTCAAAAACAAGCCCATTCTCCTGAAACAGAATCGGCCCGAAGGGTGATTCGCCGTATAAAGTCAGGCCATCTGCCAGGCCAAAGAGCAATTCTGGCTGCTTTAGTGTGGCCCGGTTGAAGCGAACAATAAGCCGCTCCGCCGGGAAAATCTGCAACAAGGCTTCACAAACCTGCCGCAAATGCGGAACCCAGGCAGGGGTATAAAGTTTCAGCACCAACGTTCCGGCATAACGATCCACCACAAGGCCGGGCAAGCCATCATTTTCACCATGCGCCAGCCGATAGCCATTGGTCAATCGCTCAGGCGGCTGCTCCTGCAAAGGAAGGCGCAAACGATCCGCCGCCAGCAGGCGCGCCTTGAACCAATCCTGATTAATCGTCGCCGGTTCGCGGAATTGCAAAACACGCACCCGAATAGGGGAAGTGGGGTCATAAAGCCCAATCGCCAGGAAGCGGCGTTTATCATCAAAAATGACTGCCAAATCACCGGGCTTGCCAGCCTGGCTTTGCTCGCGAATCGAATGCTCGAAAACCCAGGGATGCCCCTGTTTCACCGAACGTTCTGCCGCCGAAATCAGACGAAGAGCGATTCGTTTTGGGTTGGGGTCTGGGGCGCGAAAAAGAGCAGGGTGAAAATCCATCGTGAAAAATCCTGAAAATTAGCGCATAAAAGTTCAAGGCGCGCCTCCCACTTCTGGAAACGCGCCCTGATTACTGGCCGCGATATGCGTTATCACGCTACTCGACCATCGGTTCTGGATACAGTCCCTCGACCACGCCGCAAAAAGCGCGTGGCTCCGCTCAGGAAAGCCCTACCCGTTCTTAACCTGAAAATCCTTCATAAACTGCACCAGGGCCTCAATATCAGAAAGTTCCACTGCATTGTAAATTGAAGCACGCAAACCGCCCACAGAACGATGTCCTTTCAGGCCAATCATATTTTGCTTCTTGGCTTCGCTCACAAACTGGGCTTCAAGTTCTTCGGTAGGCAGGCGGAAGGTGACATTCATGCGCGAGCGCGATTCAGGCTGGGCATGGCCGCGGAAGAAACCACCGCTGGCATCAATGGTGCCGTAAAGCAAATTGGCTTTTGCCGTGTTGCGCGCCTCAATACCCGCCAGGCCGCCATTTTTCTTAATCCACTTCATTACCAGGCCAACCATGTAAATTGAGAAACAAGGCGGGGTATTGTAAAGCGAAGCGTTTTCAACCTGCACCTTGTAATCGAGCATAACCGGCATCGATTCAGGAACACGCGCCAGCATATCTTCGCGCAAAATGCCAATCACCACGCCAGAGGGGCCAACATTTTTCTGCGCGCCGGCATAGAGATAAGCATATTTGCTAATATCAATCGGCTTGCTCATAAAATCAGACGAGGCATCACAAATCAGCGGCACGCCCGCCGGGGCTTCGGGTTCCTGGAAGAACTCCACGCCGTGAATGGTCTCGTTCGAGCAGTAATACAGATAGGCGGCATTCGAGTCGAGGTCAAGATTGCCAGGGACGCGGTCAAAATTGGTCTCCTTTACGGTAGCCGCAACACGAGCCGCGCCAAGTTTTTTGGCTTCTTCAACCGCTTTCTTGCTCCAAGTGCCGGTAACAATATAATCGGCCGAAGCGCCTTGCGCGCGAAAATTCATCGGAACCATCGAAAATTGCAGGCTGGCCCCGCCCTGCATGAAAATAACCTTGTAATTGGAAGGAATATTGATCAATTCGCGAATATCGGCTTCGGTCTCATTGATCATGCCTTCAAATTCTTTTGAGCGATGGCTCATTTCAATCACCGACATGCCCGTGCCTTTGTAATCGAGCAACTCGGCCTGGGCCTGTTGCATCACTTCAAGCGGCAAGCCCGCCGGGCCGGCATTAAAATTATGGGCGCGTTTAAGAGTTTCGGACATTTTTTCTCCTGAGGTTGAAGAGTGAAAAAGTGGAAAAAGAGAAGATGGATAAGCAAATATCGCTGCTTAATTCCCTTTTCTACATTTTATGAATTACTAACCCATTATAGCCTGCCGCGCAAACAAACACCAAGTACATTTGGCATGTTTATCACCTGATAATCATCCGTTGACAAAGCCATTTTGGATTGTTAGAATGAATTGTATGATAGGAATGTTTCCATAAATCAAGCTCAGCCAGCCTGGGCTTCTTGTTTTTTATACCTACCCCAAGAGGAGCAAACCATGAAAGTCTTAGTCTGTGACAAAACTGAAAAAGAATGCATCGAAACCATGCGCGCCGCCGGCCTGACTGTAGATACAAACTTTGAGATTACCCCCGAAGAACTAATGACCACCCTGCCCGAATACGATGTGGCCGTTGTTCGCTCCCGCACCAAAATCCGCCAACCGCTCATCGACGTTTGCCCCAACCTGAAACTGATTGTGCGCGGCGGCGTCGGGCTGGACACCATCGACGTAGACTACGCCCGCTCGAAAGGCATCGAAGTCCGCAACACCCCGATGGCCTCCTCCGACTCAGTCGCAGAACTGGCCATCGGCTACATGTTCATGCTGGCACGCTCACTCTACAAAGCCAGCGAGACCATGAAAGCCGAAAAATGGGAA
>DAOUML010000391.1:0-4436 GCA_034411635.1 Anaerolineales bacterium
TGTTCCAGCCGCAACGCCTGAACGTGGCAGTCACGCGTCCGCGCTCGAAATTAATCCTGGTCGGTAGCCATCACATGCTGAACGCGGACGATTACCAGCCAGAGCACAAAGAAACCTTTGATATGCTGCGCGATCTGATTGCCAGTTGCCAGATGATTACACTTCCAAATGGGGATTTGAGTTAGTGGCGCACATCTTGCCTGACACCCCGCCCACCAGCCTGCCCGGCGAAGTCTTGCGCGTTTTTCGCGCGCTTAAGGCTTTGCCGGATTTGTTTTTTATCTGGCACCATCTCGCGCCCTGGCAGCCGGATGCGCCTGATTTCCTGATACTGCACGAGGATGGGCGCGCCTTGCTGGTAAAGGTCAGTTCGGCGGCGCAGGCCAGCCCGGCAGCCCAATTGCTTTTGCTCGAAAGCGAGCGCGCCCCGCTGGGTGAGGCAGAAGCCAGGGTGCTGAATGATTTCATTGCCGCGCTGAATCTTCAGAAAGAACAGAAAATCGAGACTCTGGTGGTCTTTCCCAACATGTCGGACGCCCAGGTGCAGGCGGGCCGTCTGGAACGGGGCGATGGCGACCCGGCCTGGACTGGGAAAGAGATTCTTAACCCGGATTCAGGCCCCGGCTGGGATCGCTTCCTGCCTGTCGTCCCGCTGGAGGCCCTTTGGCTGGAAAAAATCCGCCAGCGCTTCACGCCTGAGGCGGTTGTCCCCTCCAGCATGACGGTGCGCCCTGCGCTGGAACGCCGCATGGAGGCTGGGCTGACCGATTACCTGCTCGATTATGATCAGGAATGGGCGATGAAGGCCGACCTGGATTTGCCCGAGGGTGGCGAGTCGTTGAGCGATGATTTCAGGCTGAATATCATCAATGGCGTGGCTGGGAGCGGCAAGACGTTGATTTTGCTCTACCGGCTGCGGCTGCTCTATCACCTGTACCCGCACAAAAAATTTCTGGTACTGACGCATAACCGTCCGCTCAGCCGGGATATGGAAGCGCGTTTTGCGCGGCTGGAGGGGCGCGAGCCGGACAATATCGAGTGGCGCACCTTTGGCGGCTGGTGCTACCACCATTGGCCGCAAGAGCCAGCCTGGATTGAGCCAATCAAGCAAACCCCACGCAAGCGGCTGGTGGAAGAAATCTGGCGGGCACACTTGCAGGATACGGTACTTTCGGCGCAAATGTTGATGAGCGAAATCGACTGGCTGAAAGACCAACTGCCGATAAACCGCGAGGCTTACCTGACGGCTGACCGGCGCGGACGCGGCTTTGGCCTGACCGGCGAACAACGCGGGCGGGTGTACGATGCTGTTTTGGCCTACCAGAAGGCGCTCGAAGCGCGCCATGCGCTCGATTGGGGCGATGTGTCGCGCCGCCTGTGGCAATTCTCGGAAGGCGGTAAAGTGCAGTTGCCGCAATATGATGTGGTGTTGGTGGATGAAGCCCAGTTTTTCGCGCCACTCTGGATGCGCCTGGTTCAAAAATTACTCCACCCAAAAACCGGACACCTGTTTATCGTGGCCGACCCGACCCAGGGATTTCTGGGACGCGGGGCTTCGTGGAAGTCGCTTGGACTGGAGGCGCGCGGACGCACCCATGCCCTGCGCCGCAGTTACCGCACAACCCGCGAAATCATGAATTTTGCAACTTTGCTCTACCGCACGCGCCTGGCTGAAGAAAAAGATGACGACATCCTGGCCCCGGATTTGTTCAACATGCCGGCTGGCGTACTGCCGGAAATTATCCCGCTGACCAGTCCGCAGGATGAGATTACGCGGCTGGCGAACGAAGTGGCCGGATTTGTGAAACAAGGCTTTCCGAAAAATCACCTGCTCTTGCTGCACAGCAACGGAAACGGGGTCAAGTCGCTGGTGCAAGCCATCAACCACCGCCTGGGCAAGGATGCCGCCCGTGACGCGAAGAACGATTATCCCGGCGATTATGTGCGCGTGACCACCCTCAACGCCGGGGCCGGGCTGGAGAGTCCGATTGTGTTTCTGGCCGGGCTGCGCGAGATGTTCGACGCCGAGCAATCCCTGCGGCTTTCGGACGATGAGCGCGAGGAACTCATCCGCGATAACACACGCAAACTATACATGGCAACCACCCGGGCCGGGCAGCGCTTGGTTCTGGCTTATGTGGGCGAGTTGCCGGGGGCGTTGAAGGCGGTGTTTGGGCAGGGGAGTTCATAAAAGAAACAGTCTCCATAATTAAGGAGACTGTTTCTTATGTAGGTTAGTCAAGCCAGGGAAATCTGTAAGCGTTTCCCCAAGGCTCTGGCGGCGCGATCCAGAGTTTGCAGCGTCACCGACTGGTTCGCGGGGTCAAGCAGACGATCCAGCGCGGCCCGGCTGGTTTTCATCCGCCGCGACATTTCGGTCTTGGACAGGTTTTGCTCCTGCATCAGTTGCTCGACTTGGTAAGCAAGCACACGCTTGATCGCAACCGTCTCGGCTTCTTCTAGCAAACCTTCTTCGGTCAAAAAATCATCGAAATCAGAACCGATATGTTTGTTATCCATTATTCACCTCTTACTTGTTTCAAACGATTACGGGCCAGTTGCAGGTCATCGAGCGGGGTCTTTTGAGATTTTTTGACAAACCCATGCAATAAAATCATTACGTTACCCTGCACCGTAAACAAAACACGAGCAATCCCAGAAGACAAGGTGGAACGAACTTCCCAAAGACCGGATTCCATCTTACGAATAAGTGGCATTCCCAAAGGCCAGCCATATTGCGCAGTTTTGATGTCTTCGCCAAGAATGCGTTTATCCTCGTTGGGCAAAGATTTCAGCCATTCACGAACAGGCTCGTTGCCGCGCTGTGTCTTGAAAAAGACAACTTTCAAGCGGATTTCATTGTCTTCTGATTGAGATTGTATCATTTTTGATACACTTTTGTCAATGTGGGTTATTTTTTAGAATTATATCAACCTGATCGGCTGTCAGTTATCCCAAATCGCTCTTTACTTTTTCAATGAATTCCAGTTCTGAAAATATGCTCAGATAAGAGCGATTGTGCGGCGGTATAATGATGAATACGCCTGAAAAAACCGGTTTGAGCACGGGTTATCTATAAGAAAAATTGTCGTAAAATAGAAACGAGTGTTACTTTTGCGCTTTGTCCATCCGCTATTCTTACTTGAAGCCCGCATTCATCAATGGGGGACTTGATGCCTCGCCAAATTTCCGAAGCCAAAACCCGCAAAGACATGATTGACCCGCAACTCGAAAAGGCGGGCTGGTATTTGCGCGACCACAGCAAGGTCAAAATTGAAATCCCGGTGGATGGGTACGATAAAGAACCCTGGAACGGGGTCACGGATTACACCTTGTATCGTGAAAACGGGGAAGTGCTGGCGGTGGTCGAAGCCAAACGAACATCTACTGATGTGCGTCTGGCCGAAGCGCAACTGACCCATTATGTGACCGAAATCGAGAAACACCAGTCTTTCAGGCCGTTTGGCTTTTTGGCCAACGGCCTTGAAATTTATTTTGTGGACGTGGGGATTGCGCCCAAGCGTGAAGTGTTTGGATTTTTCACCCGTGAAGACCTGGAAAGCCTGCTGTATATCCGTCAGAATGCAAAACCACTTGGTTCTGTCAAAATTAACAACGCGATTGTAGACCGCTCCTACCAGCACGAGGCCATTCGGCGGGTTGGGGAGGCTTTTTCCAGCGGCAAGCGCAAAGCCCTGATTGTGATGGCAACCGGAACCGGCAAAACGCGCACCACGATGGGACTGATAGACGTGTTCATGCGCGCCAACCAGGCCCGTCGGGTCTTGTTCGTGGCTGACCGGGACGCGCTGGTCAGCCAGGCTCTCGAAGATGGGTTCGAGCGCTACCTGCCCTCCGAGCCGTGTACCCGCATTCGTAGTTGGGACGACCCGCACACGCGCACCGAACGCCTGTTTGCCGTCACCCTACAAACAATCAGCAATGTGTTCGAACAATTTTCACCCGCCTTTTTTGACCTGATCGTTTTTGATGAAGTCCATCGCTCGATTTACAACAAATTCAACGAAGTGCTGGAATATTTCGACGCCCGACAAGTGGGGCTGACCGCCACGCCTGCCAATTACATCAACCGCGATACCTTCCTGGCCTTCGATTGCGCCGACGGCAAACCGACGTATCTCTACACCTATGAGCAGGCCATCGACGATAAGTACCTCGTCAACTTTGAACTCTACGCCGCGCGGACGAAGTTCCAGCGCCAGGGCATTCACGGTCTGGACTTGACCGAGGAAGAGCGCAATGCCCTCATCGAGCAGGGCCTCGACCCGGATGACATCAATTACGAAGGCAGCGAACTGGAGAGAACCGTCAGCAACAAGGACACGCTGCGCAAACAGTGGGAGGAAATCTGGGAAGTCTGCCGCAAGGATTCATCCGGGCAATTGCCCGGCAAAACCATCGTTTTTGCCATGACT
>DAOUML010000392.1:0-7871 GCA_034411635.1 Anaerolineales bacterium
GCGGCCGGGTCGCTCTCGGCCTCAGCCGGGGGAACTGCTTCGGGAGCCGCTTCCGATTCGTCGGCGGGGGCAGGTTCCGCGCGGGAAACATCGCGGGGGGCGCTATAAGCAAAGGTACGGATATAAGCCAGGGCGGCGTAAACGTCCCCATCCGCCAAACGACCTTCAAAGCCAGGCATAATGCCTTTGCCCTGGCGCACGCTGGCAGCCCAATCATCCAACGATTTGGCGCTCACCAGTTGCAGGTCGTTAAAGTTGGCGTTGGCGGCCAATCCGCCATCCGGCCCGTGACAAACAGCGCAATTGGCATCGTAAATGGATTTTCCGGCTTCGATTTGTTCGGGCGCGACGCTTAGACTATGGGCGTATGCCACCACATCCCAGCGTTCCTGGTCGGTCAGGCTGGCAAAACCGGGCATAAAGTTAGTCAGGTTGCCCTGAGTGACCATCGCAAACCAGGCGGCGGGCGCGGCGCGGTTGGCTACTTCAAGCGAACCAAGCGCGGGAACAGGCACTGGCAGCATTTCGGCCTGCGGGCCATCGGCCAGCCCGGTTGGGCCATGACACGGGGCGCATTTATCGAGATAAATGACTGCGCCATTGGCCGCATCAGGCGCGGCGGTGGGAAAGAGCGCGCCCAAAGTGGGCGCGGGCGTAGGCTGAACATAATTCGGCGGCGGGGTAATATCCTCGGCCAGCGAATAACAAGCGGTCAGAAGCAAAGAGAGCAGAATGAGCAGAGTGATGTGGAAAAGTTTCATGGGGGGATGGTTAATGGTTAATGGTTAATAGTTAATGGGTGATGGGTGATGGGTGATGGGTGATGGTGGGTAGCGCAATTTTTACAGGGCAGCTCGATTCACAATTATCCATTAACTATTATCGATTACCCATTTACAACTGCCCCATTCCCCATCAACCAATTGGATTACCGCAAGCCGGGCAGAATTTATCGGATTTCATCAGCGGTTTGCCGCATTTGGAGCAGAAACCGGCGGTTTTTTCCTTGCGGGCGGCGCGGCGGGCGGCGAGTAATTCTTCAATGTCGTCGTCACTGCCGCTGAGTCTGGCTTTGCGTTCAAGGGCGGCATCTTCGCGGCGGGCGGCTACTTCGGCTTCAAGTCGCTCTTCGGCCAGGGTTCTTTGACCGCTTCCTTTTTCGCTGGGCGGGGTTATTTCGTCGAGTTTGCGCAGAACCTCGGCCGCCTGGGCAAACAGTTGGGCGCGCATTACAGGATAATCCTCGGCAGGAATTTTGCCGAGGGTGTTGTCAAAATCGAGTTCTTGCAACGCGCCAATCAATCGGTCACGTTCGGCCATCAGCGCAGAGAAGGTATGCTCCTCCGCAGAGACCATTTTGAATGCCCGGCGTTCGAGAAAGGGCTGGGCCACGAAGAGCGCCACCAACGAAGAGAGTGCCAGGATGAGTAAAATTGCGCCTAATTCCATAAATCACCTATTGATTCAAGAGTTTATCCACCTGCTGGCGGATTTGGGCTTCGGTTGAAAAGGGGCCCACCTGAACATATTGCAAAACGCCGTTGCGGTCAATGAAATAGGTTTCAGGCACGCCCTTAATGCGGAAAAACTGTGAAATTTTAGTGCCAAGATCAGGGCCATTGGGGTAGGTGATGTCGAATTTGGTCAGGTAGCCGCGCGCTTCGGGCTCAGTATCCACGTAGTCAATGCCAATGAAGATGACATCGCCCGTCGGCTCGTAATAGCGCCAGGCCGATTCGAGGTCGGCGGCTTCCTGTTCGCAGGGCTTGCACCACGAAGCCCAAAAATTGATGACGACAACTTTTCCGCGCAACTCGCTGAATTTGACCTGTTCTTTGCCCTGATAAGTATACCCTTCAAAAAGGGACAGGCTGAAATCAGGGATAACTTCGCCCGGCTGAACCGTACCTTGCTGGGCGCGATTCAATCCCAGAGCAACGACAACCAACAGGGCTACCAGCGCCACCCAAACGATAATCTGTACCCAAAGCGGCACGCCGCGCTTTGGGGCTGCTTGCGTAGATTCTTGCATTCGTGTTTCCTTTTGCTACTCTATTTTTCGCGCTGCGCTATCACTCAGAGCGGCGCGAACAGGGTTTGATTTCTAGTTCTGCTTCTTCAGTTCTTCTTCCACCCGGCGCATGTAATCATCGACGGGGGCTTGGTCTGCGCTGGGCGCTGTGGAGGCGGCGAGAGAATCATTTTCGTCGATTTGCGCAGGGGGCTTCAGCATTCCGCGAAAGGCGCGGTAGAAGAAAAAGACGCCAAAAGCCAGGATAACCGGCGGGACAATGTAAATCAGCGCATAAAAGCCTTGCAACGGTGGGGTTGAAAGCACGCGCGCGCCATAGTTTTCGACAAAGTATTGCTTGATTTGTTCCGGCGTTTCGCCCTCAGAAAGTTTCAGGCGAATCAGGTCGCGCCACTGAATGCAGGCCTGGGTTGGGCAAACATCAAGCGGAGTGTTTTCGCATACCGGACAATACAAATCGCGGGCAATGGCGTTTACTTCGTCATCGCTCGGGGTCGGATTGGGCGATTGGGCTGAGGCCGGGACAGCGACGATGAGCGAGAAGATAAAGATGAGAATAAACAAGGAGACAATTTTTTTCATGGTTTGACCGTCTATTTCAGAATAAGCCCTTCGACTACACTCAGGGCTTGTCATCGCTTAGTCGCCGGGCTGGTAGGCCACGTTGGTTTTGCGGGCGCGGGCGGAGACTCTGGCGGGTTCTTTATCGGGCCAGGCTGCCACCAGCGTACCAAGAATAAAGATGGCCGAGCCAAACCACATCCAGTTGACGAGCGGGTTGTGGTAAACCTTGAAGGTTACGCCAACCGTGCTAATCGGTTCCCAGTCAACCAACAAAATGTAAAAATCGTCTTCAATCGTAGAGCGCACGCCGGGGATGGTCATGGGTTGCTGCGAATCGTAGTAATAGTCGCGGCGCGGGTAGAGGGTGGTCAGATACTGACCGTCTTTGGAAACATCGACAATGGCGCGGGCAACGTGTTGCATGGGCGCGCCACGGGCATCGAGCAGGTCAAAATCTTGTAATTCTTTGAAGGTCATGGTGTAGCCGGCCAGTTGGATCGACTCGCCCCGGGGGATGGTTCCCTGGGTTTCGGTCTGGAACATTTCGATACCGATGATGCCAATCGCAATCAGGATGACGCCCAGGTGAATGGTGTAGCCGCCATAGCGCCGACGGTTTCGTCCGGCCAGCCGCCAGAGGGAGAGCAGAAGATTCTCGCGCTGGGCGCGGGAGCGGGCCAGGGCGGCGCGTCCGAACTCGTAGAGGGTGATGTAGCCGGTGGTGATGGTGGCAAAGAAGCCAATCATCGCAAACCAGAAATAGGAATTCATTAGCGCCGGGTTGACGAGGAAGTAACCAACAATGACTGCCATTGTCAGCAGGGCGGCCGCCAATGGTTTGAGAACGGCCTTGCCGAGGGTTCTGATGGTTGAGTGACCCCAGGCAGAAAGCGGCGCAACGCCCATCAGCAAGACAAGGACGGCGAACAAAGGCCCGGTGGCGCGTTCATAGTAAGGCGGGCCGACGGTGACTTTGGTGCCGGTGGCAAGTTCTGAAATCAACGGGAAGATGACGCCCCAAAAGCAAATCACCAGAATAGCGATAAAAAGCAGGTTATTGAGCAGGAAAAGGGCCTCGCGCGAAAGCACGGAGGTCATCTGGGTTTCGCCTTTCAGATCGGCCCAGCGCCAGATGAGCAGGGCAATGGATGCGAAAAAGGTCAGGCCAATGAAGACAAAGAAGGCCGGGCCAATGGCGCTTTGGGCAAAGGAATGTACCGATGAAAGCACGCCGGAACGGGTCAGGAAAGTGCCGAATAAGACCAGCGAGTAGGTCAGGATGACGAGAATCATGTTCCAGTGTTTGAGTTGTCCACGTTTTTCCTGAATCATGACCGAGTGCAAAAAGGCGGTTCCGGTGAGCCAGGGCATGAAGGATGCGATTTCAACCGGGTCCCAGGCCCAGTATCCGCCCCAGCCAAGCACGTCGTAGGCCCAACGTCCACCCAGGATGATGCCGAGGGTAAGGAAAAGCCAGGCCCAGAGGGTCCAGCGGCGGGTGATGTGCATCCAGCGGTCGTCGGTGCGTCCGGTAATCAGGGCGGCAATGGCAAAAGCGTAGGGAACGACAAAGGCGACAAATCCCAAATACAGCATGGGTGGATGGATGATCATGCCAGGATGGCGCAGGAGCGGGTTGAGGCCGGTTCCATCGGGCGGGGTGAAGGGAATCGCGCCGGCAGGCCGGAAGGTGGCCGGTTGCACACCGCTAAAGGTCTGCCAGAAGCGGGCGAAGGGGTTTTCATAGAAAACATTCAGGCCGATGAAGAAGGCCAGGGTAATCGCGCCAACCAGTACCACCCAGGGTAGGAATTCGCGGTCGCGATCCCATTTGCGGAGGGTAACGGCGGTGAGAAAGAAGGCCAGCAACCAGCCCCAAAAGAGGAGCGAACCAGCCTGCCCACCCCAAAAGGCGGTTACTTTGAGGTAGGTGGGCATGGAGCGGCTGGAGACCTGATAAACGAACGAGACGTTGTACTGATTATTGACCAACAGGTAAATCATGATGAGCGAGGCCAGCGTAAGCAACGGGAAGGTAAGTTGCATGGCAAGGCGCGAACTCTCAATCCATTTTTGGGATTTCTTGTATTGCCCATACAAGGACGCAAAAATAGCGTAGAGCGACACCAGAAAGGTGATAACAATAATGCCGTAACCAAAATCTGCTAACATGAAAACTCCTTAACAATAATTCAACCCGAAAGGGCTTTCAACCTTTCGGGTTTATGTTATTTACTAACCTTCGGCCTGTTCAGGGACGGCTTCTTCGTACTTGGTGGGGCATTTAAGTAGCAATTCATCAGCATAGAAGATGCCATCTTCGTCCACTTTGCCGGTCATAATGGCCTGGGCTTCATCGCGCATCAGGTCTGGCTTAACGCCAACGTAGACCACTTCCATGCGGGCGCGGGTGGGATCATTGACGGCATCATACAGAACTTTTCCCAGGCCACCCTCGCGTTCGATCTGGGCATTGTCGCCAGGGACATGAGCAACGGTGAATTTAAGGGTCAGGGTTTGGGGATCGTAATCGATGCTTTCTCCGATAATCGCGCCAGAAACGCGCAGTTCGCGCCCGATGACATCGGTCTGTTTTTCGCGCAGTTCGTCGATGGTCAGAAAATATTGCGCGCTGGCCTGGGTGGATGAAAAAATCAGGTAAACGACGGCGGCCAGCATTAGCACGCCACCCAAAATAAATTTAATGCGCGGGTTTTGGGACATGGTTTCTTCTCCTGTAATAAGCGGTTCCAAGTATTACCGATAGTAAAGATTCTACACATTTAGATTAAGAGAAAGTGAAAAGAAGGCTGATTCAGGCATGACAAATGTCACTAATTTGACTAAAAATATCTATCTTAATGGGTGATGCCAGTGACAGAATTTTTTAAAGAAAAAGACCAGCGGCGCGCCGCTGGTCTTTTTCTTTGGAGGGCTTCACGCCAACGCGCTGCCCATTAATGCTCTGCGTGGTTGTTGTGTGATTGGAAAGGCAGATAACGCGCAGCCAGGCTAAACATGAGCAGGGCATAAGAAATCACCATGCCGCCAACAGCGAACTCGACCCAGGTGGGGGTGTAGGAGTTCAAGATAACGGTGGGGGTAAACGGATCGTAACTAATGGAGGCAATCAGGCCCGAGAAATTGTAGTTCCAACGCAGTAAAATGACGTTGAAAACCGGAATGGTGGCGAATACCATCAACACGCGAAAACTGCGCACGCTTTTTGCGGCCAGCAACACCGCGCCTGCAATCACGGGCAGAAGAATCTGCCCCAACCAAAACGAAAGAGTATATGGCGCGATAGAGTCGAGCACCTGGGTTTGCAGGGATATTTCACGGTCGAAACTGTAGTAGTTGGTTACGGCCCAATCCCAAACGCGCAGGTAAGTTAATAACAAAGTGATGCCGCCGGCAAGACGGGCAACATCGTAGAAAATGTCGTCTTTAACCTGACCGGGACGCATGATACGGAAAACAACAATGCTCAAGAAGAAGAGTAAAGCGGTACCGCCGCCCATCGCCGAAAGCACGAACTGCACCGGGGCCGATTGGTTGAACCACATGCCACGCCCGGCCAGCACAGAGTAGGTTGCGCCTAATGAAGCCTGGTGAAGCAGGGAGAGAGTCAAGCCGGCAACAGCCAGGCCTGGAGAAATTTTGTGCGTCCAATGCGATATTTTATGAACCAGCGTCATCAGTTTTCGCAAAATCGGGAAACGGTCGAGCCACGGGTGTTTTGAGAAAACAGGATGCTCCAAAACAATGGGCAACATCTCAGACATTAAAACACTCAGATAAAGCACCACGCACATTGTAATTTCCCAAAGCAGGGAGTGCGGCTGCCAGTAGATAATTGGATGCCAGAAACGCCACGGACGACCCAGATCAAAAAGAAGCACCATGCCAGCGGTGGAGTAGCCTAAAAAGCCAAGCAAAATTGCCAGTTTGCCAACCGCTTCAAAACGTTTAATTTTGAGAAGATGAACGATTACGCCAAAGACAAAAGCGCTGCCGCCCAGACCAATGGCTGAAAGATCAATCGCAATCCACAGCGCCCACGGCACTTTGTTGGAAAGCCCGGTAATCGAAAGGCCCTCGGTTAGAACCAGAAAAGCGCCATACAAACCAAAGGCAAAAACGGCCAGCAGCAGGACAATCCAGTAGGGAAAAATATCAACCGAGTGTTTCCCGATACGAATTTTGGGGTAATTAACAATGGCTTGCATGGCTCAGTCCTTTGTGAATGGCGGCTTGTAAGCCGAATCGGGCGGAATGTAGTAGACACGCGGTTCAGTGCTGAGTTCTTCGCGCAAGCGTAGGGTAACACGGGCTTCTTCGCGGGCTTTGGAAATCGGGCTTTCGGGGTTTCGTAAATCACCAAAGACGCGCGCCCCGGTTGGGCAAGCCACCACGCAGGCCGGGGTGGCTTGCGGATGCACGCCTGGCGTTTGTTTGCGCGCCAGACCATCGTCGATGCGGTGGGAACAGAAATGACATTTTTCCACCACGCCACGCTCGCGATTGGGCACTTCCTGAACACCAAAAGTGGGGTTGAACTCACTCTTCTCAATGGGCTCATGCCAGTTAAACACACGGGCATCATACGGACAAGCCACCTGGCAATACCGGCAACCGATGCAGCGTTTGTAATCCATTTCAATAATGCCATCGGGCCGATAATAGGTTGCTTCCACCGGGCAAACATGTACGCAGGGCGCTTCAGCGCATTGCATACAAGGGCGCGAGAGGAAGAACTCGGTGCCATTTTGGGTGGTTTCGGTAGTGACGACGTTGTAACGCATATCATCGGCCAGGTTATTCACCGCCTGGCACGCATAGGTGCAGTAATCGCAACCGATGCACAGATTAATATCAATCAGCATGCCCCATTCCGGGCCGTCGCCTTCAACTTTCGCGGCTTCGAGCGAACTGGCCAGAGTTTGCATACTGATAAATTGAGTCAGGCCCGCGGCTGCCGCCAGTCCGCCGGTGATTTTCAAGAAATCGCGCCGGGAGACTTCTGTTTTCTTTTTCGTTTCATCACTCTTTTGCATGGTCTACCTCCAGGGGTGCCGCAAAATTAGGCTTGCTCTTCTTTAGGACCGTCGCCTTCACCTTCTTTTTTGGCTTTACCGTTACTACCGTTGACATCCAACTCGCGTTCAATCAACACCCAAACGCCGCCGCCGCCAACCACAATACCAATCGCAAAAAACAACCAGATCGGCAGGTTGATACCACCGCGCTCGCGCGTATCAGATGGTTCAACCAC
>DAOUML010000393.1:0-23730 GCA_034411635.1 Anaerolineales bacterium
GAGTTCGATTATTGCTGTTGCCAGGCGGCCTTTGCGCTCAAAGATTTGGGCTATGAAACCATCATGCTCAACTGCAACCCCGAAACCGTCAGCACCGACTACGACACCGCAGACCGCCTGTACTTCGAGCCGCTCACCTTCGAGCATGTACTAAACGTCGTAGAACGGGAGCAGGTGGCGGGGGTCATCGTCCAGTTTGGGGGGCAGACTCCGCTCAATTTGGCGGAATCGCTGCGAGCGGCCGGCGTGCCGATTATCGGCACATCCCCCGAAAGCATTGCCCTGGCCGAAGACCGCGAAAAATTCGCCGCGCTGCTGCGCGAACTGGAAATTGAACAGCCCGAAAACGGGATTGCCTTCAACCTTAAAGAGGCCCGCGCCGTTGCCACGCGCATCGGCTACCCGGTGCTGGTGCGGCCTTCGTTCGTGCTGGGCGGGCGGGCAATGGCGATTGTCGGCGACGAGAGCCAATTGGAAGCCATCGTCCTTGATGCCATGCAGGCCGCCGAGGGCCAGGCCATCCTGATTGACCGTTTTATGGAGGATGCCTACGAGGTGGACGTGGACGCGCTGTGTGATGGCGAAAACGTGATCATCGGGGCGGTTATGCAGCATATTGAGGAGGCCGGCGTCCATTCGGGCGATTCGGCCTGCGTGCTGCCGCCCTACAAGGTCAGCATGTATTACCTGGGGATTATGCGCGATTATGTGACGCAGTTGGGCAAGGCGCTCAACGTGCGCGGCCTGATGAATGTGCAATTCGCGCTGAAGGATGACGTGGTGTATGTGCTGGAAGTCAACCCGCGCGCCTCGCGGACAGTTCCCTACGCGAGCAAAGCGACCGGACTACCCCTGGCGCGGGTCGCCGCGCAGGTGATGGCCGGGCAAACGCTGGAGGCTTTGGGCGTCACGCAAGAACCACGCGTAGACGGTTTTTTCGTCAAAGAAGCGGTGCTGCCCTTCAACAAATTGCCCGGCGCGGATGCGCGGCTCGGTCCCGAAATGCGCTCCACTGGCGAGGTGATGGGCCATGCTTCGCACTTTGGTCATGCCTTCGCCAAAAGCCAGCAAGCCGCGGGGACGGCCCTGCCGCTCGAAGGCGCGGTGCTGGTTTCGGTCAACGATTTTGACAAAGGCGCGGCGCTCAAGATTGCGCGCGATTTGTTCCGTATGGGATTCACCATTTACGCCACCCCCGGCACGGCAGATTTTTTCAACAAGGCCGGGGTTCCTTCCCGGGCGGTCAACCAGATGTACAAAGGCTCGCCACACACGGTCGATTTGATCCGCTCTGGGGCGGTGACATTGATCATCAATACCCCGCTTGGCACCAAGGCGCACGCCGACGGGGCCGAAATTCGCGCGGCGGCGATTCGGCTCAACCTGCCCCTGCTGACGACCCTTTCGGCGGCTTCGGCGGCGGTTTCTGGGATTAAGGCCCTGCGCGAGAAGGAGTTGCAGTACCGCAGTTTGCAGGAGCATTACGCGGCGCAGGGGTAACGCGAGATAAAATAGAGCAAACACATCCGTAAAAAGACTGTCGGGACGGCATAAGCCGTCCCGACAGTCTTTTTACGGGAATCTCTTTAACCCTGCACAATCCAGGTGCCGGTTTCGCCGCGAATGGCGCGGCCCAGGTTTTCGGGGTTGGTGATCAGGGCCTGGGCATTGGGGTTGGCTTCGAGGAACCAGATCACGGCCTGAATTTTGGGGGCCATGCTGCCTTTGGCAAAATGGATTCCTTCAGCCAGGTAGGCTTTGGCTTCGGACAGGGTGATTTTGTCGAGCCATTTCTGTTCGGGTTTGCCAAAATGGATGGCGACTTTTTCAACGGCAGTCGAAATCACGAACAAATCGGCGTTGATTTCGCGCGCGAGCAGGGACGAGGCGAAGTCCTTGTCGATAACGGCGGCGATGCCTTCGTAGTTACCGTCGCCGGGGTCAATGACCGGGATGCCGCCGCCGCCCACGGTAACGGTGATAATGCCCACGTCCAGCAGCGTCTGAACCGTTTCCAGTTCGACAATTTCCTTCGGGAGCGGGGAGGCAACCACCCGGCGCCAGCCGCGCCCGGCGTCTTCCACCACCGTCCAACCTTGTTCTTCCTGGCGGCGTTTGGCTTCGGCTTCGTCCATGAAACTGCCGATGGGTTTGGTCGGGCTTTTGAAGGCCGGGTCATCTTTATCGACCAGGGTTTGGGTGATGACGGTGACAACTTTTTTCTTGATGCCGCGCTGGTAGAGGATGTTTTGTAAATTCTGTTGCAGGGCGTAGCCAATCGCGCCCTGGCTATCGGCGCCGCACACATCGAGTGGGACTTCGTGCATACCGGCGGTTTTGGCGGCGATTTCGGAGCGGCGCAGGATATAACCGACCTGGGGGCCGTTGCCGTGACCGATGGCAACTTCCCAGCCCTGTTCGATCATATCGGCGATATGTTCGCAGGTTTCTTTGGCGGCCTGGTATTGGCTGTCCACCGTAACATTCTTGTCATCTTTGATGAGTGAATTGCCACCGATGGCGATTACGGCAAGTTTTTTCTGGGTCATGGGTTCTCCTGGGGTAATTTTGGGAAAATATGTCAGACAAATTTTAACCGAAATCGGGGTACAAGTAAATGAGTTGCTCGTGATAAGATTAACTCATGTCCAATCGATTCAACCAAACCATCACCTTCCTGCACGCCGCTGACCTCGAGGCGACTGCCCATTTTTACGAAAACCTGCTCGGCCTTGAACTTGTCCGCGATCAGGGCGTTTGCCGCATTTACCGCACAAGCCAGGATGGCTTTATCGGTTTTTGCCAGCACCTCGAACCCGCCGCGCCGCAAGGGGTCATCCTGACCCTGGTATGCGAGGATGTAGACGGATGGTACGAAACTTTGCGCAAAAAAGGCGTCGAATTTACCAAAGCGCCCGCGCGCAACCCCAAATTCGGCATTTATCACTGCTTTTTCAAAGACCCAAACGGCTACCTGCTCGAAATCCAACGTTTTGACGAACCGCTACCATGAGAGAAAAACCATGAACCAAATCCCACGCCTGAGCATCGCCAACCTGCCCACGCCAATCGAAGCCCTGCCGCGCCTTTCTGCCCATTTGGGCGGGCCGCGCCTGTTCATCAAACGCGACGACCTGACCGGCCTGGCCCTGGGCGGCAACAAAACCCGCAAACTGGAATTCCTCGTCGCTGAAGCGCAGGCCAACGGCGCAAAAACGCTCATCACCGCCGGGGCGCTGCAATCCAATCACTGCCGCCAGACCGCCGCAGCCGCCGCCAAATACGGCTTTGAGTGCATTCTGGTTTTAAGCGGACAAAAACCAGACGCGCCAACCGGCAACTATTTGCTCGATACGCTTTTTGGGGCCAAATTTGTCTTTGTCGCGGATCGCGCCGACCGGGACCGGGTTCTGCAAGAGACCTTCGACCAGGCCTGGGCGGATGGCAAACGCCCCTACCTGGTCCCGTATGGCGGCTCGAACCCGACCGGGGCTTTGGGCTACGCTTTCGCGGTCAAAGAATTTCTCAGCCAGGGGCTGGAGGCCGATTGGATGGTGTTCGGCACCTCCAGCGGCGGGACTCATGCCGGGCTTACGCTGGGGGCGCGGGTTTTTGGATTTAACGGCAAAGTGCTGGGGGTCAGCATCGACGAAACGGAATCCTGGCTCAAGGCGCATGTCTCGGCCCTGGCAACGGAAGCCAGTGACCGGCTGGGAGCGCGCTCCGTTTTTCATCCCGAAGATGTGCTGGCAACCGACGCCTATTGCCGGGCCGGATACGGAATCCTGACCGATTTGGAGCGCGAGGCGGTGCAACTGTTCGCCAAGTACGAAGGCATTTTGCTCGACCCGGTCTATACCGGACGCGCCGCCGGCGGGATGATTGACCTGATTCGACAGGGATTTTTCAAGCCCGGCGAAACCGTGTTATTCTGGAATACCGGCGGCCAGCCGGCCCTGTTCGCGGAGATGTATCAGACCGATTTGCTTGGGTAGCCAGGTATACAAGAATCGCCCTTCGACTACAGCCTTCGCAAAAAAACTCAGGCCTCCGCTCAGGGCTTGTTGATCCTTAAATACATTCCTTCCGAAAACGACAAAAAGACAGCAAAATTGTGACGAAAACGGACTTTTCGATTCAAAATAGAACGTCTTAAGCCAAAAACTTGACGAAAATTCATGCCTTCCAGAGATTGACGCCAGACCGCGCTCCGATAAAATCGGCAATCGTTATCTATTTTCTCATCTGGAGGCAAGATTGAACACTACCCTGCGACTTGGGGAACACTATATTTGCGACCTTTCCGGTTGCGCTGAAGATATTATGCTCGACAGCGAACGCGCCTATGCGCTTTTCTCGCGCGCAGTGCGCGAAAGCGGCCTGACGGTGGTGGACGAGGGTTTTTACAAGTTCAGCCCGCATGGGTTTACCTGTTTCCTGCTGCTGGCCGAATCACACGCCAGCCTGCACGCCTGGCCTGAATATGGCTACTGCGCCATCGACCTGTTTACCTGTAACCTGGGCATGGACATGACCCCGCTGGTTGAAAAAATCAAAATCGCCTTTGGCGCGCAATCGTACAACCTGCGCCGCCTCGACCGCGACGCCACCGCGCCTGTTGCCCTTCGCCCCACCATCCATGAGTTTGCGCTATGAACAACATCTGGCTAACCGAAGAACTGCATTCCTATTACCGCAAAGGGTTGCGCGTCAGGCGCGTACTGGCCGAAGAACAGACCCAATACCAGTTCCTGCAAGTGGTCGAGACCGAGTTTTTTGGCAACGCGCTGGTGCTGGATGGCATTATCCAACTGACCGAGCGCGATAACATGGGCTACCACGAGATGATTACCCACGTGCCGGCCCTGGCGGTTGAAAATCCGCGCCGGGCATTGGTGGTCGGCGGCGGCGACGGCGGCTCGCTGCAACAACTGCTGCGCTACCCCTCGATGGAAGAAGTGGTCGTCTGCGAACTGGACGAGAAAGTGGTCGAATACTCGCGCCAGTATTTCCCCGAATTTGGCGACCCCTGGAGCCATCCCAAAGCCAAACTGGTCGTGCAGGATGCCTTCGAGTTTCTCAAAATCCCCGGCAACACCTTCGACGTGATTGTCTCAGACACCACCGACCCGATTGGCATGGCTGAGCGCCTGTTCAGCGACGAATTTATGCAATTAATGTGGGGCGCGCTCAACCCGGGCGGCGCCATCGCCACCCAGTGCGAACAACCATTTTTTGACACGGCATTGATAAAAGAAATCTACGGCTTTGCCAAAAACCTGGCGAAGAATCCAGATTACTACTACGCTCAGATTCCGACCTACCCCGGCGGCGGAATCGGGTTCATGTATGTTTCCGACACCCCCTGGCAGAACGGACTGACCCGCGCCTACCCGCCGGGACAAATGAATTATCTCAACCCGGATGTCCATCGCGCTGCGTTTGCACTGCCCGAGTTCTTTCGGCGCGAGTTGAACACCGTCAGCCAGTCTTAATGCAAATCAGTCCCTTGAGATAAGCCCCCTCAGGGAAATGTATCGAAACCGGATGGTCTGGCCCCTGAGTCAGGGTCTCAACAATTTTGGCGTCCACGCCTGCATCCAGAGCGGCGGAAGCGACAATTTTCTGGAACAGGGCCGCGTCGATTCCGCCGGAGCAAGAAAAAGTGACCAAAATGCCGCCTGGCCTGAGCAGTTTGAAGGCCAGGCGGTTGATGTCTTTGTATCCGCGCGCGGCTTTTTCGGCCTGGGCCGCAGTGGGGGCAAATTTTGGGGGATCGAGGATGATCAAATCCCAGGCGCGATCCTGGTCACGGAATTTTCTCAGCGCTGTGAAAACATCCGCTTCGAGCCATTCGACGCCCGCTGACTGAATTCCGTTTAATGCCGCATTTTCCTGGCCAATGGCTAATGCCTCGGCTGAAGCATCCACCGATAAAACGCTCTTTGCCCCACCCCTGGCGGCATAAATGCTAAAAGCCCCTGTGTAGCAAAAACAATTCAAAACATCACGACCTGCCGCCAGTTCCCCCACGCGCTTGCGATTATCGCGCTGGTCGAGGTAAAAGCCGGTTTTGTGGCCTTTTTCGATATCGACCAGGAATTTCAGGCCGTTTTCAGTGATGGTTAGGGGAGAATGAGGGGTGGTTAATGGGGAATGGGGGATCGTTAATGGAAAATGGTTAATAGAGGGTTGCTTGGCTACGCGCAAAGCGCCGACGCGCGGGGACAGGCCTTCCAATTCGCGCACGTCGGCATCGGAACGTTCGTAAATCATCGTTGCGCCAGTGGCTTCGAGCAACAAGTCAGCCAGGGTTTCGCGCCAGAATTCGCTGCCAGCCGTTAGGGATTGCAGGACAAGCACATCGCCATACTGGTCAACCACCAGACCGGGAATTCCATCAGATTCAGCATGGATGAGGCGAAAAGCGTTCGTACACCCCTCAGTCCCCCCATTTTCCTGCGGAAAATGGGGGGAAGCAAAAAAAGTCCTGCGAAGCGAGAGCGCAGATAAAATCCGCCGGCGGAAGAAATCGGCGTCCACCGCTTCATCCGGGTCAAAAGTCCAAACCCGGGCGCGAATTTGGGAGGCAGGCGAGTAGGCGGCGCGGGCCAACCAGGTTCCGTCCGCCGCGCGGACATCGACCGTCTCGCCGGGAGCCGGGTTGCGGTTAACTTGAGCCACCGCGCCAGAGAAAATCCAGGGATGACGGCGCAGGAGCGATTTTTCACGTTGGGGTTTGAGAATGAGAGAGGCCATACACCGAGTCTATCACATCGTGGTACACTCGCGCACTGTGAAGACAACCTTACTCAAACCAATTCGCTGGAAAACATTTTGGCGCGATTTACTTGTCATTCAGGCCGGGTTTTGTCTGATGGGCTTTTCAATCGCCGCGATGATTCGCGCCAATCTTGGCACAAGCGCCTGGGCCGTGCTGGAAGTGGCGCTATCCAAAATTATCGGCATCACTCCTGGCACGGTAACGGTGCTAATGGGTTTTCTGGTGCTTTCAGGCGCGCTCATCCTGCGCGAAAAAATCGGCTGGGGAACGCTGGCAAATATTTTGAGCCTTGGCCCCTGGATTGATGCTGCCCTGTGGCTGATTTCCCCGGTTTATGGGCCGCTCTGGTTGCAAATTCCCATGCTGTTGGGTGGGATTCTGGGCATGGGCCTGGGTAGCGCCATCTATATCGGGGTCGATGCCGGGGCAGGGCCACGCGATAGCCTGATGCTGGCAATTAAACGCACCACCGGAATCAGCATTCGCCTGGCGCGGGGCAGCATCGAAGTGGTGGTGGTAGCAATTGGCTGGCTTTTGGGCGGCCCGGCAGGAATCGGCACGCTGGTTTTTGCCTTGCTAATTGGGTCAGCCGTACAAGCCGGATTCAAAATTCTGAAGGTTGAGCCGCATAAACCGGCGGCTAATGGCAACAGCGCATAACTTGACATCAAGGGGCGCGCTTAAATTTTTGCGCCCTGGCGGTCAGGCCAGGGTGCAAAAATTTAAGTCGCAAAGTATTAAATCAGGCCAACTTCTTTGTTGAATTCAACAATCAATTCGTCGATTTCATCGGCCTGTTTTTGGAAACCGGCCCAAAAGTCATCTTCATACCACATGGCCTGAATTTCTTCATAGGTTTTGCCCTGTTGCTCAACCCAGGTGTAATACTTGAGATTGTGGACGCGGCGGCGGTCGGTGTAGCGCAGTTCGAGCATGTTATCGGTGGATTGACCTTGCAGCCAGCGGGCAAAATCGGCGGAAGCATCGCGCTCGCTATAGGCACCCATTTCATCGTGCATTTCGTGCAGGCGGCTGTTGTAAAGTTCCATCGAATCGGTTGCCAGGGTCAGGATGATGTCATTTTCGCCCATTTCGTAGTATTTCGCCATTTTAATGGCGGTCAGCACATTGGAAATGCCAGAGAAGCCGAGCAAATCAAGATTGGCAATATCGGCTTCGGACAGCCCAAGCGAGGCCAGGTACTGCTTGCCAACCGGTTCGTTGAACAGACGCGCCAGGTTAACTACTGCGTTGTCATCAATGGCTACCACCAGGTCGGTATTTTTGACATTGTGAACCCAGGGAATGTGCTTGTCGCCAATGCCTTCAATGCGATGCGCGCCAAATCCATTTTCGAGCAGCGTGGGGCATTGCAAGGCTTCACTGGCGGCAATTTTGCTCTCAGGGAACAATTGCTTCATGTAGTCGCCGCTGGCAATTGAGCCAGCCGAACCGGTGGCGCTGGTCATGCCGCGATAGCGGTCACCAGGGCGCATAACGGCATTCAGCACTTCTTGCATGGCGTGGCCGGTCACTTCATAGTGCCAGAGATAATTGCCAAATTCCTGGAACTGATCAAAAATCATCAAATCCTGGCCTGAGTTGCGCAACTCCCAGCATTTATCAAAGATTTCTTTCACATTCGATTCAGAACCAGGCGTTTTGATGGTTTCGCCAGCCACTTTTTCGAGCCACTCAAACCGTTCGCGGCTCATGCCTTCGGGCAAAATGGCAATTGAATCGCAGGCGAGCAGGGCTGAATCATAGGCGCCGCCCCGGCAATAGTTTCCAGTGGAAGGCCAGACGGCTTTTTGGGTGGTGGGGTCAAATTGCCCTGTCACCAGGCGCGGAACAAGACAAGAGAAAGCCGCGCCCACTTTATGCGCCCCGGTTGGGAACCATTTGCCCACCAACGCAATGATACGCGCCGGGGTTCCGGTAAGGGCGGAGGGCAGTTCAATAAAGTTGACGCCGCCATATTCGCCACCACTGGCCTGTGGTTCATTCTTCCATGTAATACGAAACAGATTGCGCGGGTGAATATCCCACAGCCCGATAGCCGACAACTCTTCTTTCACCTTCGCCGGAATTTTGGCGGGGTCTTTCATTTGGGCGTAGGTGGGAATAATAATGTTCCGCTCGCGGGCGCGCTGAATGGCGCGGCGACGCCGCTCAGGGTGGACGGTTAAATCAATTCTAGCCATGCGATTGCTCCTGTTGAGATGGGGGAGAAATTTGTCAGACAAATCGTATTATACCCGCACAAGAGAGAAAATTTGTAACTGCCTGCGAACCGATTCTTTGCAATGCAACATGGGCGTAAAATTCATTTCGGGTTTGGAATTTAGAATTGTTGGATTTATACCCGCTGGCATTCTATGCTACAATGCCAGCCGATAATTTATTCACCTCATGAGGAACGTTTGGTATGTGTAAAAAAATTTTCGTTTTTCTCACACTTTTGATTCTGGTAAGCGCCTGCGCGCCAGAACCGCCTGTGTTTGTCGCGCCCGAATGGCCCACCCCCACCAGCCTGGCCCCAACCCCCATTCCGCCAACCGCCACGCCCACGCGCGGATTATGGATTTCGCCGCAAGTTCCACCCGATTTGCGCCAGGCGGCTGAAGAATCTGCCGCGAATTCTGGCGTGATGCTCGTTGCCGAGCGCGAAGCGGGCAACCTGAAACTGGAACCGGCTACGGGCGAATTGGCGGCCACTTCCACCTGGGTTTATGGCCTTGTGGCCGCCTTTCCTACTGTACGCGATGGTGTCACGTTTGCAGAGTTGCAAGAAATCTGGAAAGGCAACGGTCAGGTGTTGTTGATGGCAGAATCGACCTACAGCCAGATGCAAACCATCTTTGGCGGCGAGGCCGGCCCAGGCGTGGCGCGTCTGGTTTCCGTTCAGGATACGGAATACGCCCTGTGGCGTCAGCGGGACGCCTGGGCCATCCTGCCTTTTGAATCCATTACCTCCAAAATGAAGGTGCTTGAAGTGGATGGGCAAAACCCCATTCGACGTACTTTTGAAGCCTCGGCTTACCCGCTGCGAACCGAATTTGCACTGAGCGGGGGCGAATTGGAAATCGCTGCCAGCAACCGCAACCCCGATAAAATGGCAACCGTGATGATGACCGGTGTAACCGCCCTGGTGCGCGCCACCGCTTATAAGATGGAACAGCACAGCAACATCTACCCAGCCCAGGATATACGCGATTGGTTCCTGGAATCAGATATTGTGCATATCTCCAATGAAATTCCATTTGCGAAAGATTGTCCCTTTCCCAACCCCAGCCAACAACGTCTTATTTTCTGCTCTGACCCAAAGTATATTGAACTGCTTGAATATGTTAGCACCGATGTCGTTGAATTGACCGGCAATCATTTTCAAGATTGGGGGCCCGATGCCACCCGCTACACGCTGGATATGTACGATGAACGCGGCTGGGCCTATTTTGGCGGCGGAAGAGACCTGGCCGATGCCCAAAAAACAGCCATTTTGGAGCGCGGCGGCATGAGTTTTGCTTTTGTTGGCTGCAACCCGGTTGGCCCCGATTTTGCCTGGGCGCGCGAAGATAACTGGCCCGGCGCGGCCCCTTGCGGCGATAATTGGCCCGGCAAGCCCAAAGACGGACATGGCTACGAATGGCTCGAAGAGGAGATTAAACGGCTAAACGCCGAAGGCCATATTGTGCTGGCAACTTTCCAATATTTTGAGTATTACAGCCCCGAAGCCCGCCCCTGGCAGGAAAAAGACTTCCAACGCCTGGCCGAGGCCGGGGCGGTGGCCGTGAACGGTTCGCAGGCGCATTACCCACAAGTGATGGAATTTCATGGCAATTCATTCATCCATTACGGCCTGGGCAACCTGTTCTTTGATCAAATGGGGTATGATAACCCCAGCAATGGCGTGCGCACCACCAAAACCCGCTGGGGGTTCATCACCCGTTATGTTTTTTACGATGGCAGGCTGATCAGTATTGAACTGCTGACCACCATGCTCGAAGACTTCTCTCGTCCGCGCCCGATGACCCCCGAAGAGCGCCAAATCTTTTTGGAAGAATATTTCAGAGAAAGCGGCTGGTAAAAGGAACAAAACATGCCAATTTATGATGTATCGCTCACGATTTCAGCAAACCTGCCGGTTTGGCCGGGTGAACCGCCTGTGAAACTTACCCAAGCCGCCAGCATGGATAACGGCGACGAATACAATGCCACCCATCTCGAATTTTCGGCCCACACCGGCACGCACATCGACGCGCCGCACCACTTTCTCAACAACCGCCGCACCGTCGAAACCCTGCCGCTCGAAGTGCTAACCGGCCCGTGCTACCTGGCCCAACTCCCCGACGATGTAGACGAAATCAGCGCCGAAGTGCTTGAACGCATATCGCTGCCAGCCGGGGTAGAACGGTTGCTGTTTGGCACCCGCAATTCCAAACTTTGGGCGCGGGGCGAAACCTACTTTCAGGAAAACTTTGTCGCCATTAGCCCGGATGGGGCCGAATGGCTGGTTGCGCATGGGCTAAAACTGGTTGGCGTTGATTATCTCTCCGTCTCCTGTTATCAAGACCCTGTTCCAACCCACCAAATTTTGCTCGGCGCGGGCATCATCGCGCTGGAAGGGTTAAATCTTTCACAAGTCCCACGCGGATTTTATGACCTGTACTGCCTGCCGCTCAAACTGGCCGAAGCCGACGGCGCGCCCGCCCGCGTTATTTTGATTGGCTAACTTTAAGCGCATCGCTACGAGCCCAACAGGCGACCTTTTCTGGTATCGTTTTTCAGAAAAGGTCGCCTGTTTTTTTCAATTGCTGCCTACATTTTTTGTAACGGTCTATCCACCCTCACCCCCGGCCCCTCTGACTGAGGAAGAGGGGAAAAAATAGGTCGTTACCGTTTTTCTGCTTGCTCCCAGAACCGCGCCAACCTGATTTTGATTTCATCTGCGGCGGCTACAATTTGGTAGCCGCGCCAATGCGAGGGGAATAACTGACGATAACGCGCGTGGGCAAAACGCTCATCCAGCAAGACAATGATGCCCCGGTCGGTTTCCGCGCGGATGACGCGCCCGGTGGCCTGCAAAACCCGGTTGAAGCCGGGGTATTGGTAGGCGTAGGCGAAGCCGCTGCCGTTTTGGGCGTCGAAATAGTCCTTGATGAGATCGCGCTCCAGGCCAAGTTGCGGAACGCCCACCCCAACGATGACCACCCCAATCAGCCGCTCACCAACGAGGTCGATGCCCTCGCCAAAGATGCCGCCCATCACCGCCAGCCCGACCAGCGTCTCCTGGTTCGTGGCGGAGAAACGCGCCAGGAATTCTTCGCGAGCGGCCTCGTTCATGGCGCGGTCTTGCGCGAGAATCTGGCCTTCGGGCAGGCGTTCCCTGAGACGCTCCAGCACGGCGTTCAGGTAGGCATAAGAAGGGAAATAGACCAGATAATTTCCGGCGCGGGTCTGGCAGGTGACGGCAATGGCTTCGGCCACCGCCGCGTAAGAATCGGCGCGCTGCTCGTATTTGGTCGAGATGCGGTTATGAACCAACAGGCAGGCGTTCTCCTGAGGAAAGGGCGACTGAAAGACCCGCCAGGGGTGGTCGGCTGCGCCGGTTAGCAGTTTCATGAAGTAGTCAATCGGCAGCAGGGTGGCCGAGAAGAAGACTGCCGCGCGACCACGATCCAGCCGGGCGGCCAGCAGGGGAGCCGGATCAAGGCAAAAGAGTTTGGCGCGCAGGTTCGATTGGCCGATACGTTCAAAGTAAGAAACGTAGAAGGTGTCGAAATATTCCGCCGCGCGCTGGTAATTGAGACAGGCAAAGTAAAAATCGAGCAAGGCCGGGCGGAATTCGGACGGTTGGTTTAGAGCCAGCCAGTCTTCGGCCTGTTGGCTGAAGGCGCGCGCGGCTTTGAGCAGGTCTTCGGGCGGCTCATGCTCCACCAGCGCGGGTTTTTCCTCGGCCTGGCAGGTTTTGCGGATCTCGCGCAGGATTTTGTTGATGGCATCCAGTCTTTTTGCCAGCGCGGGCAGGTGCGGCTTCAGACTGCGTTGGAGTTCCTGCACCGTTTTCTTGTCCAGTTCAGCGGAGTACATTTCGCGGGCGCGGTCGGGCAGGTTGTGGGCTTCGTCTACAAGAAAGAGGTAGACGCCGTCGTCAAAGTCAAAGAAACGGTGCAGGTACACGCGTGGGTCAAAAACATAGTTGTAGTCGCAGATGATGCAATCGGCCCACAGCGACAGGTCAAGCGAAAACTCAAAGGGGCAAATCTCATGTTTGCGGGCCAGTTCTTCAATGAGCGGGCGGGTAAAGGCCTGGTTCGTGTCCATTTCCCCCAACGCTATTTTTACCTTGTCAAAATAGCCGCGCGCAAACGGGCAAATTTCGGGGTCGCAGTTGACCGGCGGACAAAAGCAAATTTTCTCTTTGGCAGTCAGAGTCACGCCGCGCAGATTCAGTCCGGTAGCGCGCAGGTCGTCCAGCGCTTTCTCGGCCACGATTCGCCCCGGCGTTTTGGCCGTCAGGTAAAAAATCTTCTCTGCCAGGCCCTGCCCAATGGCTTTGACCGCCGGAAAAAGGGCGGCGATGGTCTTGCCTACGCCGGTAGGGGCCTGCAAATACAACCGGGCTTTGTTGCGGATGGTTTTGTAGACATCCACCGCCATCTCGCGTTGGCCGGGGCGGTAGGCCGGGTAGGGGAAATCGACCAGTTGGATCGACTGATCGCGCGCCGCTTGCCACGCGCTGATTTTGCCGAACCAGCCCAGATAGGCGGTCAGCAGGTCGTTGAAAAAAGTTTCGAGTTCGGGGAAAGAAAGAGTATGCGCGAAAGTTTTTTCTTCGCGGGTGTCGATGTGAAAATAGGTCAGGTGAAGGCAGATTTCGGCCAGGCCGTGCTGAAAGGCGTAGATAAAAGCATACACTTGCGCCTGCGCCCAGTGCAGGGGGTTGTGATTTTCGGTTATGAGTTCCAGGCTGAGGGTGGTGGTTTTGATTTCTTCGAGGATGACCGGCTCACAGGCCGGATACAAGCCATCGATTCGTCCGCGCACTTCGAGCGGAACATCCCCCTGCTCGACCCGGTAGCGGACTTCCACTTCCGCCTGGTATCCTTCGGGACGATTGCGCTGCACCTGGCGGTGGCCTTTGCTGCCCAACTGGGCGCGGTCGCGGCGCTGGAAGCCGCCGGGGGTGATATCGCCAGATTGCAGGACAAACTCGACCAGGCTGCGGACGGGGATGATGCGGAGTTGGGTCATGATGCGGGGGGGATTGTATAATGCCCGTGGTCACACATTGCGCGTTCACGCTCTTATAAAAAGCGCAATATGTGACCGGGACGGGTATAGCACGGGATTCATGCCGCAACAAAAAGGCGGTAACTGCCTACCGTAGCGCGACTTTCAAGTCGCGTTTGGAGTAAGGCAGTGGTGAACTTGCTTTCAAGCGGTAACTACCTACCCTCACCCTGCCCCTCTCCCAAAGGGAGAGGGAAACGGACACAAAAAGCGGATTTTTATACCGAAAACGACAATTTCGTCCGAGATTTCTCCCCTCTCCCACCGGGAGAGGGGTTGGGGGTGAGGGTGGGTAGGTAGTTACCTTGTTTCCGCATTCCGACTTGCGGACAGCCAAAACCCGCCCGGAGCTGGTTGTTCAGGCAGATGACTTGAACACGGGGCTATCTCAGGTGATTGTTGCGATGATTACCAGCCGTATGTTCCGGGCCAATCATCCCAGCCGGGTGACGATTGTGCTAGATTCGCCAGATGGAGTACGCTCTGGCTTACTGACAGATTCGATTGTGGCTACTGATAACCTTGCCACCATCACAGAAACCGCGATTGAGCGAGTGATTAGGGAAATTTCCATGAAGAAAGTTGACCAGGCGTTGCGGCATACGCTTGGATTGTAAACCCAACAACGCCGCCACAATCTTGAACTTGTTGGCGTTGGCTGCCGGAAGGGTATGACAGTAGTCAGTGAGTAGAGCATAGAGAGTAAAGAATAGAGAAGCGGGTGACAGTCACAAAAAATGACTGTCACCCGCTTTTCTTATGACAATCATCCTCAAAAACCGGGAAAGATGACAGGTTACTTCGTGTATTATTTTATATAAACTAATACTAATGCCCGTGGGTATAAACGAACGGCAAATTCAACAACCCATCTTACTTCAGACAAAAGACAACCTGCCAATGCAAATCAAACTGCCCATTTTTCTGAAAATTGTCCTTTACCAGATTCTTTTCCTGCTGGTTCACTACTCATACGACTGGTTCCCCAATAGCCTGACAAACTTCTTCGCTCCCACCAGCGAAAGCGTCTACCAGCACATGAAAGGCGCTTTCTACACCTACCTCCTGCTGGTTGGCATCGAATATATTCTGGCCTGCAAAATGATCGTCTCAAAAAGCCGCTATTTCTATGCGCGCCTGGCTGGCGGAATCTTCCTGCCCCTGATCATGATGCCCTACTATCTGCTTGGGCCGGCCTTGTTTGTCCAAATTGAGAGTATTCCCCTTGAAATTGTCTTTGCCAACCTGGCCTTGCTCGCCACCTCCGCCAGCGCCTTCCTGCTGGAAACAGTTTTTGAAAAAAGCGAACAAACCGCAGGAGTCAAAACAATTCTCGTGCTGCTTTTTCTGATCACCCTGTTCGAATTTATTGTTTTCAACACCCGCCTGCCCTGGTATGATATTTTTGCCAACCCGCCGGGCTGGTAGATTCCGTTACACCCAAAGGATGCAAGCATGGAAACCTACCCAATCAGCCTGGCGCTCTTTGATTTCATACCAAACTTCTTCTTCCTCACAGGCGCATTCTTTCTGGCAAAAACAACCTTAATCTGTAGCGGCCCTGGCTACGCGCGCCTGCTCATGGCTGGGGCCAGTCTCGTCTTTCTGGGCGGATTCTTCAAAGCACTCTGGAAGTTGATTTACGCCGCCCAATGGGCCGATATTCGCTGGATGAGCGATGTCCAATTTCTGCTGCTTGGCATCGGCTTCCTGATGATCTTCCTATCTGTCCTGCGCATGGTTCGCAAACCCAAAAACAACCTCCCACCAGCAATGTTTTTGGGCGCAATCCCCGTAAAAATCCCACTGATCTTCCTGACAACCACCACCAGCCTGGGCGCGGAAGGCATTCTGACTTACATCGCCTTTCAGCGCAAATTAAACTGGGCCGCCGCCGGGTTCATCGTCGGCGTTTTGGGCATTCTCGCCATGGGCGCGCTCACCGGCGCAGAACAATCCGTCGCCATGCAATGGGTCGCCGAAGCCACCAATACCATCGGGCAGGGTGGCTTCATGCTGGGCAACCTTCTGCTCTATCGCGATTTCAAAAAACGCGGCTGCCAACTGCCCAACTAAAACGACTGCAACGCCGCCACAATCCGCTCGGCGGCGCGGCCATCGCCATACGGGTTCACCGCCCGCGCCATTTTCTCATGCTCGGCAGGGTCATCCAGCAAGGCCCGCGCTTCAGAAACAATCTTCGCCTCGTCCGTACCGACCAGGCGCACCGTCCCGGCAGCCACGCCCTCGGGGCGTTCGGTCGTCTCGCGCAGCACCAGCACCGGCACGCCCAGCCCCGGCGCCTCCTCCTGCAAGCCGCCCGAATCCGTCAGCACCAGGGCGGCGCGCTTCATCAGGTGCACCATCGGCAGGTAATCGAGTGGCGGCAAAAGGCGCACGTTCGGCAACTCGCCCAGCATCGGATAGGCCACATTCTGCACATTCGGGTTGAGATGCACCGGGTAAACAAAACGAATCGCATCCCCATACACCTCAGACAAAGCGCGGATGGCGCGGCAAATCGACTCAAGCGGCGCCCCGAAATTCTCCCGTCTGTGGGCCGTGACCAGGACCAGGCGTGGAGCAGACTCAGACGTCAGCCCGAGTTCCGTTAAAAGGGCCTGCGTCTCGCCCTCAGGCTGCATCGCGCTGACAGTTTGCAGCGCATCGATGACCGGGTTGCCCGTAACGACGATTTTTTCGGCTGGCACATTTTCCTTGAGCAAATTTTGCCTCGACCACTCGGTCGGGGCGAAATGCAAATCGGCGGCAACCCCGGCCACCATGCGGTTGACTTCCTCCGGGAAAGGCTGGAACTTATCGCCCGTGCGCAGCCCGGCCTCGACGTGTCCGAATTTAATGCGGTGATAGTAACTGAGTAAAGCCGTCGCCATGACGGTGGTGGTATCGCCCTGGGCCAGCACCCAATCGGGTTTAACGGAGGCCAGCACCGGGTCGAGATGTTCGAAAATCGCGGCGGTAATCCCGGCCAGGGTCTGGTTGGGTTTCATCAGGTTGAGGTCGATATCCGGGGTAATGTCGAACAACTCCAGCACCTGATCGAGCATTTGCCGGTGCTGGGCCGTCGCGCAGACGACCGATTCGATGCCCGGCGTCTCGCGCAGTTTGCGCACAACCGGGGCCATTTTCACGGCCTCAGGCCGCGTGCCGATGACGGAGAGAATTTTCATGGTTTTATCCTTATTGCCAGCCCTGAGCGGAGTGCTGAACGATAGTGAAGCACGCAGTCGAAGGGCGGTTGTTGCAGAAAAAATCGTCCTTCGACTGCGCTCCTCGTTACACTCGTCGCTCCGCTCAGGACTTGCTTGCCTAAATAAACTTCAACCGAAAAGCCGCAAAAGCCACCATGCGGATGAGCAACATGCCATGCCGCCAGCGGTCGATGTTGGTCGAGCCATACGTCCGTTCCTGGTAGCGGATGGGCAGATCGACAATTTTCAGGTTTTGTTTGGCCGCGCCGAAAATCAGATCATAATCGCCGAAGGGGTCGAACTCGCCAAAGTAGGCGCGGTTGGCGGCGATGCGGTCGTAATCTTTGCGATACAGAACTTTTGTGCCGCACAGGGTGTCTTTGAGCGGTTGGCCGAGCATCCACGAGAAGGCCAGGCTGAAAAATTTATTGCCGAGCAGGTTCAGGAAGCGCATGGCCTGTTCCTGCATCGGGTAAACCAGGCGCACGCCGTTGATGAACTCGCCCTTGCCGCTGACCAGGGCTTCGTAAAAGCGCGGCAGGTCTTCGGGACGCACGGTCAGGTCGGCGTCCAGAATCATCAGCACATCGCCGCTGGCGTGGGCGTAGCCGACCCGCACGGCGTCGGCCTTGCCCTTGCCGGGTTGTTTGTGCAGTTGGCACTTCCATTCGGGGTGGGCGGCGATGGCTTTTTGGATGGTTTCGTAGGTGTCATCTTTCGAGTGGCCTTCGACAAAGACGATTTCGGTTTCGCGTCCCATGCGCGGCAGGCGGCTGAAGACGGCTTCGATGTTTCCGGCTTCGTTGCGGGCCGGGATGACGACCGAGACAACCGGCGCTTCCTGGGCCGGCTGGGCCTGCGGACGGGCGACCAGCACGTTGCTCCAGGCCAGGCTATCGAAAACAGGCAATTTGACCAGAAATTTGTTGAAGAATCCGCCGATCAGCGGCAGGGGCAGCAAGACTTCTTTCTGGCGTTTGATAACTTCAAAGCCGGCCAAATAGAGCAGGTTTTCGAGGTCTTCGCGGGTCAGCCAGTTTTGGGGCAGGGTGCGGTTGGCCAGGCCGAGGGCGGAGGCCAGCCCGAGGGCGGGTTGGTGCAGACGGCTGTGCAGGTTGAGGATAACCCGCGTGGAGGGGTTGCACAGCGGACGCAGTTTTTCGAGCGCGGTTTGCACGTCCCACAGGTCGTTGACCAGGTCTGAGACGATGATGGCGTCGAAGGTCTCGTTCAGGTCGAGGCTGTGGGCTTCGCCTTCGCTGAAATTCAGGTTTGGGTAGCGTTTTTGAGCCTGGGCGACCATTTCGGGCGAGAAGTCGATACCCAGCCCGTAGGATGGTTTTGTGGCGGCCAGCAGGTCGCCCAGGCCACAGCCGACTTCGAGCACGCGCTGGCCGGGTGAGATGAGCAGGCTGTAAACTTCGGCAAGGCGTCCGCGATAGGCGCGGCTGAAAATGGATTGCGAAATTTTCCCGGCGGCGGCTTTGCTCCAATGGGCGCGGCGCTGGGCGGTGTAGTCTTGCAGGGTGCTGATTTGCGAGGGTGTTTGGTTGGGCATGTTTTTTCCGGTGGGTTGAGTTGGCAGGCACAAATGATCAATTTGCGTTACGCGCCGGGCCGAAGGCGGGAATCTCGATGATTTGACCGGAGGCCAGCACGAGGTAGGAGGGTTTCCAGGCAATGCCAAAGTGGTCGACGAAGATGTTGCTTTTGGTTGGGGTGAGCGAAATTTCGCTCACCTGGTTGATGAGCGAGGCCCAACGTTCGTGGATTTCTTGCATCGCGGCCTGACGCTGTCGCTGTAATTCAGCCAGTTCCTGTTCATATTGTTGGATGGCGTCTTGCGATTTTTCGACAGAGGCCTGCGCCTGGGTGCTCAGGCGGTTTTTGGCAACCTGGGAGGTGATACTGCGTTTGCGGCCCAGGCCAAAAATGCTGGCCCCCAACTCCAGCAGGTTGCTGGTTTCTTCGCGTTTCAGATGATCGTATTTGACTTGTTCTTGGGCCAGGCGGCGTTGTTCACTGTTGAGGCGGTTGCTGAGGGTGTTTATTTTGCGGTCGATGGCGGTGGTTTGTTTGACGGTTTCGGCGTCGCGGTTTTCGCGGGCGGTTTCGCTGCAAGCGGTGCGGAAATCGGCAACGCTGACATCCGGCCCGGCGTAGACTTTGAGGGCCTGGTTGGCGCGCACGCTGATGGAGGTGGTGCGATAGAGCCAATCGGCAAAGTCGCGGCGCAGGCTGGTGAGCAGGCGGGCATCGCTGAGCGGGGTGGGCAGGGCTTCGTAGCGGGCCTGGGGCGTGGGTTCGCGCTCCAGTTTATCCATGCCGGGGCCTTGATAGGGGGATTTTTCCCAGCGCAACGAGCCGCGCGCGTCGATTTCGTCGATCAGGAAGATGCGCGGGATTTCGGTATCGACGCCGTAGCGCCGGTCCAAAAAGCGGATGTGGGCGGCGGCCAGCAGGGTTGGGCGGTAGAGAAAGCCTTCGATGCGCGAATCGGGGGGCGGGTTTTGCCCAAAGGCGCGCCAGGCTTCGGTGATGGAGTAGGTGACGGGCAGGAAAAACTCGTCTACGCTGGCGGGGACGTGCGGGCGGGCGCGGCTGCCGGGCAGGTTGGATGCCGGGGCGGGGGCAGAGGGCGCGGGGGCGGGTTCGGGGATGTCTTCGGTGTAGTCGCTGACCGAGAAACTGATCGGTTGGAGTTTGCCGAAATCAGGCTGGGAGGTGGCGGCTTCTTTTTTAACGGGGGCAGGCGCGGGGGAGTCCGCATCGGGATGCAGCCGGTTTAAGGCGGGGATTTGGGCGCGGGTTAAAGGCCCGGCCAGGTAGTTCATCGCCCAACGCGTCTGAAATAAAACCGGTTGGCTGGCGTGGATGTTGTGCAGGAGAAAAACGCGCTTGCCCAGGCCAGAGATGATTTTATCGTAGGCGCTGCGGTCGAGGTCGGCGCTGGCGCCTTGCAGGCCATCGAGCAGGCGTAGTTTGTCGCGTTCGGTTTGCAGTTTGCCAACGAACCAGGAGCCAGCGTTGGAGAGGGCTTTGTAATCGACATCGACCGGGTTTTGGGTTGCCAAAACAAGGCCAACCCCGAAGGCGCGGGCTTGTTTGAGCATACGCAGCAGGGGCGTTTTGCTGGGCGGGTTGGCGGTGGGCGGAAGGTAGCCGAAGATTTCGTCGAAATACAGAATGGCGCGCAGGGAGGAGGAGCCGTTTTGGGTGCGCATCCAGGTTTCAAAGGCCGAGAGCAGCAGGGTGACGAAGAACATGCGCTCTTCTTCGCCCAGGTGGGCGGTGTAGAAGACGCTCTGGCGCGGACGGCCATCGGCAGTAAAAAGAAAATCGGGGATGTACAGGGGCTGGCCTTCGCGCCAGCCCTGGAAGCCGGGCGAGGCCAGGATGTTGTTGAGCGTCATGGCCAGGCTGGTGCGGTCTTTGGCCGGGAAGAAATTATCGAGCGGGAAGGCGCCCAGTTTGTCGAAGGGCGGGTTTTGAACTTTGATGACCAGTTCGTTCAGGTCGAGCGGGTTGCCATGGCTCCAGGCGTATTCGACGATGTTGGCAAGCAGAATGTGTTCACGCGAGCGCAGCGGGTCGATGTCGTGGTAGCCGACCAGCCCGAGCAGGGCAGTGACGGTGCTGGCGATTTGTTCGCGCAGAATTTTGCTGTTGCCTTCCCAGGGCAGGTTGGGGTTGAGCGACGAAAGCACGCTGACCTGGCGTCCAGAATCGGAGCCGGGGGTGTAGATGGCGTATTGGGCGGCTTCGGCCAGGGCGCGGATGCGTTCGGGGGTGATGTCCCACTCGGCCAGGCCGTTGCGCCAGCGTTCGGCGGTTTCGGCGGCGGCTTGCTCGAGGGGTTTGCCCTGACGGCGCAGGCCGTCGGCGTCGAGCCAGGGGGCGAAATCGTCGGGTTCGAGGTCCGGGAAGTGCAGGAGCAGGTTGGTCAGGTCGCCTTTGGGATCGATGATGATGGCGGGGATTCCGTCGAGGGCGGCTTCTTCCATCATCGAGATGCACAGGCCGGTTTTGCCCGAGCCGGTCATGCCGGTGACGACGGCGTGGGTGGTCAGGTCGGCGGGGTTGTAGTGCAGGGCTTCGGAGGTGACCTGGCTGCTGGCGAGGTCAAATACGCGGCCCATGTAGAAGTGGGTGTCTTTCATGGCTGGCTCCCGGCTTGGTGGAGGATGGTCAATGATGTTTGCGTTAAAAAAAGGTCTCACGCAACACTTGCCCTGGCGGGTAGTGCCAGGGAGTCGCAAAGAAGCAAAGAAAAACAAAAAACTTGGCGGCTTTGCTAGAAAAAAGCCTTTTTCATTGGGCAAATATATCATAAAGAGGTGAAGGTGGAATTAAGATTTCGGGCGGTTTTGTGTTTTTTTGTACTGGATTGAATAGATTGCTCGGATGGGCATGGAACGGCGCTTTTTGAGGGTTAGGTGGGTGTGTTAAAATGTTGGCAGATTGTCATGTTATTTTATTCCAGACAATTGTTATTCAAGATGTTTAGGATGGTAAGTCAAGTATAATTTTGAAATATGCACAATTTTGAGATTTCTGGAGAATTCTGTGACTGTTGAAAAATCTACTTTAGCACGAACAAATCAAATTATTCGAGCCGATTGCCTAAAAGAGCTTGCTTTTTTTGATGATAATTCGATAGATTTGGTCGTATTTTCTCCTCCTTATGATGGTATCCGTGATTATAAAAATAATTGGGTATTTGACTTCGTTGAGTTAGGCAATAATCTTTTTAGAGTAACAAAAGATGGTGGTGTCGCCGTTGTTGTTATCGGTGATGGAACAAAAAATTTTGCTAAATCCCTTACTTCTTTTAGGCTAGCTGTAAATTGGGTTGATAATATTGGTTGGAAACTTTTTGAAAGTGTTATTTATAGGCGTGATGGGAATCCTGGCGCGTGGTGGAATCAGCGTTTTCGAGTTGACCATGAGTATATCTTGATATTTTTCAAGGGAAGTCGTCCGAAGACTTTCTATAAGGAACATCTTATGGTTCCCAGTAAGCATGCTGGAAAAATTTATTCAGGAACCGATAGGTTGACTAATGGTGGTTTCAAATCGATAGAGCCGAAAGCTGTGAATCCTCTAAAATGTCGTGGAACGGTTTGGTCATATTCAACAAGCAATACAGAAGGCAATAGGTTGAAACTTCAACATCCTGCCACGTTCCCAGATAAATTAGCAAGCGACTTAATTTTATGTTTTTCAGAGCCTAATGATATTGTTCTTGACCCTATGTGCGGAAGCGGAACAACTTGCGTTCAGGCAAAATTGAGTAGCAGGCAGTTTATTGGAATTGAAGTTAGCGAAGAATACTGCGATATTGCCCGAAAGCGTCTTCAATCTGAAGCGCAGGCCAATCAAGTTAGCATGTTTTAGGAGAAAAATGAATGTCGTATAGAGATGATGTGGAAATTGCCAAACGCTTGCTTGTAGATTTGCCGTTAATATGGGATGGAAAAACAAGTATTTTGGAAATGAAAGTATCTGATTTCAACTGGCGTCAAATGGAATGGTGGGGATTTTATTTTGAACTGCTGTGTTACAGGCTACTTGAAGGTGATTTTTCAATTCCTGGTGATAAATATGGTTCAGCAGCTACCTCATGTTTCGATTTGAAGCGCTCCATCAATTGGGACTTGAAAGCCAAAGCCATTAAGTCTGACGACCATCGCTCTATTTTGAATGACACTGAGGCAATGAATTGGAGCATTGACAAGTATGGAGTTCATGGCTTAATGATTGGCTTGTGCGATGTCGAATATAACGATAATGACAGATCGTTTCAGCGTTGGCATGAAGAATTAAAAGGTGGTAAATCGAAGTATCAGATTGAGCGTGAGCAAAGAACCAGCATATCTCGGTACAGAAAAACCAGAGCAGAGTTGCAAGAAGTTTTGTTCCTTGCTGTTACCCCTGAAAATATTTCGCTCTTGGGTGTTCATAATCAGGGAAGAAATAGTAATGGTAAGCCCCGCCCGCCAAAGTACATCCTCGATTATGATGAGGAGGTACTGGCGCAATTTTTGGTGGATAGAATTGTGTTTTGATATCCCCGTTAATTAAAAGCACCGCCCAGCCCTGACGAAAAACCGAGTCCATCCAGATATCCCTGACCGGTCTCATCACGCCCATGTCCTGCCCTGATTTTTTGCGTGGACATGGGCGGCTTTGCGCCAGATTTCGACAGGCTCAACCAACGCGATTTCGACAGGCTCAACCAACGCGGTTTCGACAGGCAAGACCTGGCCGCTCAGTACCCCGCCTGTCAGGCCTCGCAAGGATTTATGGCTCTTATCAGATTTGTGGGCTATGATTATGCTTAGCAAAACTTTTGTACACGGATTGGACGGATTTCACGGCAGTACACGGATTTTTTGTAACTGCCTACCGTAGCGCGACTTTCAAGTCGCGTTTATGGAG
>DAOUML010000394.1:0-21864 GCA_034411635.1 Anaerolineales bacterium
CGTAGCGCGACTTTCAAGTCGCGTTTATGGAGTAAGACAGTGAGAATTTGCTTTTAGACGACATAAACCCCCATTCGGGGACGATGTGTCGCCCTACGAATATCGGTTCGTAGGCAGTTACGAAAAATTTATCAACGAGGAGAAAGAATGAGCGAAAACCCGCGCATTCAAAAACTACGAGAAAAGAAAGCCCTCTCACGCCTGGGCGGCGGACAGACACGCATCGATGCCCAGCACAAACGCGGCAAACTAACCGCCCGCGAACGCATTGATTTACTGCTCGACAAAGGCTCCTTCCGTGAAGTCGATGCCTTCGTCGCGCACCGCACCTACGATTTCGGGCTGGAGAAGCAAAAATATACCGGCGATAGCGTTATCACCGGCTGGGGAACGATTGAAGGCCGCCTGGCTTATGTCTTTGCCCAGGATTTCACCGTGTTTGGCGGTTCACTGGGCGAAGTTCACGCCGAAAAAATCATCAAAATCATGGACATGGCCTTAAAAAACGGCGCGCCCATCATCGGCCTGAACGATTCCGGCGGCGCGCGCATTCAGGAAGGCGTGGTCTCTCTGGCCGGCTATGGCGAAATCTTCCTGCGCAACACCCTCGCCAGCGGCGTCATCCCACAGATTTCGGCCATCATGGGGCCATGCGCGGGCGGGGCAGTCTACTCCCCGGCCCTAACCGATTTTATCTTTATGACCCGCAACAGTTCCTACATGTTCATCACCGGGCCAGATGTCGTCAAAACCGTCACCCATGAAGAAGTCTCCTTTGAAGACCTGGGCGGGGCCAGCATTCACGCCGAAAAATCGGGTGTCTGCCACGTTGCGGCAGATAACGAAGCCGATACCATTTATCTCATTCGCAAAATGCTCGGCTACCTGCCCCAAAACAACATGGAAGACCCGCCCTTTGTCGCCACCGGCGATGACCCGCTGCGCGCCGATGAAGCGTTGGACCACTTCATCCCTGAAGAACCCAACAAACCCTACGATGTGAAAGAAATCATCTACAAAATTGTCGATAATGGTCAGTTTTTTGAAATCCATGAGAATTATGCTGGCAATATTGTGATTGGGTTTGCCCGTTTGGGCGGACAATCGGTTGGCGTCGTCGCCAATCAACCAGCGGTACTGGCCGGCGTGCTTGACATCGACTCGTCTGAAAAAGCCGGTCGATTTGTGCGCTTCTGCGATTCGTTTAACATCCCACTCATCACCCTGGTCGATACGCCCGGCTACCTGCCCGGCACCGCTCAGGAACATGGCGGCGTAATTCGACGCGGCGCGAAATTGCTTTATGCCTACTGCGAAGCAACCGTACCCAAAATTACCGTCATCACCCGCAAGGCCTACGGCGGCGCCTATCTGGTGATGAGCAGCAAACACCTGCGCGGCGATCTGAGCCTGGCCTGGCCGACGGCAGAAATCGCCGTCATGGGGCCCGATGGGGCTGTCAACGTGGTCATGCGCCGCGAAATGGAAGCGGCAGAAAACCCGGCGGCGCGCAAAGCCGAATTAACCGCCGAATACCGCGAAAAATTCGCCAATCCCTACGTCGCCGCCGAGCGCGGCTATGTCGATGACGTTATCGAACCGCGCGAAACCCGCGCCCGTCTGATTAACGCCCTCGAAATGCTGCAAAATAAGCGCGACAGTAATCCCGCCAAGAAGCACGGGAATATACCGCTGTAATAATTATGTAGGGGCGTAGCATTGCTACGCCCCTACTGGATGGATAATTTATGTTCAAAAAAGTCTTAATCGCCAATCGCGGCGAAATCGCCGTCCGTATCATTCGCGCCTGCCGCGAACTGGGGCTGGAGACCGTCGCCGTATACTCGGAAGCCGACCGCCAGGCCCTGCACGTCCGCCAGGCCGACGAGGCCTACCTGCTCGGCCCGGCCCCTTCGCGCGAATCGTACCTGCGCGCCGATAAAATTCTCGACATCCTGAAAAAATCGGGAGCCGACGGCATCCACCCTGGTTATGGTTTCCTGGCTGAACGTGAAGATTTCGCCCAGGCCTGCCTCGATGCCGGCATCGCCTTCATTGGCCCCAAGCCTTCGGCTATCGCCGCCATGGGCGATAAAATGACCGCCCGCGAAACCGTGCGCAAGGCTGGCGTGCCGGTGGTGCCAGGCACAGAAGATGTGGGCAACCTGAGTGATGACGACTTGCTGGCAATCGCGCCAAAAATCGGCTTTCCCCTCTTGGTAAAAGCCACCGCTGGCGGCGGCGGCAAGGGCATGCGCGAAGTGCGCTCGCTTGAGGAAATGCCCGATTTGCTCAAATCGGCCCGCCGCGAAGCCGAATCGGCCTTCGGCGATGGCAACGTCTATTTGGAGAAACTGGTTGAAGGCGCGCGCCACATCGAAATTCAGGTGTTGGCCGATTCGCATGGCAACGTCATCCACCTCGGCGAGCGCGATTGCTCGATTCAACGCCGCCACCAGAAACTGGTCGAGGAGGCCCCCTCGCCCTTCATGGACGATGAACTTCGCCAGCGCATGGGCGCAATGGCCGTCAAAGCCGCCCAATCGGTTGACTATATCAACGCTGGCACGATTGAGTGCCTGGTCGATAAAGATCGTAATTTTTACTTTCTCGAAATGAACACCCGCTTACAGGTTGAACATCCCGTTACCGAAATGGTCACAGGCGTCGATATCGTCAAAGAACAGATTCGCATCGCGCGCGGGCGTCCGCTGCAATACAAGCAGGAAGATATCCGCTTTAACGGCGCGGCCATCGAGTGCCGCATCAACGCCGAAGACCCGTACAACGGATTCATGCCATCCACCGGAAGAATCAACCACAGCATCCTGCCCACTGGCCCCGGCATCCGCATTGATACGGGGGTTTATCCCGGCTTTGAAATTACGCCCTACTACGACCCGATGATTTCCAAACTCATTGTCTGGGGCGAAACGCGCGCCCAGGCCATTTTGCGAATGCGCCGCGCCCTCGAGGAATACCGCATCGTCGGCGTGCGCACCAATATCCCCTTCCACCAGACTTTGATGGACAGCCATCGCTTCATGGGCGGTCAATACGACACCCGCTTTGTGGAAGAGCGGTTTGCCATCAGCGATGCCGCCGACCCGCAAATGGCTGAAATTGCCGCCGCCCTGGCAACGCTCTCAGCCCACCAGCAAACCCAGCGCGCCGCGCAATTTGTCCAACGCAACGAACGCGATACCTCCAACTGGAAGTGGATCGGTCGCTGGGAGAGGATGCACCGATGAAATATGTGACAAAAATTGACGAAACAGAATTTACCATCGAAATCATCGACGAAAAACACATTCGCATCAACGAAAAAGTATTGGAAGTCGATTTTCAATCGATTGGTGGTCAGCCGGTCTACTCACTCATTATCGATGGCAAGTCTTACGAGGCCTACGTTTCACCAGACGAAGACGAATGGCAAATCCTGCTGCGCGGAAGGTTGTACCAGGCCAGGGTCGAAGACGAGCGTGAAAAACGTCTGCGCGCCGCAGCCGGCGGAGGAGAATCTGAAAGCAGCGAATTCCTGCTCAAGGCCCCCATGCCAGGGCTGGTGGTCGCCGTGCCGATTGAAGAAGGCCAACAAGTCAAAAAAGGCCAGGTCATCCTGATTCTCGAATCGATGAAAATGCAGAACGAACTCAAATCGCCACGCGATGGCATCGTCAACCGTCTGAAGGTCAAAGCCGGAGAAACGGTTGAACAAAAACAGACACTGTTGAGTGTGATATAACTACCTTATGACCGCCAACAATCAAGAAATCGAAGCAAAATTTTCTGTGCGCACCCTCGCCCCCATTCAGGCCCGCCTGCTTGAACTGGGGGCGGTTTGCATTGCCCCGCGCCAAATGGAATTCAACCTGCGCTACGATGCCCCCGACGGCCACCTGAGCGCAACCGGCCAGGTGTTGCGCCTGCGCCGCTACGACGACATCCGCCTTACCTACAAAGGCCCTGGCGTGCGCAATGAAGGCGTGCTCGAACGCGCCGAAATCGAAACCAGCCTGGGCGATTTCGATTCTGCCCGCCTGATTCTCGAATCGCTCGGCTACCAACCCATTTTTCAATACGAAAAATATCGCGCCATTTGGCAGTTAGGCGAAAGCCACATCATGCTCGATGAAATGCCCTTCGGTAACTTCATTGAAATCGAAGCAGCCACCGCTGAAGCAGTACGCGCCCTGGCCCGCGAACTGGGCCTGAATCCACACGCCGCCATCCCATCCAGTTACCAAAACCTGTTCGAGCGCGCCAAAGTTACCCGCCGCCTGGGTTTCAGCGACATCACCTTTGCCAATTTTGCGGGCATCAGCATCAGCCCGGAAGATTTTCAGGCTGAGTTTGCCGAGGAAAGCGCGTAAAGTTGCCCATCGCGCCAGCCAACCGCCTGCGCCTGGCCTTGCTCGCCCAATAATTTCTCTAATAGAAAATTGAAACCTTCTACCGCGCCGGAGGTGTAATACCGCGCCCCGGCTTTTTGATTCCCCCCGGCCCTGATTCCGCGCGTCTCCAACACCCGTTTGGCCTGTCTCGCCACCGCTGGGGCTGGGTCAATCACCCGAAGTTGACCGCCGCCAATCGCCTCAATCAGCGGAATCACAAACGGATAGTGGGTACACCCCATCACCACCGTATCGGCCCCGGCAGCAATCATCGGACGAAGGGCCTTGTCCAGAATTCGGCGCGTTTGCGGCCCTTGCAAATCGCCGCGCTCAATTTGCCCCACCAGACCGGGGCAGGTATCCTGCAAAACCGTCACGCCCTGGGCAAAGCGCTCCAACACCGAAGCATATAACGCCCCCTGAAACGTTGCCGGGGTTGCCAGAACGCCCACCACGCCACTGTGAGTCTGTTCCGCGGCTGGCTTCACCGCCGGTTCCATGCCCACAAAGGCCACCTGCGGGAACTCAGCCCGCAGATGATGCAAGGCCGCAGCCGAAGCCGTATTACAGGCCACCACCACCATCTTGGCCTCATGCTCGAGCAAAAAGCGCGTAATCGCCACCGAAAAGGCCTGAATCTCAGCCAACGGACGCGGCCCATAAGGCACATGCGCCTGGTCGGCCAGGTAAACGAGCGATTCATCGGGCATCAGTGCGCGGATTGCCCGCAAAACGGACAATCCGCCAATGCCTGAGTCAAAAATGCCGATGGGAGCAACCACCTACTCCTCCCCTTTTTCACCCTGGCCCTGCGCCTGGCGCAATTTGCGCATCTGCTCGCTTAATTCAGCGGCATCTTTGTCACCTTTGAACAAATCGCCACCCGAACCGCTTTTCTTGAAAAAATTAATCTCCCCCCGGCTCCAACCGCGCGCCACCGCAAACATCAGCGCATTGGAAAGCACAAGAATCAAGACCAGAATGACCAGAACAACCCAAATCTTTTCAGGATTCATCTTCAAACCTCGCTTGCGCCTGCTGTAACAAAGATGGCAATTGCTGCCAATCGCGCAGCACGGCATCGGCCTCGGCGTTTGTTGCCCCATTTTCACTAACCAAAATGGAAAACATGCCCAAATCGCGGGCCGCGCGAACGGTGCGCGGCATATCGTCCAGAATGATGCAGCGGCGCGGGTTGGGGTTTCCGGCCTGTTGCAGGGCAATCTCAAACGATTGGGGCATCGGCTTGCAATAAGGAGAAACCGCCCAAATATCGACCACCCCGTCGAAACAGCCCTCCAGCCCCAGCGCAGTGAGAACCCGCCCGGCATGGGCCGCATCTGCATTGGTGAAGATGACCTTGCGAACCGGAATCGACTCAAGCAGGGCGCGTAACTTCGGGTTGGGCGCGAGATACTCGCTCAGGGGCACATCATGAACAAAAGCCAGAAAATCGGCCTTATCAACAGGATAGTGGCGCTCCAACCCGCGCAGGGTGGTGCCATACTGCTCAAAATAAGCCTGGCGCACCGACTGAACCTGCCCGGCAGGAATACCGAGCCGCTCACGCATATAAACATCGATGCGCCCACGAATATCGCGCCACAATCCGCTGGAGGCCGGGTAAAGGGTATCGTCAAGATCAACAAACAGGGTTTCAATGGAAAGAGACATAATAAACTATTCTACCTTAAGGAAAGTTCCCGTGTATAATTTCAGCATGAATAAATTCACTGGCTATCGCTGTTCACTTTGCGGGGCAGAATACCTGCCCAACCAGATTACCTACACCTGTTCGTGTGGCGGAAATCTGGATATCGTGCTGAATTACGAAGCAATCAAGAAAAAATACCAGCCGGATGACTTCCAATGCAGGGATGAGACCAATTTATGGCGTTACCTGCCGCTCATACCGGTCTCGTTTCCCAAGCAGGCAGAACGGACTCCCCTCAACCTGGCCGGTGGAACCCCAACCATTTGCCTGCCCCGGCTGGCAAAAAAACTCGGCATCGAGCAACTCTGGCTAAAGGACGAAAGCCGCAACCCCACCGCCTCGTTCAAAGACCGCGCTTCAGCGGTGGTGGTAGCCCGCGCAATGGAATTGGGTCGGGGAACAGAATCGCCTCCGCCCGTGCTGGTAACGGCCTCCACTGGCAACGCTGGGGCGGCCCTGGCTGGCATGGCAGCGGCGGTTGGGCAGAAGGCAGTCATCTTTGCCCCCAAAACCGCGCCACCGGCCAAAGTGGCCCAGTTGCTGGTTTTTGGGGCCAGGGTGCTTTTGGTCGATGGCAATTACGACCAGGCTTTTGATTTAAGCGTAAAAGCCGCGGCCCGTTTCGGCTGGTATTGCCGTAACACCGGCTATAACCCCTTCACCCTCGAAGGCAAAAAGACCGCCGCCTTTGAAATTTGGGAATGGATGATTGGTCATTTGGGCATGGGCCGCCGCAAAGCCACCGGGCAACTCACCGAACCCGCCAATCGTTTGCCACTGACCATTTTTGTCTCAGTAGGCGACGGCAACATCATTGCCGGTATTCATAAAGGCTTCAAAGATTTGCAAGCCCTCGGCTGGCTCGATAAAATGCCGCGCATTATTGGCGTGCAAGCCGAAGGCTCGGCGGCCATTGCCAGGGCTTTCAGGGCCGGCGACGAGAAGATTGTGCCAGTAGAATCGAAAACCCTGGCCGATAGCATCAGCGTAGACCTGCCGCGCGATGGGGTGCGGGCGGTGCGGGCAGCGGCCCAAACCGGCGGAACTTACATCACCGTGTCAGACGCTGAGATTTTGTCGGCGATTGCGGAACTTGGTTCGCAGGGAGTCTTTTCCGAACCGGCTGCGGCCACGGCTTACGCCGGGGTAACGGCGGCCAAAGTTCAGGGTCTGTTAGACCCTGGCGCGCCCGTTTTGGTGGTTAATACCGGCAGCGGGCTGAAAGATATTCGCGCGGCGATGCTCTCAGTAGAGGACGCGCCCATTATCCCCCCCGATTTGAATGCTGTTGAGAAATACGTATGAAGCAATGGAATTTAACATCCCGCTATTTTGTGGGGATTCTTTTACTGGTTTTTGTGCTTGGTTTTCTCTACTATGCCCGCGAAGCCATTACGCCATTTGTGGTTTCGGCCTTTATCGCCTATCTTTTTAACCCGGCGGCGGTGTACCTGGCGGAAAAAACCCGTCTTTCACGCCAAACCGGGGTGATGATTGTCTATTTTACGGTCATCATTCTGTTATTTGCCCTGCCTGCCAGCATTGCGCCTTTTTTTCTGGATGAGTTGCGCGAAGTTGGTTCAGATTTAATCACCCTGTTGGATGATTTGCAGGCTTTACTGAGCGAACCGGTAGCATTTATGGGCATGAATCTGGATTTGAGCGAGTTCGAGTATTCGTTGAGCGGCCTGCGTTCGCTTTTAATTTTGCCCAAAGATGCACTCGGTTTTCTGGAAACCACCACCAAAGGGACTTTGTGGTTTCTCGTTATTCTGGTCAATGTGTATCTTTTTCTCTCTTATTGGCCGGTGATGCGCGATTGGTTGCTTGGGCTGGCGCCTGATTCTGCGCGCGATGAAGCGCAGCGGCTATATGAGCAGGTGCGTAATGTGTGGATGGCCTACCTGCGCGGTCAAATTTTGCTGATGTTTTTGGTGGGGATAATTTTTACACTGGCCTGGTACATTATGGGCATTCCGGGTGCGTTTGTGCTGGGCGTGGTAGCCGGTTTGTTTACGCTGGTTCCCGATTTGGGACCAATAGCAGCCATTGCGCTGACGATGGCGGTGTCTCTGCTGGAGGGATCCACCTGGATTCCGCTCGATAATGTTTGGGTAACGGTGCTGGTATTTTTGGTTTATTTTGTTTTGATTAATGTGAAGAACATGTGGCTCAGGCCGGTGATTATGGGGCGCAGCGTTCACATGAACGAAGGGGTGGTTTTTGTCGCAATTCTAACGGCGACGGTGTTGGCCGGTATTTTGGGGGCCTTGTTAATTGTGCCAGTGCTGGCTTCGGGTAGTATTATTTTCAACCATTTACTGCGCAAGGTGCTGGGACAGCGTTCTTTGGAGCAGGGAACGCCGTTTGTGCGCCCCATTCCACGCCCGCAAGAGCCAGAGAGTATTCGACGCGCGCGCCGCTTTATCAAAAAAAATAACAGGAATTAGGAAAAATGAAAGCCATCACGTACTCCATTATCGCCCCAATTTATAATGAGTTTGAAAATATTCCCATGCTGTGGCAGCGCATTAGCCAGGTGATGGATTCCACCGGCGAAGGCTGGGAATTGATTCTGGTGGATGACGGCTCCAGCGACGGTTCGAGCGAACAAATTCGGGCGTTGGCGAAAAACGATGAGCGGGTGCGCCCGGTCATTTTTGCGCGCAATTTTGGACATCAGATTGCCGTTACCGCCGGGTTGGATTACGCGCGCGGGCGGGCCGTGGTGATTATTGATGCCGACCTGCAAGACCCGCCCGAAGTGATTCTTGAACTGGCGAAGAAGTGGCAGCAAGGCTATGAAGTGGTGTATGCCGTGCGAGCCGAACGCGAGGGCGAGAGTTGGTTCAAGCTATTTACCGCTTCGATGTTCTACCGCCTGATTTATCGCATTACCGATGTGAAAATTCCGCTCGATACGGGCGATTTTCGCCTGATTGACCGCAAAGTGGTGGATGTGATGAATTCGATGCGCGAACGGCATCGCTTCCTGCGCGGCATGTCGGCCTGGATTGGTTTTAAGCAAATTGGCGTGGAGTACAAGCGCGCGGCGCGGGTGGCCGGGGTGACAAAGTACCCATTCAAGAAGATGCTGAAACTGGCCCTGAATGCGATTACTGGTTTTTCGTATTTCCCTTTGCAAGTGGCAACCTATATTGGCTTTGTTGCCGCTGGCATGGCAATTTTGGCTATTCCGGTTGTGACCATTATGCGGTTGGTTGATACTCATTTTTTCGAGGGGCAAACCACAACCCTGATTTCTGTTTTGTTTTTGGGCGGGGTGCAGTTGATTTCGCTGGGCATTTTGGGCGAGTACATCGGGCGGATTTACGATGAAGTAAAGGGGCGTCCGCTGTATGTGGTAAGCGAGGGGCCAGAACCCAAGCAGCGCGATGAAATTTTGAGCGCGGAATAAAGATTTTCTTTTTTACTAGACAAAACCAGCCTTGTAGTGTAAAATTCCCGCCCGTTGTAATTGGAAAGATTTTTTTGGAGGAAGTCCCTTGGCTAACATTAAGTCACAAATTAAACGCAACCGCCAGAACGAAAAACGCCGCCTGCGCAACCGCGTGGTGCGCGGCAGTTTCCGCGCCGCTGTTCGCACTGCTCGCACTGCCATCCAATCTGGCGATGCAGATGCCTCGAAGGAAGCCGTATTGGCTGCCATCAGCCGCCTCGATAAGGCTGCCCAAAAGGGCGTCATTCATAAAAATAACGCAGCCCGTCGTAAGAGCCGCCTGATGAAAGCGCTTGCGGCTGTCGGAACCGAGTAATTCCCGGCTTGTTGACCTGTGTGCATTCAAGCGGGAGCGCCCCAAGCGGCGCTCCCGCTTTTGTGCTTGTTTTACTGTATAATTCCAACGAGGTGATGCCATGTTTGAAATTGAGCAACAACTGATAACCGAGAAAATTAATGCATTTTGCGCTGAGAACGATATTCCGGTTGTGCCGCTGAAATGGATGCCGATTCCGTTTAGCGGCGAATGGGGCATTAGCACCTCGTTTTTTGCGACTGCCGCCGCCGAAGCAAAGTCTGGAAAAAGCAAGGGGACACCCGTTCCAGCCCGGGCGCAAGAATTGGCCGAGGCTGCGTTGGTTGCCCTGGGCGCGCAAGCGGGCATTAGTCACGGCGAAACGGTGAAGGGATATTTGAATCTGTACTTTTCGACAGCGGAGGTGGCGCGTCGGGTAGTGAAGACGGTTCTGGCGGAAGGCGAAAGGTTTGGGGCCGGAAGTCCGAAGCCAGAGCGGGTGATGGTGGAGTACGCCCAGCCAAACACACATCACTCTTTTCATATTGGGCATTATCGCAACACGATTTTGGGCGAGAGCCTGGCGCGCATTGTCAAATTCGCCGGCTACGAGACCATCCGCGCTTCGTACCCTGGCGATTTGGGCCTGGGGGTAATTACGGTGCTATGGGCCTATGATAAATTTTATCGTGGTCAGGAGCCTGGCGATGTTCATGAACGCGGGCAATGGCTGTTAAAAATTTACGTTGAAGCAACCAAATTGTTAAGCGAAAAAGAGAACGAGACGCCCGAAGAGAAAGCCCAACGAGAGGCGTATGATGCCGAACGACGCGAAATGTACCGTCAGTGGGATGCCGGCGACCCGGCTGTGCGTCAGTTATGGCTGGAAACGCGCGAATGGAGCCTGGAGGAGTTCCGCGATATTTTGCGGATGATGGATGTGGAGATTGATGTCTGGTTCTTTGAAAGCGTGGTAGATGAGCCTTCAAAAAAAATTGTTGAGGACTTGATTAAACGCGGCATTGCCGATGACGAGCGTCCAAGCGGGCCGGTGATTGTCAAAATCGATGAAAAACTGGGGCTTGAAAAAGAAAAGTATCGCACAGCGGTGATTCTGCGCTCAGATGGCACTTCACTGTATTTGACCAAAGACCTGGCCCTGGCCGAGGAAAAATTTGACACCTATCAGGTTGACCGTTCGGTGTATGTGGTGGATAACCGCCAAAACTTGCATTTTCAGCAGGCTTTTGCCATTTTACGCTTGATGGGCTTTGCCCAGGCCGAAAAATGCTACCATCTCGGTTATGGGTTTGTCAGCCTGCCTGAGGGGGCCATGTCGGCCCGGCGCGGGCGCGTGGTCTTGTTTAAGGATGTTTATGATGAGGCCATTCAGCGGGTTTTGGAGACGATGAAAACTCGCGAAAAAACAAAAGAAATTGGCCCGGAACGGGAGCAGATCGCCATCCAGATTGGGATGGGGGCGCTGGCCTATTCGATGCTCTCGGTCGATAATAACAAGGATATGGTCTTCGATATTAACGAGGCGCTGAGTTTCGATGGCAAAACCGGGCCATATATCCAAAATGCAGTGGTGCGGGCGAATTCGATTTTACGAAAAGCGGGGGGCGATGTTCACGCGTCAAATGTTCAAATATTCGAATATCCACTAACCCATCACGAGATTGAACTAATTGAGCAGATTTCACGTTTTCCGGGGGTGGTTCAGCAGGCGGCAGAGGAGTACCGCCCGCTGGTGGTGGCGGCCTACACCTATGACCTGGCGACGGCTTTTCACAGTTTCTATCATGCTGTGCCGGTGCTGCAGGCCGATGATCCGTCCATCTTGGCAGCGCGCTTGCAATTGGTGGCCGCTGCGCGTCAGTCACTTACCAACGCCCTGCGCCTGCTTGCCATTCATGCGCCAGAGGTGATGTAATTTTCTTAAGGAGTTTTCCATGAGCGATGAAAAGAAATGTCCGGCCTGTGGTTCGCCTGTCGATGAATCGGAAACAAATTGTTCATCGTGCGATAGTCCTTTGAGCGATTCTCGCAGCGCGCCCACCATCCTGGCCTCTGCGCCGCCGCCCTTTTCAAGATTCTCAAGCGGGGCCGAAGCGTTGGATGAAATCAAAAAACTCATTCGGGATGGGAAAAAACTCGAAGCAGTAAAGGTTCACCGCGATTACTTCAAAACCAGCCTGCAAGAATCGCAGGATGCGGTGGATATTCTGGCAAGCGACCTGCCCTACCAGCCCGCGCCCGCCCGTCCGCGCGTTGAGGCTGCCGCCCCGCTGCCAGAAAGCCAAAGCGCATCCATCGAACCAGACCAGCCAAAGTCTGATGCCTGGAAGAAGTGGTTGATTGGGTGCGGCATTGGCCTGGTTCTGTTTTGCTGTTTGTGCCTGGTTCTGGTTGCGGCACTGGCGATGGGCCTGGCTCCACTGGGTATATAAGAAAATCGGGGTGAGAAATTCTCACCCCGATTTTACTTTTTGCGCCTTTTCCATCAACTGGAAAATTTCGAGCGGTTCGCCTTTGCTTTCATCGCGGCGCATTTGAATTGCTTCCTGTGAACATTGCCCAACGCAGACCGCGCAGCCCATACATTTTTCAGCGTCGACCACGCAAATCCCTTCCTGGGGGAAAATGGCCGCAAACTGGCAAGATGTTTCACACGCGCCACAGGCGATGCATGATTCTTCGTCGATAAAGGCCACATAGCCAGAGGAAGCCAGCATGGGCGTGCCATTACGCTGGGCCTGCATGGCACCACAACAACAGGCGCAGCAATTGCAAATGGCGTAGAACCGTCCGAGCATGGCGTCTTTGAAAAAGGCGTGGTGAACGTGTCCGCGTTGGTCTTCGGCTTCGAGGATGGCGAGGGCATCCTGGCGCGTGATGGAGCGCGAGTGATTGGGGTGATGCTCGCGAATAAAGCCGGCAAACGGCTCGCCCACCACCAGACAAACATCAAGCGGCAGACAGGGATTTTCACGCGAGAGGCGACAGGGACAATCGAGGGCCACGATATGGTCAGGGTTTTTAAGGATAATGGCGCGAGCCGAGTTATAGGGAATTACCTTCTCCAAATCGGGCAGGCTGATGTCCTCCTGAATGCTGACCAGTTGACGAGCGCTGCCCAGCGGCAACACTTTGCCATGATAGCCATCGGCAAAAGTGGTGGTCGATTGGGGTTTGGGGGTCGCAGAGCCAGGAAACAGACGCTGGTAAAGACGCGCCAACGGGTGGCGGCCCGTGCCAATCGCAATGTAAAGATTGGTCCAACGGGCATAAATCAGGCCATGCAGTAAATCAAACAATCCAAAATCAGGCAATTTGCGCGATTCGGCAATAAACTGACGGGTAGAGGGTTTCAGGAAGAAGTTTTTAAAGGGCATAAGATTGATTTCCTAACGCAAAATCTCACGGGGTTAAATCAGCCGGTTTGAAACAGGGCTGATAATCGTTGCCAAGAACCAGTAGATAATCGCCCTGGCTGGTCGTTTCGCCAGGAGCAAGAATGAGCGATTCGGGGGGCAAGCCGAGCAAATCCAACAAACGCGCCAGGCGTAGGGCGTCCTGATCGGCGCTGAAATCGTAAAGCAGGGAGGTGGTATGCTGACGATGGTCGGCGGCGGCAATCGCGGTTTGATAACCGGCATAGTTCAGGCGTTCAGCGGCGAGAGAATCCCAATCATCATAGGCAGAACCGTTCTGAATTTCAACGACCAATAACTTGCGGGCTTCCTGCGTCGGCGATTCGGCCAGGGCTTCTTTCAGCATGGCTTGAATGGCCTCAAGATTGGGAAGCAGAACATAGGCCCCGCCAGGGGTTATCCAATCTGTCACCATGTCGCCAGCGATGTAATAGCCGCGAATATCGGCATTATTGAGTTGAAAAGCCAGCGGCGCAAGAGAAAGAACATCGTTCAGCCCGACATCGGTTTGAATGGATTCGCTCAAATCAGTGTAGAGTTGCGGCAGGCTCGACAGCGTATTAAAACGCGCCGTCTGTTTGAAGAGCGCGCGCAAGACCTCCTGCTGACGTCGTCCGCGATCAAAATCGTTGGATTTTTGGCGCGAGCGGGCATACCACAGGGCCAGGTCGCCGTCCATTTGCACCAGGCCAGGGCCGGTGGTGAATAATGCCCAATTTTCGCGGGCGTGTGGGTTAAGTTCGGGCGAAATTAACCGCCAGTCGGTATAGGGACAGACAACCGGAACTTCAATGCCGCCCAGGGTATCCACCACGCGCCGAAAGCCGTCAAAATCGACCAGGGCAGTTTGCTGAATTTCAAGCCCGAAATTGTCGCGCAGGGTGTCTTTGAGCAGCCCTGGCCCGCCGCCAGGGTAGCCGGTCTACTGTCCGTACAAATAGGCGGTATTGATACGTTGAAAACCCACCGTTGGGATATTAACCCACAAATCACGCGGAAAAGAGATCAGCGAGACCTGCCCATCCCAGGGACGAACGGCGGCAACCAGAATGCTATCGGTGCGAAAGGAAACGCCGCCCTGCGTATCCGCGCCGAGCAAGAGATAAATCAGCGTTTCAGGCGCGTCGATTGGCAGTGCCGGGGTTTCGACAATGGCCGGGGTGGGCTGGATGATCGCCGGGGTGGGCGTTGCCAACGGCGTGAGCGTTGGCAACAGGGGTGGCAGGGTGGCCGTAGCCCGAATCGCCAGCCCCATATCAACCCCTTCAGGTTGAAACGGGGTGGGCGTGGGCGTAGCATTGGCTGGAATAGTCACAAAAACATACGCCTGTGAAATCTGCGGGCGGGCAGATTCACAGGCGGTTAAAAACAGACCAGCGAGAAAGATAAAAAACAGCGTTTTGTAACAACGCAAACACATATTACCCAAAATTTACGCCATGTTCAACGCTATGGCGTAGGAGACGGCTGCGGGGTTGGGCTGGCAGGCTCGGTTGGCGGCAGGGTGGCGCTGGGGGGAATAGTCGCCTCTACCGTAGGGGTATTGGTAATCTCAGGCTCGGGTGTTTCTGTTATCGCTTCGCTGGGGCTGGGGGTTATTTCAACCGTTAACCCTGGCGTAAGCGTCTGACTGACGGTAACAGAGACAGTTGGCGAGACAAAAGGCGTAAAGGTGGCGGTGCTAACCGGCACGTTCGGAACCCGTAAGCGCTGTCCGCTAAAAATTGCGCTGGAAACCCCCAGGCAGTTGGCTTGCTGCAATTGGGCAATACTAACGCGATATAAAATACTGAGACGGTAAAGCGTGTCGCCAGGCTGAACGATATAAATCACCCAGCCAGCGGGCGCGCCACAAGCCACCTGGGTATTGCTTGCCAGGGGAGGCGCGTACAAAATAGAGCCGCCAACCAACTCATCGCTCACCAGGCAATTGGCGTCTTTGAGGCTTGCCACATCAAGGCGATAGGTAAGGGCCAGCGAAGCCAGGGTGTCGAAAGGTTGAACGGTAATGGCAATCCAACCGGCTGGCGGAGGGCAGGCGGTTGGCGGTGGCGGCAGGGTATGAGTAGGGGTGATGCTGGGCGTTATATCCGCCAAAGTCGGCTGCGATGCGCCTTCCAGCGAGGGCAATAGTTCCAGAGTCGGGTAAGCGGATTGAGGAACAGCAGTCGGGCTGGGACGCGTCACGATGGCGGGAATCAAGCCTCCTTCGGCCATCGCCAGCGCAAATCCGCCCAAGACCAGACCAATTGACAAAATGCCCAATAAAAAACCGCCGCCAAGTTGCCGCAGGTCTTTCATCGCTAGGCCTGCGCTTCCGTCTGATCCGTCTGACGGATGGGCAACAATACGCTGAAGGTGGAACCCATTCCCATTTCAGTTTCTACCCAAATGCGCCCTGATTGCGCTTCGGTAAGGGCCTTGGCAATTGAAAGACCGACACCGGTATCGCCAACGCCTTGTATCAAAACGTTATCGGCCCGATAGAGCCGCGAGAAAACGCGCTCAAGGTCTTCCGCCGGAATACCACCGCCGGTATCGGCCACCTGAACAAGAATATAATTCTGCTCTTTTTCGCGCTCAGTGCGCACGCGCAGGGTAATGCTACCCTCCACGGGCGAGGCAGCCCCGGCATTTTGCAACAGGTGAATCAAAATTTGCTGAATGGCCTCGCGGTCGGCCTGAATGGGGCGTAATTGTTCTGGAATATCGAAGCGCAGGCTGATATTCTTTTCGCGCAACTGGCTGGAGGTGTAAGCAACAGCGTTGTCAATAATCAGGCTCAAATCGACATTTTCCGGTTTAAGCGACATCAGCCCGGTTTCTAAAATCGTAATTTGGATCAGGTCATCAATCAGACTGCCAATTCGCTCGGTTGCCGCCTTAATGCGCTCAACAAATTTTCGCTGCAGGGCCCCCAAAATGCCCACCGATTCGCCCAACATTAAATCGGTATATCCGATAATGGAAGACATCGGCTGGCGCAACTCTTGCGCGATGGAGGCAATCACCTCGGCCTGGTCGCTGGAAAGTTTGCCATTGGGCTGCTTTTCCAATTCCAAAAGTTTGATATTGGCCTCGGCCAGTTGGTTTTGCAACCGCGCCACCTCGCCCAGCGTTAGTTTTAACTCATTCTCATAATACTGGTTGCCATTGGACCGGCCATCGCCAGATTCCAATTCAAGGCGCAACTTCAATTTTTCATTTTCAACCCGCGCCGCTTCCAACAGGCGCAAGGCTTCCTGATATTCTGTTTGCGATTCACCGCCCTGCGCCAACTTCTCTTGCAATTCGGCCACTTCATGGGTTAATTCATCGTTCTTCGTTTGCAGGCGCGCCAGTTGCCCCAAAGTCTCGTCGTTGCTATGCTGAATCATGGCGCGTTGGTGTTCAATTTCTGCAATTCGCCTTCCGCGATCAATGATAGGCACAAAAGAAGCCGAGATATTCGTCAGAAAAGTCTGGTCATCGGCGCTCCACAAGCGGTTCGAATAGGGCGAAAGCAAAAGAATGCTGCCAATGGTTCCCTGCTCATTGGCAATTGGCACATTCAGCAAATTGCCAGGGTTGCTCAATCCGAGCATATCGCCCAACCCCCTTAAATCAGATGAAGTCGTGCTGGCCGGCAAGCGCAGGGGCCGCCCGCGCAAAACCGCATTCGCCAGCATTGGCACGCTATCCTTATTCATCAGGCCGCCATCCAGGCTTTCTTCACGAATCAAATCGTAGCCACTGCCAATAAAGAGCGTATTCTTATCATCACCCACAAAAATCACAAAACATAAATCGCCAAGCATGGCCTGGGCCACTGAACGGGCAACATATTGATTAATTTTTTGCGAATCGACTTCGGCAGCCAACATCAGCAACGACGAAAGCGTCTTCGGGTCAGTGCTATAGCGACGGCGTTCGCGCAAAACCTGGCTGGGGCGGTCCGTCGAAGCCGCCACATCGGCCACTTTCTGCTGAAAAACAGAAATGGTCTGGTTTTTGGGGCCAGCCGTGGGCGTAGGAAAACGATTGGGCAGCGTCAGCAAGAGCGGATAAGCGGCCATCGTAAACAAACGCGCCACCCCTGAATAATCGCCCTCGTCCGGCCAAATAGACCCCAACAGAAACCCAAGCGCAACCAAAACCGCCACCGCCACGCCTTGCCCAAATCCTTCGGGACGTCTAATCAACAGCACAATTGCGCCAACGGCAAGAACAGCCAAAATAGCGATATTCCAGGCCAGGCTCTGAAGCGAAAGATTAAACCCAGACTCAAGAGGAACACCCGCCTGAGAAACCACCCCAAACACCAGCGCAATCAGCGTAACCAGGCTCAACACCGTAACAGAAGCATCCCAAACGCGGGCCGGTTCAGGAAAAGCCCACATCCACAAAATCCATAGAATGCTAAACAAAATTACGGCCCGATCAAGGCTCGGTAAAATTTGACCGGCGCGAAAAGCCCCCTGCCAGGCCAACCCGCTTGCTAGAAACAACAAAACCTGCCCAATCAACAAAAGCGACAGGCCGATTACCATGCGGCGCACCTGCGGATACCCCGTTTCACGCAACTGGCTGATTGCGCCTTGCAGCGCCCCGGTAACAGAAAAAGCCAGCACCAGGTGATACACAAGGTTTCCGGGTGCATTGGCAAGCAACACAAAAATTTGGTCAAAAAACGGCGGCATATTCATCCTTCAAAATTATAGCACGGCTTCTTTGCCACGCAGCAGAATCAAAAGATATAATGATACAGTAATGAAAAATAAACCGCCTCTAAAGACCTTCATCCCTATTATTTTACTATTATTTGGCGTTACATTCCAAGTTCATCTTGTCGAATTGGAACGCCAATCACGCTTTCTGGAAGCCTACCACTGGCAACCCTGGCGGCACAACCTGCTCGAACAAGCCGGCGCTTTCGCCCTCTCCCAAAACAACCCCCAGCAAGCCATTGCCCTGCTTACCCAGGCCCGTCAGAAAAACAGCCTCACCCCTGCCGGTCAACTCACCCTGGCCGAAGCCCGCTGGCAAAATGGACAAAGCCAGGACGCCCTGCGCGAATGGGAAACCCTGCGCGCCCAAAACCTGCTCCAAGACCCCCAACTCTTGCAACGCATGGCCCGCCACTACCACCAAAACGCAGAATTTGCCCGCGAAGCCGAAATTCTGCAAACCGGCCTCGCCCTCATGCCCAACCAGGTAGACTTTCTCTGGCAATTCGGACTGCTCAAAATGGCCGAATCCCCGCTCGAAGCCATTCCCGTTTTTGAACAAATCAGGACTCTCGACGCCCAAACCGAATACCCTTTAACCGACCTGCTGCGCAGCCTAGACCGCGCCTCGCTCAACGACTCATCGGCCTACCAACTCACCCTCTCCGCCCAATCCCTGGCCGCCCTGGGCGAATGGAATCTGGCTCGCCTGGCCCTCGAACGCGCCACAACCAACGACCCATCCTACGCCCCCGCCTGGGCCATGCTGGCCGAAGCCCGCCAACAAACCGCGCAACCCCAGGCCCTCGAAGCCCTGCAACGCGCCATCCACCTCAACCCCCAGGAAGCCAGCGCCCATGCTTACCTCGGCCTATACTGGCAAAGACAAAACCAACCAGAAAAAGCCGCCCTGGCCTTCCAACGCGCCCTCGAACTTGAACCAGGCAACCCCTACTGGCTCATCAGCCTGTCTGAAACCTCCTTCGCCAACGGACAACTAACTGCCGCCTACGCCTACGCCATCCAGTCCACCCGCATCGCCCCCCAAAATGCCGATACCTGGCGCGCCCTGGCATTTTTCTGCCTGAGAACAGAAGCCTGTCTCAAACAAGACGGCCTGAGCGCCGCGCTCAAAGTCCGCCAACAAACCCCAAACGACTGGCGCAGCGCCCACCTGCTCGGACAAGTCTTCATGGCGCTGGGCGAAGATTCAAGCGCCCGCGCCCTGCTTAAACGCGCCATCCAACTGGCCCCCCAAGAAGCCGCCCCGCGCTATCACCTCGGCCTGCTGCACCTGCGCCGCGTCGAAACCGACCTGGCCCGCGAAAACCTGCAAGAAGCCTTCCTCCTGGCTCAGGGCAGCCCCCTGGCCGAAACCATCCAGCGCGTGATGGAACGCTACCTGCCTTAACCCATTCCAGGCACGCTTTTTGGTACAATCTCAACCGTGAAAAAAACTTTCCCCTTCCTCCTTCTGCTCGGTCTGCTAACCCTGACCTCCTGCGCCGGGCCATCCATTTTTGAAATCACCACCGCGCCGGGCGGCATCCTCTATCAGGACGATTTCAGCCGCCCCGAAAGCGGATGGGGCCAAACCCAAATTGATTTTGGACAAGCCGGTTACTTCAACAGCACCTATCGCTTCCGCATCGACCAGCCCAACCTCGATTTCTGGGCGCACCCTGGGCAAAACTTCTCCTTTGCCCGCATCGAAGTAGACACCGCCGCCCTGCCCGGCAGCCCGCTAACCCGCATGGGCATCATCTGCCGCCTGGTCGATGAGCGCAACTTCTACTTCTTCATCATCACCAACGACGGCTATTACGGCATCGGCAAAACCCAAAACGGACAAGCGTCGTTACTCGGCATGAGCGAACTGGCGCGCCACCCGGCCATCCACGCCGATGGACAGGTAAACCGCCTGTCGGCCCATTGCATTGCCGAACTGCTCATCTTTTACGTCAACGGCGAACTGGTCGGCACAGCCACCGATGCCGAATTTCCACGCGGCGATGTCGGCTTGCTGGCCGGTTCCTTCGAGCAAGGCGGCGCGGAAGTGTTGTTCGATAATTTTGTAGTCTACAAACCGTAATTTTTTGTGTAAGGTTCCGAAAACAGGTGTGTGGCGGCGCAAAGCGCCGCCACACACCTGTTTTTTTCGGTAATTTCCCGCCAAAAACGGTAGCGCCTTTTTTGTTTAACTTAATCAAAAGGTAGGGTCAAATGGTAGGGTTAACCCTACTGCGCAAAACGGGTGGATGCGGCAAAATCGGGGCATCGAAAGACTTATTCTTACCAAAGGAGAAAAACATGAAACGCATCCACCCATTCATTTCCTCGTTATTAATTATCCTGCTGATAGCCGCTGGTTTTGTTTCCCCGGCCCAGGCCCAAACAGCCCCCACCGAAGAACCCGCCTGCCGCGATGCAGCCGGTGGGGTGATTCCTTGTCCGCCTGATAGCGGAAACGAAGACGAAGAAGACAAAGAAGACGAAGAAAAGCCGACCAAGACCCCCACCTCGCGCCCCACGCGAATTCCGACCAACACACCAACCCCCACAGTAACCAATACCCCCAACCCAACCAACACACCGCTGCCAATCACAGACAAGCCGACGGAAAACCCCACCAAAAACGCGCCGTTGGAAATTACGCCCACCGAATCGCTCCTGGAAACTGTGCCTTCCGACGGTTCTGAAGACGAAGGCGGCGAGTGGAATGGCGTTTGCACAGGAAACACTCCCGGAAAATTCCTTTGCACTGCCAAATTCGCGGCTGCCTGCGAGGATTTAGGCGGCACATTTGATATCGTAAAAGATGATGATACGGGCCGTCATATTAAGTGTACGATCCCCCTTATTTCCGACCCTGGTGCTTCGCTTGCCGCCGCTCCCACTAACCCAGGCACAACCGGAAAATCGGGATTTGTGGGCGATTGCAGTCCCTCTGTCAATCTCGGCGCTTGCATGGAAGGGTTTGTCAATATGTGCATTAGCCTGGGCGGCACCCCAGACGAAATGTATGACGAAGATGCCCTGGGCCCCACCGGCAAAGTTGGTTGTTCTGACATCCCATCCCCATCAGACAATTCCCTGCCCGCGCCACAAAAACCCGCGCCAGATTTTCCTCCCGGCGGTTGGCTGCCCTGGATCACCGGCTTCTTTGGCCTGCTGATTGGCATGCTCTTACCCGCTGTGCAAAAAGTGCGCGAAGCGGCGGCCCGGTCTGGGCAAACCAGGGAGCATGTCCTGCTTAACAAAGAAGACGGCGGCGATGTCGAACCGGAACAAGCCGGCATCCCTAACCTGACCGATAAACCCGATGGTGGAAGCACCGAACACAAGGATTGGATACGTATAGAGTCGATGTCTCAATCGCCAGACTCTGGCGCATCAAGCGGCGCAATGCCACAAACAAAAGAACACGTACTGCTCAATAAAGATGATGAGCCACAGGCTGACAACGAGCCAACCATCAAGAACAAAGAAGAATACGGCAGCACCGAAGCAGCCTACCTCAAACTTGGCGACATCAAAGGCGACTGCGACGCGCAAACCGACGATACGTCAACCATCAAGAACAAAGAAGAAGACGGCAGCACCGAAGCAGGCTATCTCAAACTTGGCGACATCAAAGGCGAATCCAGCGACGCGCAAACCCGCGAACATATCCTGTTGTCGAACCAGGATGCCGCGCAAAATGGTGTGACTAGCCGCTCCAAGTCTAGAACCGTCATTAGGGTTGATCACTAAAAAAAGGTAACTGCCTACCGTAGCGCGACTTTCAAGTCGCGTTTGGAGCAAGGCATTTGAGAATTTGCTTTCAGGCGACATAAACCCCCATTCGGGGACGATGTG
>DAOUML010000395.1:0-6863 GCA_034411635.1 Anaerolineales bacterium
TTCTCAACAATCAATGTCACCTGTTCCTGGCCCGCAACGTCGTCAAAACCGACGAAACCCACCTCGACCCCAGCGAAGACATCCTGGTTGAAGAAATCACGCTGGCAGAACTCAAAACCGAAATCGAATCAGGCCGCTTCAGCAACGCCCTTTCGGTGCTAACCGCTTACAAAGTGTTTGACTTGTAATTTGTGGCCTCCAGCGCCAACTCCAGCGCGCGGATTCCATCTTCCAGCGTACAGACCGGGACGGCATCGCCGCGGACGACATCCAAAAAGTGACGGGTCTGGGCGACGAACAAGTCGTTACGGTCGAAGCCGGACGGGAGCCTGTATTCCGTTTCGATGGCGGAAGCAGGCTGGGGCTGGATTGCGCCAAAAACGTCTGGCATCTGGAGGTGGGTCAGGGTTCCGTCAGCGTTATCCCACCTGAGAGTCCCCGCCGCGCCGACAATTTCCAACCGGTGTACCGGCGGGCGCTGAAAATAGTTGACATGCACCCCGCCAATCGCGCCGCGCTCAAACTTTAGCCCAATTTCGGCCACATCTTCCACCCCGCTCAGTTCGAGCGCGGAAACATGCCCGCTCAGCGACTGGAGCGAAGTCACTTCCCCGAGCAAGAAGCGCAAATAATCGAGCGGATGGGTCAGGGTGCGCGCCACGCCCCCGCCGAGGTCGGCGCGGGCGGCGTAACTCTGGCGGTAATCCTCCCAGGGGTGCCAGTTGGGCAGGTACTCGCCCCAGTGGGCGTGGACGGTCAGGATTTTGCCCAACGCGCCGCTGTCGAGTATCTCTTTGGCTTTGTTCAGTGTGGGATGAAAGCGAAACTGGAATCCAATCAAGATGCGGTTGCCGTTCTGCTGCGCTGCCTGGCGCAGTTCATCCACCCGCGATAAATCTTCGGCAATCGGCTTTTCGAGCAGGACGGCGCACCCGGCCTGCGCCGCCGGGATGGCGACATCCAGGTGCAGCGCGGTCGGGTTGGCAACCACGACGGCATCCGGCTTGTGCTTTGACAGGGCTTCGGCCAGGTCGGTTTCAACAGGATAGCCCGCCAGTTCGTCATCGGGCAGGGTGGCTTTGTTGGTGCGGTACAGGATAAGGTCGCGCTCGCCCAGGGCAACCAGGTTGCGAAAATGTCGGCGTCCGATTGAGCCAAGTCCGGCAATTAGAATTTTCATGGCGGGGTTCCTTTGGGCTTATTTTACGCTGATTCCGATTTTTTGGCTTTGCGCAAGGCCAGTCCCAGGCTCACCAGTCCAATCAGGTAGCCGCTAAACGAGAGCGCATACAGCCAGCGCGCGCCAACGGCGTCGAAAATGGCCCCGGAAACCGGCGCGGCCAACATGCTGACCAGACCTGAAATGGTAATGGTGAAAAGCGCCAGCACGGTTCCGGTTTCATTCGGTTTGGTTCGGCTGGCAATCAGTCCAATAAAGGCGACCGTATAAAAACTGAAACTTGTGCCGCCAATGAAACGCGCAATCATGATGCTTTCGATGGATGGGAAAACAAGCACCAAGAGTCGCTGAAACAAGATAATGGCAAAAGCCAGCAGCATCAGCCTGGGAGCGCTCACGCGGCGCACGATTTTATCGGCCCATAGCATGAAGGGCAGTTCAACCACCGCGCTCAAGATTCCCGCCACGCTAATCAGGGTCTTGCTTGCGCCCAATTCGGCAAGATAGACGTTCTCAAACTGCAAAACGCCATTGTTCAGGAAGCCGATAAAAACCAGCGCAACCGCAAAGGCCAGCAAAATCGGGTCGCTCCACACCCGTTTGATCGTTTCTCTCAGGCTGCTTTTTGGCTGCGCAGGTTGCTCGGCCTCCAGACTGGCTGGCTCGCCCGAAAAATGGCGCGGACGAATAAAAAAGACAAACACGCAAGCCGCCAGAAAACCGAACGCCACGCCGCCAAAACCTGCCGCGAACCCCAGCCGCTCAATCAGCCAACCCGCCGCCAGCACGCTGATAATCCAGCCCACCGACGACCAGACGCGCACGCTGCCATAGCCCACCCCCGCGCCGCCTGCCACGCTAACCGCCATCGCATCCGAAACCGGAACCAGCCCGGCCATCACCATCGCCTGAGCAAAGACAATCGCCAGAATAGGCCAGAAGGACGCCTGCATCCCAATCAGCAGGTAGGCCAGCGCCCCCAACGCCAGCGCCCATTGCAGATAGCGCTCCGGCTTCGGACGTTTCTTCACTTCGCTAACCAGCACTGGCGCAATCACCAGCCCCACCAGCGCGCTGGCCGCCGAAAGCGTGCCAATTTGTTTTCCGTTCAGCCCCAGGCCAACGTAAAACAGGTTAATAAAAGGCAGGATAAAACCCCATCCGCCCAAATAGGCAAAATAATAGGCGCGGGCAAAGAGCAGGTCGCGCCTGGCGAGGAAGGTTGGTTCAAAAGTAGCCATGATTTAATCCGCGTCAGTATATCACCGCGAAGCCCAAAATGGGCTATACTCGGCCCTATGAAAGTCATCTACTTCTCTCTTGATTACACCCCCCACGACCATCGTTTTCTCTCCGCGCTTTCAGCCAGCGAACATAAAATTTATTATGTGCGCCTGCAAACCGGCCCGCGCCAAACCGAAAGCCGCCCCGTGCCTGAAAATGTCGAAATCGTCCACTGGGCCGGCGGGCAGCGCGAATTTCGCTGGGCCGACCTGCCCAAACTGACCCTCGACTTTCGACGCTTGATCAAAAAAATCAAGCCCGACCTCGTCCACGCCGGCCCCATCCAGACCTGCGCCTTGATCGCCGTTTTATCGGGCTTTCGCCCCCTCCTGACCATGTCTTGGGGCTTCGACCTGATGAAAGATGTGCATCGCAACCGCTGGTGGGAATTCGCCACCCGTTACACGCTCCAACGCTCCACCTACTTCACCTCCGACGCGCAAGTTACCCGCGATATGGCCGTCCAATATGGCATGAACCCCGAAAAAACCACCGTCTTCCCCTGGGGCGTAGACCTTATTCATTTTTCCCCAAAATCCGAATATCGAGTATCGAATAACGGTTTTACCCTCTTCTGCAACCGCTCCTGGGAAGCAAACTACGGCGTCGACGTGCTGGCAAGGGCCTTCGTAACCGTAGCCAGGCAACGGGAAGACGTGTCGCTGCTGCTGCTCGGCGGTGGGTCGCAAGGCCCGGCCATCCGCAAAATTCTGATGAGCGGCGGGGTCGCAGACCGCGTCACCTTCCCCGGTCACATCAACAATGCCGACCTGCCGCGCTACTACCAGATGGCAGATATTTACATCAGTCCCTCGCATGTCGATGGCTCCTCGGTCTCGCTCATGGAAGCCCTGGCCTGCGGACTGCCCTGCCTGGTTTCGGATATTCCCGCCAACAAAGAATGGGTGCGCGAGGGGTATAATGGCTGGCTGTTCTGCGATAACGACCACGAAGAATTGGCCGCCAAAATTCTCAAAGCCATCGAAATGCGCGAACAATTGCCCCCAATCGCCCAAAACGCCCGCGCCACCGCCGAAGAAAAAGCAAACTGGCCGAAAAACGTCGAAACCCTGTTGCAAATTTACCGCGCCACCGCCACCATTCACCATTAACCATTCACCATTAATCAGCCCCCATGACCAGCATCGCCATCATCCAGGCCCGCATGAGTTCCTCGCGCTTACCCGGCAAAGTTCTCTTAGACATCGCCGGAAAACCGATGCTTCAGCACGTCGTCGAGCGGACAAAACGCGCCCAAACAGTCGATTCCGTCCTCGTTGCCACCACCAGCGACCCTTCAGACGACCCTATCGCCGCCTTCGCCGCCGCGCTCAACGTCCCCTGCTATCGGGGGTCGTTGCACGATGTCCTCGACCGCTACTACCAGGCCGCCAAAACCCACCACGCCGAAATCATCGTCCGCATCACCGCCGACTGCCCGCTGATCGACCCGGATGTCATCGAGCAAACGGTTGGATTGCTTTCTTCATCCTTCATCCTTCATCCTTCCGACTTTAGTTGCAACCGCCTGCCGCCACCCTTCGCCCGCTCCTACCCCATCGGGCTAGACGTGGAAGCCTGCACCTTCGCTGCCCTCGAACGCGCCTGGCAAGAATCGACCGAAACCTTCCACCGCGAACACGTGATGCCGTTTTTGTATGAAAATACAGTTTTTGAAAACAATCCGCAATCCGCAATTCCTAATTCGTGTTTCGTGTTGCGTGGAGAGTCCAGTAGAAAATTCAAAATCGCCCAACTCCACCACACCCCCAATTACGGCAACCTGCGCTGGACAGTGGATACCCCCGAAGACCTGACCTTCATCCGCGAACTTTTCGCCCACCTGAAAGACAAACCCGACTTCACCTGGTACGACGCCCTCCAAATCGTCCAGCAACACCCCGAACTAGCCCAAATCAATGCCGCCGTGCGCCACAAAACCATGACCGAAATAGACGAAAGGAATGCAGAATAAACTTCTCGCATTCATCATTCTGCATTCATCATTCTGCATTCATGATTACCATCTTCTCCGCCCCCAAACCCTTCACTGACCCGCACATCGCCACCATCCAGCGCAACGCCATCGCCTCGTGGACGAAACTGCCAGATGTGAACGTCATCCTGCTCGGTGACGAACCCGGCCTCTCGGAAGCCGCCGCCGACCTGGGCGTGACCCACATCCGCGAGATTCCGCGCAGCGAGAGCGGCGCGCCGCTGATGGACGCCATGTTCCGTTTGGCAAGAGAATCCAGCCCGACACCGCTCTACGCCATCGTCAACGCCGACATCATCCTGTTCGATGATTTTGTCGAGGCCGCCAAAAACGTTTCTGCCCAAAGAGAAAAATTCGTCCTGATGGGCCAGCGCTGGGACGCAGACATCACTGAACTTCTCGATTTCTCTGACAACTGGCAGCACAAACTACGCAACACGATACACGCCACAAGCAGCCTCCACCGCCCTGCTGGAAGCGACTATTTCCTTTTCCCTGCTTCCTGCTACACTCATTTACCCCCCTTCATCATCGGCCGCGCCGGCTGGGACAACTGGATGATCTACCACGCCCTGAAGAGCAAATTCCCCGCCATCGACGCCACAGCCGATGTGATGATCATCCACCAAAGCCACAATTACGCCCACCTGCCCGGCGGCAAACCCCACTACAAGCACCCCGAAACCGACATCAACATCCGCCTGGCCGGTGGCCGCCCGATGACCCGCTTCACCTTGCTCGACACGAATAAACGCCTGGTCAACGGAAAAATCCTGCCCCAAAAACTCGACTCCACCCGCCTGTGGCGTAAAATTGCGTTCTGGCCGCTGCTGGCGCTCAATTCCACCCGCCTTTCCAATGTGTTGTGGCGGTTGAAAAAGATATTCGATAATTCGATACTCGATACTCGATAATTCGATGTTCGACTATCAACCAACAAATACCGAATATCGAATATCGAATATCTAGTATCAAAGAGCGAGTATCGAACATGCGTAAAGGCCAAAACCCCGCAAAATTTGCCAAAACTGTCGCCAAACCGGAACGGATCACCGTTGCGGTATTGAACTACATCCCCTTCCTGAGCGGATTCTACGCCGAAGGGCTGGACGTGCTAAAGGTCAGCCTCGAATCGATGAGACAAGACCCCGGCCTGCCCTTCGACCTGCTCGTTTTCGATAACGGCTCCTGCCCCGAAGTCCGCGACTGGCTCATCGCCGAAAAAGAAGCCGGTCGCATCCAATACCTGCTCCTGTCCGAGAAAAATCTCGGCAAGGGCGGCGCGTGGAATATCGTCCTGGCAGGCGCGCCGGGCGAAATCGTCGCCTACTCCGATAGCGACATCCTGTATTATCCTGGTTGGCTGGCGCGTTCGGTTGAATTGCTCGAAACCTTCCCGAAGGTCGGCATGGTCACGGCCCGCCCCTTCCGCACCAACCCGGACTATCACACATCCACCCGTGAGTGGGCGCAGCAAAACGCCGCGCTTGAAGAAGGCCAGTTCATCCCCTGGGAAACATTCTGGGAATTCAACCGCTCACTCGGGCAGGATGAAGCCGAAAATCGAAAGGTGTATGCGGAAACAAAGGATTATCGTGTGTCATTGCGAGCGAGCGTTCCCCAGCGAGCGAAGCAATCTCCTGTTGATGAGCAGACTGCTTCGCTGTCGCTCGCAGTGACACCGGGAGCGGTGACAGCGTTTGCCGGCGCATCCCACTGGCAGTTCGTCGCCTACAAATCCACCCTGGCCCAATTCCTGCCCTTTGACATGGACAAGCCGATGGGCCAGGTGAAGCAACTCGACCAGCGCATGAACGCCTCCGGCTACCTGCGCCTGATGGTCTCCGACCCGCTGGTAATGAATCTCTCGAACACCACCGATTACGTCAAAGGCGTCTACGCCAAAGGCCAGCCCGCCATCCAACGCCCTGGACTCATAAAGCGCCTGGTCCAATTCGCGCCCATCAAAAAAGCCCTGCTGGCCGTTTATGACCAGATTTTCAAGTGGTATTACTCTTAACCCGTTGGTCGAGTAGGCGGCGATGTTCTTCCGCCGCCGTATCGAGACCACCCATAACCAGCAAACAATTGTTTCCGATGCAATGTTGGTCTCGATACGTCCCTCACAAACACCGTTCGGGACTACTCGACCAACGGGTAACACGATGGTCGAGTAGCCCTGAGCGTTCTGTGCGAAGGGCGTATCGAGACCAGGATACAAGTGAAAACAAAAAAATCATAGCCAGAAATGTGATCTCGATACGCGCCTCGTTACACTCGGCGCTACTCGACCACCGTTAGGGATGAATATTATGGCCTGGATGTATATCCTCGAATGCGCAGACGGCTCCTATTATGTCGGCTCAACCAAAGACATCGAACGCCGCCTGTGGGAACATCAAT
>DAOUML010000396.1:0-1739 GCA_034411635.1 Anaerolineales bacterium
TCCAAGACCCCTCCCAAAACACCCTGCTCTTCCAACCCCCGCCACCTTAAACCTTCCCCCGTCCTTCGACTACGGGCCTCACTATCGTTCGGCCCTCCGCTCAGGACTTGCGCCTTAAACCTTCTAACCTTCAACCTTAAACTGGTTTTCCCATGCGCTACACCGACCTCCCCATCCAAACCCACCGCGAAGCCCCCGCCAACGCCCGCAGCGACGGCCAATCCTGGCTCATCCGCGCCGGGTATCTCTCCCACAGCGGAGAAATCCTGCCATTGGGAGAACGCGCGCTGGCGAGAATCCAGACCTTCCTCCACACCTCCGCCGACTTCCGTCAAATCGGCCTGACCACCCTCGCAGGCGCGCCGGAACACTACTACCCGACGCCTGTTGGCAGTCACGAAATCCTCCACTGCCCCTCCTGCGGGTACGCTTCGCGCGCCGAAACTGCCCAGTTCCAAAAAGCCGCCCCCGCTCCCGAGCCTCCCGCCCCGCTCGAAAAAGTCCTGACCCCCGATTGCCCCACCATCGAATCCCTGGCCGCCTACCTCGGCATCCCCACCAGCAAAACGGCAAAGGCGTTGATGTTTGTCCGTGGCGATGACTCGATACGCGATACTCGATACTCGGAAGGCGATACTCGGAAATCGATATTCGATACTCGATACTCGGAAGGCGAATCCTCGAATAACGAGTTATCGAATAACGAACTATCGAATATCGAGTTATCGAACACCGAATTATCGAATAACGAATCCCCTAACTTCCTCTTCCTCATCCTCCGCGGCGACACCGCCCTCAGCGAAGCCAAACTCGAAGCCCTGGTCGGCAAATTCCGCTTGGCGGCAGACGACGAAATCCGCGCCATCGGCGCCGTCCCCGGCTACGCCTCGCCGATTGGCGTCAAAAACGCCCGCATCCTCGTCGACGACCTGATTCCCGCCTCCCCAAACCTCGTCGCCGGGGCCAACGAAAGCGGCTACCACTTGCTCAACACCAACTACGGACGCGACTACACCGCCGAAACCGTCGCCGACCTGGCCCAGGCCGCCCCTGGCTACCCGTGCATCCGCTGCGTCTCGGCCCTCTCCGCTACCCGCGCCTGGGTTCTCGCTTCGGACTCCGGCTTCGACCCTGAAAAGACCCTCCTGGCCCTGGCCGAAACCCACCACGACGACAAAGGCCTGACCCTGCCCGCCCCCGTCGCCCCCTTTGACGTTTACCTCATGCACGTCCCCGGCAAAACGATGGACACCCTGCCCGCCGCCCAGGGCTTGTACGAAAAACTACAAGCCGCCGGCTTCTCCGTCCTCTTCGACGACCGCAACGACCGCGCCGGCGTCAAATTCAACGACGCCGACCTCATCGGCTGCCCCCTCCGCCTCACCCTCGGCGAGCGCGGGTTGCAAAATGGCGTGGTCGAACTCAAACGGCGCAGCGGGGGCGAAGTCGAGCAGGTTGCTTTGAATCAGGAATTTTCCCATGAAATCTTGCGCTGAAATTCATGCGCCAACGCTTTACACAACCGGCGCTTACATCTGTCCTATGAAAATTACAAAGGAAGATGGAGATCAACTTTGGGTTTGGATTGTTAAAGAATTTGACGGCGATACTTTTAAGGATGGCGACGTTCATAACCCAATCGAATATTCTGATACGCAAGAAGGTTTGTTACAGTCAGAATAAGACACAGCAAAGGCGGACAAGATGCCTGGCAACTATAAAATATTTCAAAAAGATGA
>DAOUML010000397.1:0-5519 GCA_034411635.1 Anaerolineales bacterium
GGAGGGTAGGCCGTTACGCTTATTCTGCTAATTTCAACAGGCGCAGCGGGTCAAAAAGTTGAAATTTCCCACTCATGCGCCAGGTGACGTAGTTGGCGCGTTCTTCTTCGCTGGTTCGGGTGTCGTAATAGGCCATCGATTCAAAGGTCTGCCCGGCGGGGCCCCAGCGGGTTTCGATGTGCAGGTGCGGGCCGCTGGTGTAGCCGGTTAAGCCGCTTTCGGCCAGCATTTGTCCGCATAAAACGACCTCGTTGAGAGAGAAGGGTTGCAGGTTTTGCAGGTGGGCGTATAAGGTGTAGAGTGAATCGCCGGTGGAGATGTTCAGAACTTCGAGCAGGTGCGGCGGTATTTGCGCGTAGAGGGTTTCTATCAGCAGGGCATCGCCATAGGGAGGGCGGTCTTTCAGGATGGCGGCAATTTTTCCGCTGGTGGCGGCCTGGACGGGCGTGCCGGTAAATGGGATGCCGTTGCGGGTGTAGTAGCCCAGGTCGAGGCCGTGATGCCCGTCGTCTTTATAGGTGCCATCGTCCAGTTGACGTGGGGCGATGAAGGGCTGGGTGATGATTTCGGTCAGCGTTTCAAGCGGTTGGACGGCCAGCGGGGAGCAGAGCAAAGGTGAAAGGGGTATTTCAGAAGACGGAGTATCCTCTTCTGGATTGACCTTGTTGCTTTGGGTTGGTTTGGGGGTTGGGGAGGCGGTTGGCGCGGTGGGCGGGCTTGGACTGGCCGTGATTTCAGGAATCGGCTGGGTTGTGGCGCTGGCCGGGGCAGAAAAATCAGGCGCGCAGGCGATGAGAACAAAGGCGGCCTGTGCAAGGAGGATGATGGGAACGAAGCGTTTGCCGAAGGGCATGAGACTTTTTAGCGCGCAACCACAAATTGCGCTTCGGCCTGGTCTGATTCAATAATGGTCAGGTTTTCGGTGTTGGATGGGTCTTCTGTATTTGAGGGGTAATACAGGCGCGCGCGCAGGAAGAATGTTCCGACCTGTTGCGCGTCGCGGATGTGCATGGTGAATACATTTTTGCGCTGTAATGGTTCAATCACATTGGCGGTGGCAATTTCCTGGCCTTGTTCGCCGGTTAGCACAACTTCAATGAAGGGGCGTTTCTGGAAAGGGGTTACTTCCACATAAACGCGGGCGCGCAGTGGGCCATCATCCAGCACAGGGTCGGCGCGAAATTCGAGAAAGCGCATCTCTTCGGGCGGCAGGGGCAGGCTCTCGCCATTTTCAGAAAGTTCGGGAAAGAAGAAATCCATGTTCATGGATGCGATTATACAGTATGGGTTGGGGAGTATTCAAGTTCTTCATCAACAAAGCGCAATTCCAAATCTGAAATCCACTTGTCAGCCAGCCGCCTTGCGGACCGTACCTGGCGGGGCGGGATAAATCCCTGCCTCAATTCATGAAAGTCGGCTAAAAGCCGACTTGTTTGTCAGCCCGAAGGGCTTTTTTGTGCTGAGGCAGGGCTTCCAGCCCGCCGGAGCCAGCGGGAAAGCCCTTTGCCTGAAAAATTACGTTTCAGATTTGGAATTGCTGTCAAAAAAAGCGCGACTTCAGCAATCTGAAGTCGCGCTTGCAAAACTGTTTTTGAAGATTGATTATCCCAACCGACGGGCAACCTCGTCCCAATTGACGACGTTCCACCAGTTGGTGACGTACTCAGGGCGGCGGTTCTGGTATTTCAGGTAGTAGGCATGTTCCCAAACATCAATGCCCATCAGCGGAGTCAGGCCATCGGTCAGCGGATTGTCCTGATTGGCGGTGGAAACGACCACCAATTTGTCACCTTGTTTGGCGAGCCAGGCCCAGCCGGAGCCGAAGCGTCCGATGGCGGCTTTTTCAAATTCGGCTTTGAAGTTGACAAAACTGCCGAAATTGGTTTCAATGGCTTTTGCCAATGCGCCGGTCGGTTCGCCGCCAGCATTGGGAGCCATCACTTCCCAGAAAATGTTGTGATTGAGGGTGCCGCCGCCATGATTGCGGACAACGCCGCGCACATCTTCCGGCACTTCGGCCAGGCGGGCGACCAAATCTTCCAGCGACCAGGAGGCCAGTTCGGGGCGTTTTTCGATGGCGCCGTTCAGGTTGGTGACGTAGGTCTGGTGGTGTTTGGTGTGGTGCAGGGTCATGGTTTGCGCGTCAATAAACGGTTCGAGCGCTTCGTAAGCATAGGGAAGTTTGATTAATTCAAAAGCCATTGGAATACTCCTTCTTTAGTCAGGGTTGACGATTAGTTAGGGGTGATTTAATATGTTACAAATTACATCGTCCATTCTAGCCCTGGGCCAAAGTCCGGTCAATTGATAAATCGGACGATTTGAGTTATCAAAAAGGGTGATAAAACATCACCACTGGAGGCATTTTGGAGCAATCGCGCCCCAAGCCGGCTTTTTTATATCTTGCCATTGTCGGTGGCATCCTGGCAGTATCGACTGCCGCGATTTTTATTCGTTACGCTCAGCAGGAAGCCCCCTCGCTGGTAATTGCCGCCCTGCGCCTGAGTCTGGCGAGCATCATCCTGGCGCCCATTGCATGGATGCGCCATCGCGCAGAACTACGCGCTCTTACCCGCGCTACGCTCGGGCTTGGGTTGCTCTCCGGCATTTTCCTGGCCCTGCACTTTGCCACCTGGATTTCCTCGCTCGAATTTACCTCCGTCGCCAGTTCTGTCGTTTTGGTCAGCACCACCCCGCTTTGGGTTGCCATCTTCTCGCCCATCTTCCTGCGTGAAATTCCCACCCGTTTCACCCTGCTTGGCCTGGCCCTGGCCCTGCTCGGTGGCACAGTGGTCGGCCTGAGCAGTTGGCAGGCTGACCCGTCCGAAGGGCTTTTGTCTGAGATGACCAGCGGCCCCGCTTTTTGGGGTAATTTCCTGGCCCTGGCCGGGGCCTGGATGGGGGCCGGATACCTGATGATTGGCCGCCGCTTGCGCGAAAAAATGTCGCTCATTCCCTACATTTTCGTCGTCTATGGCATGGCCGCCGTCGTTCTGGTGCTGATTATGCTGGCTTTTGGGCAATCACCCCTGGGCTATTCGCCCCAATTTTATCTTTGGATGTTCCTGCTCGCGCTTGTCCCGCAACTGTTGGGCCATTCCACTTTTAACTGGGCCTTGCGCTATCTGCCCGCCTCCTTTGTCGCTGTCACCTTGCTCGGCGAACCGATTGGCTCCACCATCCTGGCCTTGCTCATTTTGCAAGAAATTCCCTCCGCGCTTGAACTTGCCGGCGGCGTACTTATTCTGGCTGGCATCTACGTCGCCAGCCAGACCCGGAAATAAAAATGAATATTAAGATTCGCATCTTCCTCGGCATCCTGCTTTTTGTCGCCTTCGGCTATTTTCTCTATACCCTTCCCGCCCTGAGCGCCGCAGAAGAATCTCCTACCCCGTACACGTCAGCGACACTCACCCCAGGCCGGACCAGCATCCTGAGTCCCCTCGAAGGTCGCGTCTTGAGCGAAGTTGAAGCGACTGACACGCCACCCCCTCCAACCCCTCTACCGCCTGGTTCCGTCCCCGCCTTCTTCCTCTCCCTTGATGAAGACGGATACAGCCGCCTGTACGCCTATTCACCCGGCATCCTGGCCCCTCTGCGCCTGACCAGCGGCCTCTGGCATGACACCTCCCCCGCCCTCAGCCCCGATGGACGAACCCTGGCCTTTGCCTCCAACCGCAACGCCTACTGGGACATCTACCTGCTCGACCTCGCCAGCGGACAAGTCAACCGCCTGACCGATACCCCCGCCTACGATTCCTCGCCGCGCTGGTCGCCTGATAGTCTGTGGATTGTCTTCGACTCTTACCTCGACGACAACCTCGAAATCCTGATCGCCTCCACCGTCAACCCCGGCGAAACCATCCGCCTGACCGAAGACCCCGCCGCTGACCAGCACCCCGCCTGGTCGCCCAACGGACGCCAAATCGCCTTCGCCTCCGACCGCTCCGGCGACTTTGAAATCTGGGTTGCCAACCTCGATACGCCCGGCGAAAACCGCTTCCAAAATATCAGCCTCAGCCCCAACGCCCACGAAACCCACCCGCGCTGGTCGCCCGATGGACGCTACCTGGCCTGGCAATCTACCAGCCTGGGCGAGTCGCCCGGCATTTATCTATGGGATTCCACCCAGCCCGCAGTCCCGGCCCGCGCGCTTGGCCCCGGCAGCCTGCCCGCCTGGAACCAAACCGGTGATCAAATTGCCGCCACCATTCGCGAAGCCAACCGCGATTTCCTGCTGGCCTACACCATCGACGGCTTCCCCATTCAACCCCCCGCTCCCATCCAGCGCATTACCGGCCTCGAGTGGCGCAGCCTGCCCATCGACTCCCTGCCCGTCGCTTTTCAACGCAGCGCCAATCTCAGTCCAACCCCGCTCTTCGACTCGCCAACCCAGGCCGCCAATACCTCCCAGGCGCGGGCCGCCCTACAGCCGCTCGAAAATGTCATCGCCCCTGACCCCTACCTGCACCCCGGCATCATTTCCGCTTTCGACGCGCTGCGTCAGCGCATCATCCTCGAAACCGGCTGGGACGCGCTCGCCAACCTCGAAAACGCCCACACCCCCCTCACTGCTGCCCTCGATCCTGGGCGCGGCAACTCCTGGCTCTATACCGGGCGCGCTTTTGCCCTCAACCCCCTGCCCCTCAACGCCGCCTGGATGTACCTCCTCCGCGAAGATTACGGCGGTCAAACCTACTGGCGGCTCTACCTGCGCCCCCAGGCGCAAGATGGCTCCATGGGCGAACCCCTGCGTATGCGCCCCTGGGATCTGAACGCCCGCTACAGCCTCAACCCCATGTCCTACGAACAAGGCGGACAATTCACCGAAAACATTCCCGCTGGCTACTGGGTCGATTTCACCCGTCTGGCCCGCGCCTATGGTTGGCAGCGCCAACCCGCCCAGACCAACTGGCGCACCTACTTCAAAGGCGCGCTCTTTAACGAATTTGTCATCCCTGGCAACCTTTCCTGGCGCGAAGCCATCCTCGAACTCTACCCGCCCGATGTCCTTGTCACCCCTACCATCGTCATCCCGCCCACGCGCACGCACACCCCAACCCCCACCGGCTACCGCTACCGAACCCCAACCCCCACGCCCACCTTTACCCCCACCATGCGGCCCACGCATACCCCCGCGCCATGAGAACATACCTCTTTTTTATCGGGATATTGATACTTTTCTCTGCCTGTAGCCCCGCCGCCAGCCCCGAACCGGATACCAGCCCCGGCCCGCTCCTGCCCGCCTCACCCGACCTTCAACCGGCTCCCGTTCCATCAGCCACCGCCACGCCTGTATCGAGCACGGTCGAGATAATGCCGGCCTGCCCCAACCTCGATTGCCTGGTCGTCACCCCAAACCCAATCTTGCCTGACCCGCTGCGTATTGAACTTCCCCCCCCCGGCGCCGAACCAGTCTCCGCCTGGCGTCCGGCCCTCTATCCCGCGCCCTGGGCCCTCAATCCCTACGACCATTTCTACTTTGTCCGCCCCATCGCCGCCGACGAAGTCAACTGGCC
>DAOUML010000398.1:0-2435 GCA_034411635.1 Anaerolineales bacterium
GGGATGCCGCCGCCGTGGGTGAAAATCAATTCGCGGAAGGTGGTGCCGAGCGGCAGTTCGTAGTTGCCGGGGCGTTCGACATTGCCCGAGAGCGAGAAAATTTTGACGCCGGGGCTTTTCTCGGTGCCGAACTGGCGCAGTCCCGCCGCGCCGTGCTCGATGATGTAGGGCAGGTTGGTCAACGTCTCGACATTGTTGATGACGGTCGGTTTGCCATACAAGCCGACGACTGCCGGGAAAGGCGGACGCAGGCGCGGCTGTCCGCGTTTGCCTTCGAGCGATTCGAGCAGGGCGGTTTCCTCGCCGCAGATATAAGCGCCCGCGCCGAGGTGCGTTTTCAGGCGCAGGGAGGTCTCGGTGCCAAAAAGTTTATCGCCGAGATAACCCTGCTTTTCCATTTCGGCAATACAGGCTTCGATTTGCTGTGCAATCGGGTAATACTCGCCGCGAATGTAGATGTAACCCTCAGTCGCGCCAACGGCGAAGCACGAAATCGCCACGCCTTCGAGGAACTGGTAGGGGTTGCCTTCCATGATTTCGCGGTCTTTGAAGGTGCCCGGCTCCGACTCATCGGCATTGCAAACGACATAATGCGGCCAGATGGTATCGGGCAGGAAGGACCACTTGACGCCGGTTGGGAATCCCGCGCCGCCGCGCCCGCGCAGACCGGAGGCTTTGACTTCCTCGACAATCTGTTTGGGCTGCATGGAGGTCACGGCCTTTTTGAGCGACTCAAAGCCGCCGTTTTGCTTATAAACTTCGATATTTTTCAGGCCGGGAATGTCCCGGTGACGAAGCAAGAGATACGCCATAAAAAATTCTCAATCTGCCAATGGAATAATCTGCCCTTCGCGGCGGGCGATTTCGATAATCATGCTATCGCGGCTCTCGGCGAACTGCTTTTCACCGACTGCAATCGGCTCGATGCGGCTGTCGGTTTTTGCGGCTACATACCAAAGCAGGTCAATATCGCGGCGGTCACGCGGTTCGTCGAATTTGGGCGAAATCACGACCAGGTCAATATCGCTCCACTCATGTTCTTTGCCGGTTGCGTAAGAACCAAACAATACACCGGCTTTAACCGGAATGCCTTCCTTCTGCACGGCACGGAGATAAACTTTGATTGCTGTTACAACTGACTCATCAACCATGTGAACACCTTTTCGGAACGATTCAAGTACTGCTGCGCCAATTCTACGCTGGGCGGCGCAGACCATGTTTCGGGATACCTGCCTTCGAGATTGAATTCATTGAGCGCAGCCAATACCCTGATTTGTTCATCATCCAGTTCAAGACCGGCAATCTCGGCAAGCCGAATCAAGTTATGAATACGTGGTGGTAATTCTCCGGTCTGGCTGCATACATGCGCTTTGAGAATCTTCTCTATTGCCAAGTGAATGAAAAACAGACCAAATAACGTCCTCTTATCACGCAGAATCATGTCACGTGACGCAGCCAGCGCTTCGATTGCGCCTTCACGCCAATGAGTTACATGTTTTTGAATATCAATCTGCGTCATGAAATTCTCAATCTACCAAGAGTGACTCGTAAAGCATATAAACCAACTTCTATTTCAAGCACAAAATTTATCCTGCTTTTAGCCGCTAACTGCTCACTGGTTACTGCTCACTGGTGACTGCCTTCCTCAACGCCTCGACCAACTCCATCGTCTTATCAACCGTCATATCTTCATGGAAGGCAACCTTATCGCCCTCCTGGATTTGGAAGAGCGGCGCGCGGTCACAGCCGCCCAGGCATTTGACTTCCTCGAGCGTAATCAGCCCATCGGGTGTGGTCTCGCCGACTTTGATGCCGATGTTCTCGCACAGGCTTTCCATAAATTTGTCCGCGCCGCGCAGGGCACAGGGCAGGTCGGTGCAAACCTGCATGCGGTACTTGCCGGCTTTCTCATCGTGGTACATCGTATAAAAACCGACAATCGCGGCCACTTCGGTCACATCCAGTTCGAGCATGGAGGCGATTTCCTGCATGGATTCTTTCTGGATGTAACCCGCCTCGCGCTGGGCGAGGTAAAGCAACGGCATGACCGCCGAGCGTTTGACGGGGTATTTGGCGAAAATCGCCTTGATTTCTTCTGGATATTTTTCCGAGAGCATGGATTCTCCGATGTTACGCTGGTCGAGTCTTGTGTTGAGCCTGTCGAAACAAGACGGTGCTGTTCCGTCGTATCGAGACCAGATTTTCAGGAAATGATTGCGAATATGGTCTCGATACGGGCTGCGCCCTACTCGACCACCGACTGGAAACTGTTTACTGAAAACTGACTCCAGCACCGCCCTTCGACTACGGGCTACGCCCTCCGCTCAGGGCTGCTCACTGGTTACTGAATCACCGGTCAATATCGCCCAGGACAATATCGACCGAAGCGATAATCGCCACCAGGTCGGCAACGAAGTGGCCCTGAGCCAGGCGCG
>DAOUML010000399.1:0-11539 GCA_034411635.1 Anaerolineales bacterium
TTTTAGCCTTCAGTGAGAGATACTACCGCGCTTTTTTCTGTTTCAGCGCTTCCGGCGTCGTGTCCGTTTTTGGGCAGGCGGAATTTTGCCCAAATGACCGGCAACATCAACATCATCACCACCAAGGGAATGTAGAAGGGCACCTTTGGCCCCAAATTTTCCCAGAGTAAAACGCCAAGATACGGCGCGGGCAGCGAAATAACCCCCAGGCTGGTAGAGAACAAACCAAAAGCGGTGCCGCGCAGTTTTTGCGGCACAACTTTTGAGATGAGTGAACTGTAGGCCGGGCCAACCAGGGCTTGCCCGATTCCAAACAAAATCCAGGCAACGATAAACAGGGCAAAAGCCTGCACATTCAACATCATAAAAATCGCGCCGCCAATGAACAGATTGCCAAGCACAATGCCAACCCGCTCACCATACTTATCCGAAAGTGAGCCACCAGCCACCATAAAAAGCATGGCAGCCACCGAAGAAATAGCGCCTAAAATACCCAGTTCGGTCATGCTCATGCCAACCAGGTTATTCATATAAAGCGGGAACAAATTGCCAATCATGCTGAACGAGACATCACTAACCCCATCAGAGATAAAAATCCAGGTCATTACGCCGCCAGCCGTCAACAGACCGAAAATGGAAATCATATCGGCCTTTAATTTGGCAAACGACGGTTTCTCAGAGGGCTGGGTTTGCGCCAGGCGAATGCGGCGCGCCATAAACAGGCGAATCAAAGTAGCAATCGCATACAAAATCGTGGCGACCACAAACATCAGGCGAAAACCAAAATTATCGGCCAGATAACCGCCCAGGGGGGCGCCAATCACGCCAACGACGAGGAACAACCCCTGCACAATTCCGAAGACCTTTCCACGCGATTCTTCGGGCGATTCTTCAGCCACCAGGGCCTGAAAACTCGGCCCGACAAATGAAGTCGCCACCGCCATTCCGATGGTAGCCAGGAGCAGCACTTCCCATGAAGAAGCAAAAACAAAGACGAGATACCCGGCCAGCCCGGCCACGCTACCAATTGCCATCGCCTGCACGCGCCCAATGGCGTCTGAAATCCAGCCGCCTAAAATCTGGAAGAAGAGCGGCGCAACCATTGCCAGGGTAAAGAAAATACCAATCTGATTCATATCGGCCCCCAATTCCTGCACATACAAGGGCAGGAGTGGGCCATACATTTGCCCGCCGATATTGGCGACGATCATGCTAAACAGCAATACCGCCAGGGTTAGGGTAATAAGGGGCATTTTTGGGGATTTCACAGCAATCCTTTCAATAAGTAAAACAAGAGTTAATAATTTTTATTTATTATATTTATTAAATTGAAAATGTCAAATGATACTTTTATTTTTCGGTAGCCCCAAATTTGCAAGGGCTCCCCATGATAAGCCCCCACCAACTCATTTGAAATACGCCAAATAAAAAAGGCAGGGAATTCCTGCCTTTTTTATTTGGGTTTGCCTTCGTTCGTTTTCAAACGCGGACTATAAATTATCTGGCCGTCTTTTTCAACTTCCCACAACCATTCTTCTTTGACCAGTATGGCAATCGCTTCGTCGAACGTTTTTCTGTCCATGCGCTTTTCTTCTGGAAGAAGATTCAAACTCTTCCACAAATCTTCACGGTTGATGCGCACGCCTTTCATGACCAGGCGCACAAGGGTTAACTGCTCAAGAGGAATATTCCCATCGAGCAAAAAAATCAATCCGGTGGATGGACGGTGAGCGTTATTGGCTGACATGCACTTATTATATCAAAAATATCTACTTAACCCGGCTGTGTTTCTGTCCAACCATAAATCTGGCTGACTTTAGACGCGAGATTACGCGCTTCGAGCAGGTCGGTATTATCGCTCCATTGGTCGATATTGCCGATAAGCGGAAAAGCAGCAAGTTCCGAATCGCGGAGTTGAGAGAGAAGCGCATCGGCAAAGCCGCGCAAGGCGATGACCTGAAAGGGACGCCCGAAGAATTGGGTGCTGGTTTCGGGAAGGGGGGCAGTCAGGCCGAGGGCATTGTGTTTGCGGGCGATGAATTCATAAGCGGGGATGAGATGTTTCTGGCGGGTCTGCCAGGCGCGGGCGGCGAGGGCTTTTTGCAGGGTGGGGTAAAGGGCGGGGCCGCATTCAAGTTGTTTGAAGGCGGTGCCGAACCATTTGGGGTAGGGCGCGTAGCGGCGTTCCATCAGGAAGCACAGGCGCATGATGTCGCGGACGAGGCGCGCGCCAATCAGCGCCGAGCCGACTTCGTCGCCGACCAGGCCGGCGCGGCCCATCAGGTGTTCTTCCTGTCCGATGCGCGCCCAGCCGGCGGCCAGCAGGTAGAGCCACACGTCGCGGGGGTAATAGTTGAAGCGGCGACGAAGGCCTTCGAGGCCGATTCCGTCGTGATAGACGGCCCCAGCCGTGAGGGTGAGCAACCGCTGTTCGGGGATGGAGAGCCAGTCGGTGGGGGAGAGATTTTCAGCATGGCACAAGCCCAAATGGTCAGTGAGCAGGCTGAGGGCAGTCTGAACGGTGACGCGATGGTTAACGGGGCCAGAGTCGATGCTCGTCAAATGCTGAACGCCGCTGTCATCCATATCCGGTTCCGAAAAATGGGTCGAGTATCCCATGAAGGTGTAGGGCAGGTTTTCGGCCAGCATGGCGTGGATGGCGGGAGACAGGTGGAGGTCATCTGGGCGCACGAAGAGCATGACGCGCGGGCCCCAGTGATGGTCGGCGGACATGGGGGTATCGTAGCCGAGGGTTTCTGAGCCGTCGCCGAGCAGGGCGGCGCTGTATGCCAGCGCGGGAAAGTGGTTTTCGAGCAGCGGGCGCACGATTTGGGCGTAGAATTGCCCGCAAAGTTGGATGCCGGGGATGAATTTTGTTTTCATGAGAGCGAGTTTAACCAGTTTTCGGTTTCTTGCGGGGTTTTGAAGTGGATGAGTTTCAGGTGGGCGTATTCGGGCCGGGCCAGAAAGTGCGGAATTTCGCGTTTGCGCCGCCAGTAGGTTTTGAAGAGCCAGTGAAAGAGCGATTCTTGTGACCAGAGTTTGAAATGATGCCACAGGTTGTCGCGGTTGGTGCCCCAGAGCAGTTCGCGCGTCCACCAGCGGCGCAGGGTGCGGGTGAGCAACCGCCAGAAGACGGTGCGCAGACGATAATCGAGCCAGATGACGGCTTCGGCGCGCGGCCAGGTGAGATCGCGGGTGATGCTGTAGTTGCCGGCGATGACCCAATCAGGGGCGGCGATGGCCTGGCTGACGCGCTGGCGAAAGACTTCGGGCGCGGCGCCGACCCAGTTTGGCTCCCAGTGCAGGGCGTCCAATTCGATGAAGTTTAGGCCGAGTTTGGCGGCCAGTTGTTCGGCCAGGGTCGATTTTCCGGCGCTGGTGACGCCGATGACGATGAGGCGACGATAGGGAAAGGTGTTCATGTGGCTCCTTTTCGTGATTAGGGCAGAACCAAATATTATAATCTGCCCTGGCGAATGATTGGGGATTTTTAGATTTTATCCAGCAATTTGTCCAGCGATTCTCAATATGCCGGTGTAGCGCCGCCTTCAGGCGGCGAATCGCAGGCTACGGAGTGCTGTGCAAAGCCCGCGCTACATATTCAAACCCGCACGCTTTGTTTCAAATTGAGAATTGCTTGCAATTTGTCTGACAATCTTGATTTTGATTCAGGTTTATGCTATTCTTGGGGCTATCTTCTCTTGAGGGTTCTTATGCATCGCGAACGCGTTTCTGAAAATGTATTTTGGTTTCAATCTGAAGTTTATGCTCAGGTAACAGCCGGGGCTATTGTTGGCCCGCAATGGGCTGTGGTCATAGATACACTTGCCACCCCGGAAGAAACGCTGGGGATGCGCGAGTTTATTGAGCATGAACTCAACCTGCAAGTGCGGTATGTGATTAATACGCATTATCACGCCGACCATACCTGGGGAAATTGTTTTTTCCCTGGCGCTACCATCATTTCGCATTCGCGTTGCCGCGATTTGCTTAAAGAAAAGGGGATTCCCTCGCTGGAAACGGCTAAAAAGCAAAATGCCGCTTTGAAGCAGGTCAAAATTGTATTGCCGCACCTTACCTTTGATCATGGCGATTTGTGCTTGCGCGTGGGTAAAAAGAATTTGATTCTTTCTGCTGCAATGGGCCACAGTCACGATGGCATTTCGGTATTAGTGGAGGAAGACCGCATTCTGTTTGCTGGCGACGCTTTTATGCCCCTGCCCTATCTGGTGGATGGCGATATTGATGAGTTGGCGGCTTCGATTAAGAAAATTGGCAAGATGGGGCTGGAAAACATCGTTCAGGGACACGGCGATATTATCTTACGCGGCGAAATAGAAGCGGCAGTGAAGGAAAATCTGGCTTATCTTTCGGCTGTGCGCAAGGCAGCCCGAACCGCTACCCGGCGCAAAAATCCGCTTGAATATTTGGAAGAGTTGAGCATTGAAGAATGCGGCAAAAGCCGGGTGTATTTGGGCGGGTTGGCTGAACCTTTGCACCGCCGTAACCTGCTCGCGCTTTATCATCACATGCTCGAAAATACTGAAAAATATGCCGAAGAAGAGTAATTTTTATCAAACTTCTACGAAAGCAAAAAAATGACGCTACGCCCCACTGGAATCACTGCCAACCGTGAAATGCGTGAAATGACCATTACCTGGAACGATGGTCACACCAGCATTTACCCCTTTGCCATTTTGCGAGCCGCCTGTCCATGCGCCCAGTGCCGCGGCGGACATGAGAACATGAAATCGGAACCCGACCCCGAAGTGTTCAACGTTGCGCTTGAAGATACCCCTCAAACCCGGCTGACGAATGTGGTTGCAACAGGCGCGTATGGCATTACGCTGGTATGGGAGGATTATCACGATTACGGCATTTATAACTGGCATTACCTGCGGGCTTTGTGTCCGTGCCTGGCCTGCCGCGTGAAAACCGCCTGAAGGCGGCGGTACAAATGAGAGTATAATAGGGCGATTGCCCCTTAGAAGGTTGCAAAAACTTATCACACGGAGTACACGCATGGAATCACAAGTATCCCCCAAGCCGCAGCAAGAAGAACTGTACGAAAATCAGACCTTGCACAGCCAGAACGCAGTTTTTCGCGTTGCAATGGGCGCAAATATTTTCTCGTGGCTGATTTTGGCCTTTTACCTGCTCAATTTTAGCGGCGATGTCGTTTCAGTTTACCAAAACTGGCCCCTGCAAATGCCGCCCGACCCGCTTCAGCAGGTTATTGCCTGGTCGAGCCTGCTTTCGAAGCCGCTCTTCGGGGCGTTCTACTTCCTGGTTTTGCAGGGTGTTTCGCAACTGTTATACGTCGGCATGGACATCTACCTTGACCTGACGGATACCGGCGAAGAAGTCGAAGAGTAAAAGACCGGAATCAAAAACGACGCAGAAAACTGCGTCGTTTTTGATTCACTTCAAGGAAGTTATTCCAAATCAGGCGCGCCAGCGCGGTTGACGATGGTGACATCTTCGTCTTTGAGCAGGGCGTCGAGTTCGGGAGTGCGGGAAACCACAATCTGACGCACCAACAGGCGAATCGGGTGGAAGATGGTTAGCATATACGAGCCGCCGTTCAGGAAATCGTTGAAGGGAACCAGGCGGGCGGTTTCGAGAATCTTCCAGCCTTCGTCGAGGGCTGAAAGCAGTAACAGGTAATCAGCAGGTTTGCCAGTGGGGCGGGCGGGTTCCTGTAATTTTTCCCAGATGTGGTCGGTGTTGTAGGTGGTTTGCATTAGCATGATGTTTGCTCCTTTTGGCTAATCTTTTCTAAGCATTATCATACCTGAGCGGGGTTATCAACTGTTTAAGGACAGGTAAACGTTTTGTAAAGAAGGGCGCATTTGGATACGAGCCGCGCGTACGCGCGGCTCGTATCCAAATGCGGTAACTTATTTATTTTTGCCTGAAGAGCCAACCCGTCAGCGCATAGGCCGTTCCAGAGAGCAGCAGGGCAAATTTGATGGATGCGCACCAGAAGGCCACCTGCGGGGCCAACGAAAATGGGCCATTGAGCAGGATGTGGAACAGGGCCGCGTTCTCGACCATGTCGAATCCTGTGGCGAGGAAGGCGCCCCAGGCGAGGAGTTTTCCCAGCGCGACCCAAACTCCGCCCCGACGCCGGTCTGCCGCTATGCTGACGGCCAGGCTCAAGGCTGTGGCGTAGACGGGCATGAAGAGAAAGTCGAAGCCGAGGCCGAATGCCGCGAACAGGCGGGCCGATTCGTCCCAGGATTCCAGCATGGCGGAGGCCGCTTCGGGCGTGCGCGCCAACTCAAAGGATACAATTCCAGACGGGGCGGCGGGCGCGCGCAGGGGCTGGTCGAGAAAACTGAAAACGGCGAAAAAGGCTATCGTGAGTCCGAAAAACAGCCTGAAGAGTGGAATCCGCCGGGGCGCGGGGATGAAGTTGAGGGGCATGGGTACTCCTGGCGCGTCAATCCAGAATTTTGCGGTAAACGCGGTGGTTTTTGTATTCGACGCCGTTGAGGTTGTTCAAGTCGGCGCGCATTTGGGTGGCGGTTTCGGCTACCTGGGTCATTTCGACATGTTCGAATTTGAACTCCAGAAAGGTTTTTGCCATTTCATAGTACATGAGCGCGTTGCCACCATGCCCCTGGAACTCGGGCAGGATGCCGATGCCGTTGCCAGAGACGGTTTTCGCGCGGCGCATTTCGAGCAACAGGTGGAGCAGGCCAAAGGGGAAGAGCCGTCCGCGCGCGCGTTGCAGGGCGGCAGAGAGATCGGGAAAAGCGAACAGGAAGCCAACCGGTTTGTTGGCGTGGGTGATGACTTTGATGAGGCGATAATCGGCAACAGTAAATATGTTATCGACGACGAATTTGATTTCGTTGGGGCTGAGGGGATAGTATTCCCAATTGTTCACAAAGGCTTCATTGTAGGCCTGCCCAACGGCCCCTGCCCACTGAAGCAGTTCGCGCTTGCTTTTGAAGCGTTTGACCTGTAATTGACCGCGTTCGATGACCCGTTTGGCGATGCGTTCGACCCGCTCCGGGATGTGGAAGTTTTCTGCGGGGAGGTAGCAGGAGACGAAATCAACTTCTTTCTCGAAGCCGAGGCTTTCGACCAGGCGCGGGTAGTAGGCGTGGTTGTAATTCATCATGGTCATCATCTGGCGATGGTTGTAGCCTTCGACCAGGATGCCGTAGCCATCGAGCGGCCCCATGCCTTTTGGCCCGACGATGCGATTGAGGCCGCGCGCTTTGGCCCAGGCAAAGACGGTTTCAAAGAGGGCGTCGGCTACCTGTTGGTCGTCTATGCTTTCAAAGAAGTAAAATTCGGCGTCTTTGGCGTTGTGGTATTGGTTGAAAGGTTTGTTTTCGAGGGCGGCGATGCGCCCAACGATTTTTCCTTCGCGCCGGGCGATAAAAAAATCGGCGTCGGAGTGTTCAAAGAAGGGGTGCTTGTGGCGATTGAGGTAGAGGTTGGCATCGACAAACAAGGGAGGCACCCAGTAGGGGCAATCGCGGTAGTGGCGATAAGGGAAGCGGACAAATTCTCGCGCCTGGAATTTTTCGCTGGTTTCAATTTTTTGGATGGTGAGCATGTGGGAGGGCCTCCGTGCCTGAGATTATATACCCGTGCCGGGCATTGCATACCACTTTGTTTGACGAATGCGTTGGTGAGGACTACAATCAGTTTACGCTGGCAGTGTGCAACCTGCCAGCCCTGATTGCGTATATCGTCTTAATTGGTAGCGCGCATTTGCCAAAAACCTTAAGGAGTCGCTATGTCTCGTTTTATGAAAATCTTTGTTTCAATATTGTTACTGGCTGTTTTTTCGCTGGGAATGGTTTTGCCTGCCCAGGCGTTCGAGGTTCGCAGCGATGACCGGATCACCATTGCGGCCAGCGAGGTCGTTGAGGATGACCTGTATCTCGCTGGCGAAGTGATCGTTGTCGATGGCACGGTCAAAGGCGATTTGATTGCCGCCGGGCAGACGATTATCATTAACGGGACTGTTGAGGGCGATTTGCTGGCGGCTGGCCGTGATATTATCATCAATGGTACGGTTCGTGATGATGCCCGCATTTTCGGCGCGGCTTTTCTGATTGGCGAAAACGCCACGATTGGCGACGATCTGGTCGGCGGCGGGGGCAGCCTGGAGACTCTTGCCGGCTCGAAAATTGGCGGCGATTTGGTGATGGGCTGCGGCCAGGCGTTGCTGGCAGGCGAGGTAAGCGGGAAAGCCTGGGTTGGTTCCAGCGCGATTGAGTTGCGCGGCGCAATTGGCGGCGATGCTGTCTTTGCGCTTGGGAGGATTGAGAACGAAAATCAGCGCATGGGACCAATGGTTTTTGACCCTGAGCAAACTATTACCGTTCCCAGCCTGATGACCGGCATGAGATTTGGCCCGGATGCGCGCATTGATGGGAAACTGGAATATATTGCCAGCCGTGACCTGAGCGTGCCTGCGGCGGTTGCGGCAGGAGGCTTTGTCCGCACCGAGCCGGTTTACAGCGAGGATGAATTGCGCGAAATTCGGCACATGAATCGCACCCCGCTGGAAAAAGCGCTGGATTCAAGTCTTGATGCCATTCGCAGCATGGTTGGGCTGATTCTTGCGGGGCTTTTGCTACTTTGGCTTGCGCCGTCTTTGCTGGTCAACCTGAGCGCGACCATTCAGCGGAAACCGGCTGCGAGTTTGGGCTGGGGCGTAATGGCTTACGCAACTTTCCTGTTCAGCCTGTTGCTCATTCTGTTCCTGATGATTGTCGGTGGTATTATTTTTGGCGCCTTAACCCTGGGCGGACTTTCTGCCACTGTAATTGCAAGCGGTCTGCTGGCACTCTTCGGATTGAGCATGGGCTTTGTTCTGTTTACGGCTTTTGTAAGCAAATTAGCAATCAGCCTGTTGGCAGGCAAACTCATTCTAGGGAAACTAAACCCGAAAGTGGCTCAAAATAAATTCTGGCCGCTGGCGATTGGCATTATCTTGTTTGCGATTTTACAGGCTTTGCCCGTTATTGGCCTTGTGACCCAAGTTATAACGGTTTTGATTGGGCTGGGTGCTGCCTGGATTTTATTAGACGAGTGGAGAAAGCAACGACAAAACCTGGCCGAGGCCGAAACAGCATAGCGCAATCGCTTGGCGGGCCGCAACCAAAGGTTGCCAGGATAATCCTGCGCGATCATACGATAAATAAAAAAGCCAGAATTTTTTTCTGGCTTTTTTATTCCCAAGATTAGGGCAACACCGAACGGGGTAAGGGCCGCCAAACCGGGTCAAAATCAACTTCCGGGTCGGTTGTAAGGCGGCGAAGATTAGAGCCTGTGATTGAGGCGATATAAATATCATGCAGAGCCGCTGGGTCTTGTTTGCCTTCAAAAATGATCCAGAAGCCGTCAGGCGAGAAACTAACATCGACAACTGGCGGCTGTAAATCTACGCGAGTGGCATTGCGCGTGAGGCGATCTTCGTAGCGCAAACGCATTAACCAGGCGGGCGCGCTGGCATCGGCATTGGTCTGATTGAAAACGATGATCTCTCCATCTGGCGACCAGACCGGCAAGGAAGCGTTGACCATGTTATCTTGAGCGGTCAATTGTTCATGCTGGCTTTGCAACTGAACCGTAATGGGCTGTCCGCGCGAGAGCCAGACTTGAGTCATCCCCACCCGCTGCATGGTGTAAGCCAGTTGGGTGCCAAACGGATTCCAGGTTGGGTGACGGGCATAAGCCGAACCGCTGATTTTTTTTGCTTCGGTGAGTCGCTCTACCTGATTATTTTCGAGATTGATGGCGTAAATTTCAAAATAATCGTCGCGCAAAGATGTAAAGGCAATGCGCTTGCCATCGGGCGACCAGGCCGGTTCAAAGTCGCCGCCAATGGTGGTTGGCAGGGGTCGCTTTTCAGTACCATCCAGATTCATTACATACAGGCTGGAGCCGGCATAAGAATCCTGCCGCTGCTTGCACGGTGAAACGTAGACAATCATCATCCCATCGGGCGACCAATCAGGCATGCAAGCCCCGTCCTGCTCATTGGTTATTGGGCGAACATTGCTGCCATCGGCGTTCATCAGGTAGATTTGTGGAATTCCGCCAGCGCGGCTGGAAGCGAAGGCGATCAGGCCGGTTCCGCCGAGCGGCGTGGCAACCGGGGTGGGTAAAACGACTTCGGTTGGCTCTGGGGTTGGGGTTAATGTAGGGGCCGGGGTAGGGGTGGTTGTCGGTTCTTGGGTCTCAAATATCTCTATAGGCTCGGCAGTAGCGGTCATGGCGGCATCGGGCAAATAAGTTTGGACGACATTGGGCGGCAAAAGGGCCACCATTGCCGAAGAGAAACTCCCCTGCCCTGCGAAAAATATCGCCAGTAATACAACGAGTAATATGCCAACCCAACCACCAGAAGACAACACGCGGCTGAATTGTCTTCGCCAGCGGGCATTGACAGAGCGGATGGAATTGGTTGTTGAAGGCGCAGAATCTAAAACAACGTCTGGCGACTGGGTTTCGTCGGTTGGCTTGCCATCCTGTGGAGGCGGATCAACGCTGATGTTCAGGTCTAAATCAAGCAAGCGTTGGGTTTTTGAACTTGCTTTGAGCAATTCGCGTCGAAAATCGTCTGCTTTCTGGTAACGATCATCGGGATAAGGTTCCATCGCTCGTTCAAGAGATGCGGCCAAACGGCGCGAAACCTTGGGGTTGTGTTTGCGAATGGGCGTCAGTTGTAGATTGTCCATCACGCGCGCCAACCCATCTTCAGGGATGACCCCGGTGAGGGCGGCATACAGGGTGGCCCCCAGGGAGTAAATATCGGAACGCGGGTCGGTGCGAGCGGTGCCATATTGTTCAGGCGGCGAGTAGCCGGGCGTCATGGCACGCGCGCCAGTGGTGGTGGTTTGGCTACCCTGAATCAGTTTGGCAAGGCCAAAATCTACCAAATAGACATGGCCTTCTGGCGTAATTTTGACGTTGCCCGGCTTAATATCGCGATGCAATACTGGCGGTTTGCGCGAGTGCATGTAGGCCAGGGCATCAGAAATGGAAGCACCAATTAAAATGGCTTCTTCCTCGCCAATTGTTCCCTGCCGCTCCATACGCTGGCGCAAGTCTTCGCCTTCAATGTAATCCATGACCAGATATTGACCGACATTTTCGATCACATAATGGTCGGTAACGCGCGGCAGGTTGGGGTGGCGCAAACTTGCCAGAATAACCGCCTCAAGCCGAAACTGGCGCGAATATTCATCGGTGGTAAACAGGTTTTCTTTAACTGCAACTTCAACGCCAAGATTTTCATCCATAGCGCGATAAACAGACCCCATGCCACCCTGGCCTAAAATACCTACAATGCGGTAACGCCCGTTTAGTAACGTTCCTTGTTCAAGGGTCATCTGGTAAACATCATCCAATCAATGGGTTAAGGATAAAACCGATTATATCAAAACAAAGGGGCATTCTTGCAGCAATTCTCAATATACGACGGCAGGCAGATGCTTTGCCAAGTATTTTCTGGCACAAAAGCGGCTGGAGAGCTCAGCGGGCCCTGCTGTCAGATAGC
>DAOUML010000400.1:0-5285 GCA_034411635.1 Anaerolineales bacterium
GCTATCTGACAGCAGGGCCCGCTGAGCTCTCCAGCCGCTTTTGTGCCAGAAAATACTTGGCAAAGCATCTGCCTGCCGTCGTATATTGAGAATTGCTGACATTGTTGATAGAAGCTTTTGATTTCATTTATCAATGGTATAATCACCCGACGATTTTTTCCTGAATGCGTATCGCGCCGGCCTATTTGCGCAACCCCACTCAAACAGGAGTTGCTTCGGCTAATAAATTTTCCGTCAATAGGACGCGGTGCGTATCTTGAACAGGATTTTTCCACAGTCCCTTCGTTTTTTTTAGTAAGCGTTTGATATTTCGAGCGATGCGTTGATCGCTTTTTAAGGAGTTTGCGTGTGGCTTTCAATCCTTTGGATTGGATTTTAGGGTTATTTTCGCTGGATATTGGCATTGACCTGGGTACTGCGAATACCCTGGTCTTTGTTCGCAATAAAGGGATTGTGATTAACGAGCCATCCTGGGTGGCTATTGATAAACGTACCCGCCAACCGATGGCGATTGGTCTTAAAGCCAAAGAAATGATGGGCCGCACTTCAGGCAATATTCTGGCCGTGCGCCCGGTGCGTGATGGGGTAATTTCTGAATTTAACGTCACCAAAGATATGCTCAATTATTTTATCGGACAGGTGCATGAGCAAAGTATTGTCCCGTTTGCGCGCCCGCGCGTGATTATTGGCATTCCGGCTGGCGTGACCGAAGTGGAAAAACGCGCCGTTTACGATGCCGCCATGTCTGCCGGGGCGCGTGATGCCTATTTAATTGAGGAGCCAGTGGCGGCGGCTTTGGGCGCGGGCCTGCCGGTTTCTGATGTAAAAGGCTCCATGGTGGTGGATATTGGCGGCGGCACAACCGAAGTAGCGGTGATGTCGATGGGCGGCGTGATTGTGGCCCGTTCACTGCGCGTGGCTGGCGATGAAATGGATCAGGACATTGTTCAATACATCCGCAACAAATATAACCTGCTGATTGGCGAAGGAGTGGCCGAGCAGGTCAAGATGAAAATTGGTTCAGCGTATCCGCTGCCGCAAGAGACGACGATGGAAGTGCGCGGGCGAAACCTGGTAACCGGCTTGCCCGAGTCGATTGAAGTTTCATCGGTAGAAATTCGCGATGCCCTTTCTGGCTCGGTGCAGGTTATTATCGATACCATTCGCGATGCGCTTGATGAAGTGCCGCCTGAAGTAATCGCAGATCTGATGGACACCGGCATCTGCCTGGCGGGCGGCGGGGCCTTGATTCGCGGCCTGGATGAACGCCTGGCCGACGAACTCAACCTGCGCGTTTGGCAGGCTGAAGACCCGCTGACCTGCGTGGTGCGCGGGGCAGGGGTTGTTTTAGGCGATTTTGAGAATATGCGCCATTATCTGGTAAGTTTGGAACGCGGCAGTACCCGCCATCGGGTTTCGGCCTGACCTGGCTTGCCTGCGCGTTTTTTTTGACGCGCAGGCCTGTGGTGGTTTTCCATGAAAGATTTATTTTCACGTTTTGCGCAATCGGTCATCTTGTTTTTGGTGGTTGCCGGCATTATTGCGCTTGCCCTGGGGGGCTATCTCAGCGTTTTTTCTACTGGAATCAATACAGCGCTCGTTTCGGCTCAATCCTGGATTTCGGTGCGTTTCTTAACCATTCAAGAGTTTATAACCCTTCCTCGCGATTCTGAAACCTTGCGCGCTGAAAATGCCCGCCTGCGCGATGAAGTTTCCCGTTTGCAGGCCCAGGTTTTACAATACCAGCGCCAGGTTTCTGAAACCGAGGCCCTGGCCGCCCTGGTGGACTTTTCGCGCGCCAGCCCGGATATTGCTTATACGGCCGCATCGGTGATTGGCCGCGATCCCAGCCCCTTTTTGCATTACATCATTATCAATCGCGGCTCTGGCGATGGCATACGGCGCGGAATGCCGGTTGTTACTGATCAGGGTCTGGTTGGGCGGGTTGAGGCCGTTATCAGCAATGCCGCCCGCGTGCAATTGATTACAGACCCCGCTTCGGTGGTCAATGCCCGTCTTGAAAAGGCAGACCGCGATGTCTCGGTCATTGGTTCGGTATCTGGCGATTTGTCGCTTGATCTGGTTGCCCAGGATGTCACTCTTGAAGTAGGCGATATTTTGATCACTTCCGGCCTGGGCGGCGCTTACCCGTCTGATTTAATTATCGGTCAGATTCTCAACGTGCGCAAACGCGATAGCGATATTTTTCAGCAGGCGGCGGTTCAGCCGGTGGTTGATTTTTCTGCCCTGAAAATCGTTCTGGTGGTGACAGATTTTCGCCCGGTCGATATTTCGCCGCTTCTTCCTACTCCCTGAGCGTTGATGAAAAACCTGATTGTTTTTCCGTTGCTGATTCTGGTTTTTATCGTTCAGTCTTCGGTGGCTGGCAGAATTCCGCTGCTCGCCGGGGCGGTCGATTTGCCTTTGCTTTTTCTCGTCGCCTGGGCTTTGCAGGAGCGGGTACAATTGGCCTGGACCTGGGCCATTGCCGCCGCCATTCTTGCGGCTTTTTTCTCAGCCTTGCCGCCAGTTGTTTATTTTAGCGGTTATTTATTGGTGGTACTGCTGGCCCGCTTTGTGCTGCGTCAGGTTTGGCAGTTGCCGATTTTGGCAATGTTTACGGTTACTTTTATTGCCACCCTTTTGATGCACCTGTTTTCGTTCCTTGCATTGCGTTTTTTTGGTTCTCCCATTTTATTGGAAGATACTCTGGCTCTGATTACTTTGCCTACTCTGTTTCTTAATTTTTTACTGGTGATACCCATCCATTCATTGATGCGTGATTTGGCCGATTGGGTTTATCCTTCGGAGGTGTCTGAATGAGCGTAACTTCCCTGCCTCGCGCCAACCTGCAACCCTGGCGGGCCTGGGTTTTGGCTGGCGCGTTGTTCCTGGCTGTCTTTATTGTTGTCCTGCGTTTATTTGGTCTGACCGTGCTTGAATTCGATGTTTATGCGGCCCAGGCCGATGACAATCGCACCCGAAATATCAACGAGCCAGCCCCGCGCGGCATTATTTATGATCGCAATGGGTATATCCTGGCGCGCAATGTGGCTTCTTTTAATGTGGTTATTACCCCGGCCTTTGAAGCCGATGACGTTGCCGATGTTCAGCAAATCTACCGCGAACTCTCAGAGTTAACTGGCGTTCCGGTTAGTTTTGGCACGATTGAAGAAGCCAAGTTATATTCTGAGTGCGTGCCTGGCCCCGGAATTGTCCAACTGGTGGCATTGGGCGCATCCAATTCGCCTTACAGCCCGGTGAAAATTGCCTGCGATGTTAGCGAAGACATTGCCCTGGTTGTGCGTCAGCGCGCTTTGGAATGGCCCGGCGTCGATGTGCAGGTGGAACCGGTGCGCGACTATCCCACTGGCGCGCTGACTTCGGATGTGATCGGTTTTCTCGGCCCCATTCCAGCCGCCCAGGTGGAACTGTTTGAATCGCTTGGTTTTGTTGCCCGGCGTGACAAGGTCGGCTACTCAGGCGCGGAATCTTATTTTCAGGATATTTTATCTGGCAAAAATGGGTTGCGGGTCATTGAAGTTGATGTTGCGGGCAAGGAATTGCGCAATCTTGAACCGCCTGCGGCCCCGGTGGCTGGCAGCAATCTGAATCTGACCATTGACATTCGTTTACAACATGCCGCCGATGCGCGCCTTAAGCGCGAGATTAATGGTTGGAATGAGTGGTTGCGCCTTAATTCCGAGATTTGGAGAGATGTGGATCGAATTTCGAGCGGCGTTGTGATTGCAATGAACGCCAAAACAGGCGAAATTCTTTCGATGGTCTCTTATCCAACGTATGAAAATAACCGTTTGGCGCGTTTTATTCCGGCTTATTACTATGAGCAACTGATAGAAGATCCGCGCAAACCATTGCTTAACCAGGCCATTACCGGACGTTACCCGCCTGGCTCAACCTTCAAAATTGTGACCGCGCTGGGCGCGCTCAACGAGGGTATTATCACCCCCTCCACCATTGTCGATACGCCAGGCGTGCTGGTTCTAACAGAGTCTTTCTCGCCCAACGACCCCGGCCGCGAACAACAATATGTCGACTGGATTTATAACCGCAACAATGTCTTGAACCCGGCCGGCTTTGGTTCTTTGGATATTCGCCGCTGCATTGCTTACTCCAGTAACGTCTGTTTTTATAAATTGGGCGGCGGTTTCAAGGATGAAATTCCCAACGGCCTCGAAATTGAACGCTTGCGCGAATATGCCCGCGCAATGGGCTTTGATAAAATTTCAGGCATTGAGTTGCTTGGCGAATCTCCCGGCCTGATTCCAACCCGGCGTTGGAAGCGGGTTAATCAGGGCGAAAACTGGTCGACAGGCGATACCTACATCGCTTCGGTGGGTCAGGGCTATGTCGATGCCACTCCTTTGCAGGTTTTACTCTCAGCCTCGCTGATTGCCAATAACGGCAAAATGATGAAGCCGACCATTCTGCGCGATATTACCGATAATGAAGGTCGCGTGCTTGAATTTTGGCAAAATTTTGATGGTTCGATTACCCCTTCTCCGCTTCTTGAAGAGTTGGAGGCAGAAGAACTTGAAGAACTTAAAGAACTCGGCCTGAATCATTGTCTGGATGAGTATGGCAATCGTCGGATTTCCCCGTTTACTCCGTGTATGCGTTGGGATGTCACGCTTGACGCGATTATTCAGGATTTTATCTGCGATGGTGGGTTTTGTTCCGAGACCGGATTGTATAAAACCGTGGATCCTGACGCCATTCGGGTTGTGCAGGAAGGCATGCGCAGAGCCGTTACTGACTCAGACATGGGAACTTTGTATGATGTTTTTAATCCCATTGTGGATGGCAAGCAACGGCCCGTTTCTTATGCCCCGGCAGGCAAAACCGGCTCGGCGGAATATTGTGACGCGGTAGCCCTGGCCGCCGACAAATGCAAATTTGGGGCCTGGCCCTCGCATTCGTGGACCGTTGCTTACGCGCCCTATGATGACCCTGAAATTGTGGTGGTTGCCTTTGCCTATAACGGCGGCGAAGGCGCCAGCGTGGCCGGGCCAATTGTCAAGTTGGTGATGGATGCCTATTTTGAATTGAAAGCAATCGACCTGGCCGCCCAGCAGGCCCAGCCAGGCCCGTAATTTGAGCAGCAGACATAACAAAACGCCCCGCAATTTGCATTGACGGGGCGTTTTGTTTTTCAGAAGGATTTTGTAACTGCCTACGAACTGATATTCGTAGGGCGACACATCGTCCCCGAATGGGGGTTTATGTCGCCTGAAAGCAAATTCTCAAATGCCTTACTCCAAACG
>DAOUML010000401.1:0-4135 GCA_034411635.1 Anaerolineales bacterium
GCTATCTGACAGCAGGGCCCGCTGAGCTCTCCAGCCGCTTTTGTGCCAGAAAATACTTGGCAAAGCATCTGCCTGCCGTCGTATATTGAGAATTGCTGAAATATTTGTTGACGTATCGCCGCAAGACTGCTATCATCCTTCACTGTGCAAAAAATCACAGTCTTTTTTAGAATTATCAGGCAAGAAATCGATGGGCTTTTTCTCTGGTTGAGCCCTGGCCTGGGGGTTAAACGCTGGTTTGGCGTGGTTTTGCTCGGACTGACTTTGTTGGCCGTTGGCATGGCCCTGGCCTTGCTCGATGTCTATCGCACCACCCCGCCCGAAAGCAGCCTGACGCCCGTGCTGGAGGTGGTTGCGTTGCAATCCCTGGCGCGGCCTTTGCGCGTTTTCATCTTTGCCGGGCTGGGGCTGGTTTTAATGTTAATTGGCATGGCAGGGTTAAACCGCGCCTTGTTGCGTCCTTTTGTTCGTCCCGGCCAACGCCTGGTTGACCAGATTGCTAGTTACCGCCGCAAAGGGCGTGGGCCGCGCATTGTTGTTCTCGGAGGGGGGCATGGGTTGGCGACCCTGCTGCGCGGATTGAAAAACCACTCATCCAACCTGACCGCCATCGTTTCGGTGGCCGATGACGGGGGATCTTCAGGACGCTTGCGCGAGTCACTTGGCATTCTGCCGCCAGGCGATATTCGTAACTGCCTGGCCGCGCTTTCTGATGATGAAGCCATGCTCACCCAACTTTTTCGATACCGATTTAGCGAACAATCTGGCCTGGGCGGGCATTCTTTTGGAAATTTGTTTATCTCGGCCCTGGCTGAAATTGTGGGCAGTTTTGAAGAGGCTGTGGCCGAATCAGGCCGCGTGCTGGGCGTGCGCGGACGCGTCCTGCCGGCCACTTTACATAATGTTCACCTGGTGGCCGACATTGAATTGCCCAATCAGACCGCCAGCATTCGCGTAACCGGAGAAAGTGCCATTCCCGAAATGCCAGGACGGGTGCGTCGCGTATGGCTGGAGCCAGATTCGCCTTTTGCCTTTCCCCCGGCGGTGCGGGCCATTCTGGCCGCCGACCTGGTTGTGATTGGGCCGGGTAGCCTTTACACCAGCATTTTGCCCAACCTGCTTGTGCCTGATTTGCATGAAGCCTTGCGCGCCAGCCGCGCGCTGAAAGCCTTTGTGGTTAATATTGCCACCCAGCCTGGAGAAACCAGTCAATTTTCGGTTCAAGATCATGTTCGTGTGCTGGAAGAGCATGTCGGCGCAGGTTTGCCTGATATAATTGTCTATAATAATTTCTACGAATCGCCACTCACAAATCAGTCAGATTGGGTAAAATTGGCAGGGGAAACAGGCAACATCCCGCTCTATGGCGCGAATCTGGTTGATGAAGGTCATCCCTGGCGGCACGATTCCGATAAACTTGCTCAAACCCTGATGGACTTGCTCTTTGAGCGCACCGGCCCACTGCTGGAGTGAAAGTTAACATTTTGTCAAAAATCATAAAATCCAGGCCTTGCTAGCCGGGTTTATGATAAAATTCCAATTGTGTAAAAAATCACAATCTAAAACCTGAGGAGGTTTACTTATTATGACTACAAAAGTTGGTATCAATGGTTTTGGGCGCATTGGCCGCCAGGTTCTCAAGGCGATTCGCGATATGTACCCGGATGAGTTGGAAGTTGTTGCCTTTAACGATATTGGCGACATGAATACAATGGCGCACTTGCTGAAATATGACTCAACTTACGGTCGTTTTGACGGTAGCGTAGAAGTTGCTGACGACGGCCTGCTCATTGATGGCAAGATGGTTAAGGTTTTCAAAGAAACCGACCCGGCTGCCATTAAATGGGGCGATTTGGGCATCGACATCGTCATCGAATCGACTGGCCTGTTCACCATCAAAGAAGATGGCGTCAACAAAAAAGGCAAGACGGTTAAAGGCGCAGTCAATCACATCACTTCTGGCGGCGCGAAGAAGGTTATCATTTCGGCCCCGGCCCAGGGTGAAGACCTGACCGTTGTCTTGGGCGTCAACGAAGACCAGTACGACCCGACCAGCCACCACGTTGTCTCCAACGCTTCCTGCACCACCAACTGTCTGGCCCCGGCGGCCAAAGTTGTGCATGATCTGTTTGGCATTCGCCGCGGTTTTATGACCACCATCCACTCGTACACCAACGATCAGAAAGTGCTGGATATGCCCCATTCCGACCTGCGCCGCGCCCGCGCCTCAGGCCTGAACATCATCCCGACCACCACCGGCGCTGCCAAGGCGATTGCTCTGGTCATTCCCGATCTGAAAGGCAAGTTCGACGGCTACTCTCTGCGCGTCCCCACCCCCACCGTTTCTGTCGTCGATTTCACCGCCGAACTCGATAAAGAAACCACCACCGAAGAATTGCGCCAGGCCTTCCGTGATGCCGCCGCCAGCCCGCGTTTCAAGGGCATCCTCGAAGCCGTTGATGAACCGCTTGTCAGCATGGACTTCAAAGGCAGCGTCTACAGTTCATCGGTCGATCTGCCCTTCACCAGCGTCCTCGGCAAAGACAAGAGCAACTTCGTTAAAGTCGTCACCTGGTACGATAACGAATGGGGCTACTCCTGCCGCACCGCTGACCTGGCCGTTTTGATGGCGAAGTCCCTCTAATTCTGTCCAACTCACGAAACACGCAATACGAATTATTGTCGTATTGCGTGTTTCGTAAGGATTTTATGATGAACAAAAAAACCGTAAAAGACCTCGACCTCAAAGGCAAGCGCGTCTTCATGCGCGTCGATTTCAACGTGCCGATGGCCGATGGCAAAGTAACCGACGACAAACGCATTAAGGCCGCTTTGCCGACCATCGAATATGTCCTGGCCCAGGGCGCTTCCCTGATGCTTGCCAGCCACCTCGGACGTCCCAAGGGAACCCGCAATCCTGAGTTCAGTCTGAAAGCCGCATCCGAAGCCCTTTCAGCCCTGCTTGGCAAACCTGTCCAGATGGCTCCCGATTGCGTCGGCCCGGAAGTCGAAGCCCTTGCCCAGGCCCTTCAATCCGGTGACGTATTGATGCTCGAAAACACCCGCTTCCATGCTGGCGAAGAAAAGAATGACCTCGAACTCGCCAAACAAATGGCTGCTCTGGCAGATATCTATGTCAACGACGCCTTTGGTTCAGCCCATCGCGCTCACTCCTCCACCGAAGGCATTGCCCGCTTCCTGCCGGCTGTTTCCGGTTTCCTGATGGAGCAGGAACTTGAATACCTGGGGCGCGCGGTTGGCGAACCAGAACATCCCTACGTTGCCATTCTTGGTGGCGCGAAAATCAGCGACAAAATTCTGGTTGTTGAAACCCTGCTCGCCAAATGCGACAAACTCATCATCGGCGGCGGCATGGCTAACACCTTCCTGGCGGCCAAAGGCCTGAACATGCAGGACAGCCTGGTTGAAGAAGCCTCCCTCGAAACCGCAAAATCGATTCTCGAAAACGTGGGCGACAAATTTGTCCTGCCGGTTGATGCCGTCATTGCCGATAAATTTGACGCCGAGGCCCAAAGCCAGGTGGTCGATGTCGACTCTATCCCAGCCGGCTGGCGCATGCTCGATGTTGGCCCCAAAACCATTGAACTGTATCGCGCCGTCCTGAGCGATGCCAAGCTGGTCGTCTGGAATGGCCCTGTTGGTGTTTTCGAGTTCCCCAAATTTGCTGAAGGCACCTTTGCCCTCGCCAAAATGCTGGCTGAATCCAACGCCATTACCGTCATCGGCGGCGGCGATAGCGCCAGCGCGGTTAAGAAGGCGGGGGTCGCCAAACAAATGACCCACGTTTCCACCGGCGGCGGCGCAAGCCTCGAATTCCTCGAAGGCAAACAACTGCCGGGCGTGGCCGCGCTTAACGACAAATAAAACCAGCCTGCCCCTTCCCAGCGGGAAGGGGAATAACCCTGAAATGGCCTATCTGGCGGCACATGCGCCGCCCAGATAGGCCATTTTGCGTACATCTCCCAACCCTTTGAGGACTGGGTTGATTTCCTTAAGAAAGGCGCGCTTCGCGTGTCAGGACTTTCTTAAAGTCCGAAGGGTGTCACTGCGAGGCGCTCTTTGCCGAAGCAGTCTCCCGTTTAATGGGCAAAACTGACCTTTTGGAGATTGCTTC
>DAOUML010000402.1:0-4590 GCA_034411635.1 Anaerolineales bacterium
TTCTTCCGTCTTTTCACGCAGCCAGTCGTAGCCATGCTCTTCGAGGTGCAGAGCCAGGTCGGGGCCACCCGATTCAACGATGCGGCCATTCATCATCACATGCACAAAATGGGGTTTAATGTAATTGAGCAAGCGCTGGTAGTGGGTAATCACCAATACGCCCAACTCAGGGCCGCTCAGGGCATTGACGCCTTCTGAAACAATGCGCAACGCGTCAATATCCAGGCCTGAATCGGTCTCATCCAGAATGGCGATTTCAGGCTTAAGAGTCGCCATTTGCAAGATTTCAGCGCGCTTCTTTTCGCCGCCAGAAAAGCCCTCGTTCAGGTAACGCCCGGCAAAAGAATGATCCATCTTAAGCAAGCCCATCTTTTCTTTGAGCATCTTGCGAAATTCGGGAATCGGCATCCCTTTGTCTTCAGGATTTTCGGCGCGCCGGCGGGCGTTCAATGCTGAGCGCAGGAAGTTGGCGACGGTCACGCCAGGAATGGCAACCGGGTACTGAAAGGCCAGAAAAATACCGGCGCGCGAGCGTTCATCGGGTTCCAACTCGAGGATATTTTCGCCCTTGAACCAGATTTCGCCATCGGTAACTTCATAATTTGGATGACCCATCAGCGTATAGGCCAGGGTCGATTTTCCGGTGCCGTTCGGGCCCATAATCGCGTGAATTTCGCCTTGCTTAATAGTCAGATCAAGACCTTTCAGAATTTCCTTGCCCTCAATGCTGACATGCAAATTTTTGATGACCAATTCCGACATGTTGTCTCCTTAGATATTTCATCATAAAACCTAAAGGTTTCAGGCCTTTAGGTTTATATTTTTAAGATTGAACCGATTATAGCAAAATGGAGAGAAATTGTCAATATTTATGATATTTTTCTAGTATATTCAGATGAATCGTTAATGAAATGCGGAACAATCGCAGATATATGTCATAATATGACATATATCCATTCTATAATCATGCCAGAAAGTGACCCATGACCAACGTTGCCACTCGCCTCATCACCCTGATTCTCACCCTTCAGCGCCAGCCAGGCCAAAAAGCCGCCGACCTGGCCGAAAAACTGGGCGTTTCGATTCGCACCCTGCACCGCTACTTCGAAATGCTCGACGAAATGGGCGTGCCCGTCTATGCCGAGCGCGGCCCGTATGGCGGATTCTCGCTGGTGCGCGGCTACAAACTCCCGCCGCTGGTATTTACCCCGCAGGAAGCCGTCGCCATTACGCTTGGAACCAGCCTTGTGCATGAGATGTGGGGAACGCTCTATCACGAGGCCGCCCAGGGCGCGCTCGCCAAACTGGACAATGTCCTGCCCGACGAGCAGCGTCAGGAAATCGCCTGGGCGCAGCGGTCGCTGGTAGCAACCGGCATGAACCGCGCCGATATCGCAATGCAGGCCCCCAGCCTGGAGAAACTGCGCCAGGCCGTGCGCGAGACTCATCGGGTAAACATGATCTACCAGAGCGGAGCAAGTCCACATGGCGAACAGCGCGAACTCGACCCGTATGCGCTCGTGCATTCCATCGGCTGGTGGTACGTCGTCGGCTACTGTCACCTGCGCAAAGCGCTGCGCACCTTCCGCGTCGACCGCATCGTCGAACTGAACCTGACCGGCCAGGGTTTCTCCATCCCCGCCGATTTCGACATCCGCGCCTATCTGGGCCAGAACTGGATGGAAGCCCAGCCGCTCAAAGTGACCATGCGCTTCGCGCCAGATTTTGCCCATCTCGCGCAATACGGACGCGGCTACTGGGAAACACTCAGCGAAGAACCGAATGGCGCGGTAACGGTCACATTCAGCGCGCCAGATGTCCACGCGGCGGCGGCCAACGTCCTGGCGTATGGCCCGGCGGTCGAAGCGCTGGAACCAGCCGAAGTGCGGCAGATGGTGCTGGCACGGGCAAAGGAAACAGTCAAATTGTACGAAAACCTTTCCACCACGACGGCAACCACGGAACACGACATTTAAACACAAAATTCACCATTCATCATTATTCTGAATTCAGGAGCCCCCCATGCAAACCCTCGAACTCAAAAAAATATACAAACCCCTATTCAGCGCCTCCGCCAAAACCCCGCAACTGGTAACTGTGCCGCGCCTGAACTACCTGCGCATCGACGGCGCCATCGAACCCGGTCATGGCCCCAGCGACTCGCCCGGCTTCTCGGCAGCCCTGAGTGCCCTCTATGGCGCGTCTTACACCCTCAAATTCATGTTCAAAAAGCGCAGCGAAAACCCGGTCGATTACCCGGTCATGCCGCTCGAAGGCCTGTGGTGGGTCGAAGATGGCCGCTTTGATATCAACATCAAAGACAACTGGCATTACACCGTCCAAATCATGCAGCCCGACCTGATCACCCCCGAAATATTTGCCGAGGCGCTGCTCAAATTGCGCAAAAAGAAGGGGGAGATGGAAGCCTTTTCCCGGCTTCGGCTGGAACCGTTTCACGAAGGACTCGCCGTTCAGATGCTCCACCTCGGCCCCTACGCCGCCGAACCTGCCACCGTTGAAAAAATGGACGCCTACCTCCAGGCCGAATCCCTGCAAAAAACCGGCCACCACCACGAAATCTATCTCGGCGACCCCATGCGCGCCGACCCGGCCAAACTCAAGACGATTCTGCGTCATCCGGTGGTGAAGTAAGTCGATATTCGATACTCGATAGCCGATATTCGATATTCGATACTTGACACACTCGACTGGCTACACGATATTCCGCATTCATCATTCTACATTCATCATTCTGCATTCATCATTCTTCATTCTGCATTCTGCATTCATCATTCAGGAGCCCCCATGTCCCGACCACTTAACAAAACCCAACTGCTCGAAAGCATCCAAAAACAATACACCGCCCTGGAAAAATTCCTCGCCCCACTGACCGCCGAAGAGATGGCATATTCGTCCGCGCCCGGCGCATGGGCGGTTAAAGATATCCTTGCCCACCTGGTAGAGTGGCAGCAGATGTTCTTTAAATGGTACGAAGGCGGCAGTCAGGGAGAAATGCCCGAAGTGCCAGCCCCTGGCTACAAATGGAATCAACTTCCAGCGCTGAACCAGGCCATCTACGAGAAATATCAACACCTGACGGCAGAGGAAGCGCTGAGTCTGTTCCGCGAATCGCACCGAAAAACTGTCCAGTTCATCGAAACCCTGCCCGATGCCGATCTGACCACGCCTGGTCTGTACCAATGGATGAACAACAATACCCTGATGTCTTACCTGAACTCCATCAGCGCCGCGCATTATGCCTGGGCGCTCAAGGATGCAAAAAAGACGCTCAAAGGATAATCCAGGAGAAAATATGATTCCCAATGGTTATTATGCTGACCTGGCCGCTTTTAGCCTCGAAAGGTTGAAAAACCTGTTCAAAACGACCCGACTGCTGCCGAGCCAGAAAATCCTGCAAGAGAATATCGACGAGCGCTTTGCCTGCCTGGCCCAATATGGCATCCAAAACCTGGCCCAGTTGCAAAAATCACTCAACAGCAAAGTCGATCTGCAGTCATTTTCCGCGCAGACCGGCCTGCCCATCGATTACCTGACTCTCTTGCGCCGCGAAGTAAACAGCAACCAACCCAAACCCATCGACTTGAAGGATTTTCCGGGCGTCCACGCCGAGGTGGCGCAGCCTTTGGCGCAGCGCGGCATCAAAAACACGGCCCAACTTTTCCCCCATGTTTTAACCGCCGCAAACCGCCTGGCTCTGGCGCACGAGACTCAAATTGCGCTGGATGACATTTTGGACCTGACCCGCCTGACCGATGTGGCCCGCGCGAAATGGGTTGGACCAAAATTTGCCCGTCTGCTGGTAGCGGCTGGCTATGGCTCGTTGGCAAAAATCGCCAGCGCCGACTCCGAATCGCTCTGGCAGGCCATTCAGCAAACCAATCGGGAGGGCAATCACTACCAGGGCAGCCTGAGCCAGGACGACCTTAAAGGCTGGCTATTGACTGTCCAGAATGTGCCGCAGTTAATCGAGTATGAAATCGATGATTATGAAACCCCGTGAAGTCCTGTTAGCACAACTGAACGATACCGCCGCTCAACTGCTGGACTTTTACCGATCCCTGCCCGACCCGGCGTCTCCGGTCTATGAACTTTGGTCGGCAAAAGATGTACTCGCCCACCTGACCTTCTGGCACGAGAGTTTTGCCCGCAACGTGGATGATTTGGCCCATGGACGCCAGCCGTCGCCACTCAAAGGCCGTTTGCGCGACTTGAACCAGGGTGGTGTAGACGAAATGGCGCACCTGACCCTGGTCGAGGTGCTGGCGCGTTTCGAGACGGCCCATGCCATCCTCCAGGCGAACATTCTCAGCCCGGCGCTAACGCTCATTCCCTACAGAAAAGGCTCACGGGAGTATACGGTGCAGGAACATCTCGAAATTGTGAATGAACATATCAAATTACATTTACGGGATACCCGCAGGGTTTCCCAGATTTAAGAATTAGATGCTTGAAAATCTATGGCCTGCTTATACAACGGCGATCAGAAAAAGCGCGCATTACAAACGATTATAATTGCGCTATGCGTACCAACACATTTTACAGGTTTTTACTGGTCTTCATATTGATGCT
>DAOUML010000403.1:0-2151 GCA_034411635.1 Anaerolineales bacterium
AAAAGGGCCATCGCGCCTTCGGCAATCGCTTCATCGCGCGATTTGGTCTTGGGCATCACCGTCATATCGGCGGCCACGGCCTCGTTAACCAGCCGCTCGACGCGCTCAATCTGCTCGGCGCTCATCGCTTCGGGATGGTTGAAGTCGAAGCGCAAACGGTCGGGCGCGACCAACGAACCAGCCTGGCGAGCGTGTTCGCCCAAAACCTGGTGCAGGGCCGCGTGCATGAGATGGGTGGCGGTGTGGTTGCGCATGATGTCGTGACGGCGATTCATGTCCACTTCGGCCATCGCCTTGTCACCCACGCGCGGACGTCCGCTGACGACCTCGCCGATGTGCGAGATGAGTCCCGCGGCGGGGCGGCGGGTGGCGGTGATTTCGATTTGCCAGCCTTGCCCCCCGGTCTCGGTACGATGGCGCTGCTGGTCGAGTAAGCCGTCAGGCTGTATCGAGACCGCGCCATCTACTCGACCAACGGGGAGAGTTGAGATGGTTCCGGTATCGCCAACTTGACCGCCGGATTCGATGTAGAAGCCGGTGCGCGGAATGATGATTTCGACCCGGTCGCCGGCCTGGGCTTCGGAAACGGAAAGCCCGTCCACGACCAGGGCCAGGACTTCGGCGTTGATTTGCAGGCTGTTGTAGGGGTCGTATTCGACGCCTTTTTCGCCCAGTTTGCCGGCGGCTTGCAGTTCCTTGAAAATCCCGGCGAAGTATTCCGAATCTTCGCCGCCGAGCGCGCCCATGGCCTTGCCACCGCCGGAAGCGAGGCGGTGTTCGTCCATCCCGGCCCGGAACCCGGCTTCGTCCACGTCCAGATCTTGTTCGCGGGCGATGTCGCGGGTGATTTCAAAGGGCAGGCCGTAGGTGGCGTATAGTTCAAAGGCTTTGTGACCGTCCAACACAATCTGACCAGATTGCTTAAGTTCATCGAGCAGGTCTTGCAGGTGGGCCACGCCGCTCTCAACCGTACGCGCGAAGCGGATTTCTTCACGAGTCAGATTTTCGAGAATGGGCTGGCGATTCTTGAGCAATTCGGGGTAGAACGCGCCGTATTCGCTGATGAAGGCATCGGCCACTTTGGCGAGGAAGGGCTCGGTCAGGCCGATTTTCGTCCCAAAACGGGCCGCGCGGCGGACAATCATGCGGCAGATGTAATTGCGCCCGGCATTACCCGGCACAACGCCATCCGCAATCAGGAAGGCGGCCGAGCGGGCATGGTCGGCGATGACGCGGTAGGGCGTGAAATCGGCGTACATTTCTTCGCGGGCCTTGCCGGTCAGTTGCGACAGGGTGTCCATCGCGCCGCTGAACAGGTCGGTCTTGTAGTTCGAATCGACGCCCTGAAGAACGGATACGATGCGCTCAAAACCCATGCCGGTATCAACATGCTTGGCGGGCAGTGGTTCGAGGCGGCCATCCTCGAACAGGTTGTACTGAATGAAGACGTTGTTCCACAGTTCGAGGTAGCGGGTGCACTCACCGTTGACGCCGCACTGATGCGGCGTTCCGCGCAGGTTGTCGTGTCCCTCGCCCAGGTCGATGTGAATTTCAGAGCATGGCCCGCAGGGGCCGAATTCGGCCATCTGCCAGAAGTTTTCCTTGCGCCCAAAGTAGAGAACGTGGCTGGGGTCAAATCCGGGCTGCTTCTTCCAGATTTCGGCGGCTTCCTCGTCGGTTGGGACGTTGCCCTTATCATCCTTGAAGCAAGTGGCGTAGAGTTTGTCTTTGGGCAGCCCCCAGACCTCGGTCAGCAGTTGCCACGACCAGGCGATGGCGTCTTCTTTGTAGTAATCACCGAACGACCAGTTGCCGAGCATCTCGAAAAAGGTGTGGTGGGTGTCATCGCGGCCCACGTCGTCGAGGTCGTTGTGCTTGCCCGCCACGCGCATACATTTTTGCGAGTTGGCGACGCGGGTGTAATCGCGCTTGTCGGTGCCGAGGAAGACATCTTTGAACTGCACCATGCCTGAGTTGGTGAAGAGCAGGGTCGCATCCCCACCCGGCACGAGCGACATGGAGGGTACAAAGGTATGTCCGTGTTCAACAAAGAAATCGATGAAGGTCTGGCGAATTTCGTTTCCGGTCAATTTTTTGCTCATGGTGGCTCCAGAATGGTTAAGAGTGAGAGAATTATATCAAGGGGCAGGG